>NC_019729.1:5377031-5677314 GCF_000317475.1 Oscillatoria nigro-viridis PCC 7112
CAGAGGAAAACCCAGAGTTACTCAGAAATGCAAAAGCGTATTACTCTGTGTTAGGAGATACAAAAGAAGTTGACCTCTGCGAAGCTTGGGCGCTCAAATTCGATAATCATTTTAGTGAGGCTGGTCAACTTTTCTTGAATCGAGGTAAGAAGGAAGAGGCTTGGAAGTGCTTCTGGGAGGGAGCTTGTTGGAAAGAATTGAAGCAATGGTGTGAAAAAAACCCCAATCAGAAACCAGTAGAGCTTTCTTTAGTGGCATTCATGATGGAGGAAGATCCGAAATCTTTCGATGTTCTCAATAAATTCACCGAGTTCCTTGAAAAACGCAATGAGAACAACTCACTGAAAAACTTTCGTTCGAGCAAACCCTGGCAAGCAGCGATCGAGCAATATGCCAGCCAAATTGATGATATAAAATTGATGAACGAACAGAGTCTCACCTGTGAGCAATGGCAACGATTTGGAAATCTATTACAAGACTTGCAACAAGCTGGTTATAACCAAACAATAAAAGTGGCGGGAAGTTCTTTCTACCAAGCCAAAGATTATAAAGGTGCTGTGCGCTGCTGGGATCAGTGTGAAGTTCCCCCAAAGCGCGAGTATAACTTAGCTAAAGCTGAAGTCGAAGGTTTTCCCGAAGGCTTACAATACCTGCAAAAAGAAGGAGAAAATCAGCGGATTTTTCAGGAGTGGGAAAGAGAAAGAAAACCAGATAAATATCAATGGTTAGACTATGTTTTACCAGCGCTTCAAAACCTGAATCGGCATCAAGAGCTAGTTGACTACTTAATTCAGCGAAAATTGTGGAGCAAAGCCATAGAAGCAATAGCTAAGCATCCTCATCCCAATGAAGCAAAAAGTTTGAAGTTTAATGTTGTGCGTGGAATTGCTTACTCAGATCTTACACCAGATACTGCTCGATCAGAACGCCAACGTTATCAGAACTTTATAACTTCAGTTCGAGGTTTTTCCGATTGGCAGCACCATATAACTGTACAAGAAGTTGGTGCTGCAATGGAGAGAATTGGTGAGTTTGTGCCATGCTTAGAATTTTATGAGAAATTTTTTGATGATTCCAACTCTAAGCTACGAAATTTTGCACGAGAGCGTTGGATTGCCACTAAGAAAAAGCAGGTAGACTACGAGCGAAACACAGATGGTGGCAAATTTAAGCAAAGACAGGACGAACTTGATGAGAATGCTCGTAAATGGAGCATAAATCTAGATTCAGTCTCTGACCTTCCAGAGCTTACTGTTCCACTAGCAGAGCCATCAAACACGGAAGTCAAGAGAGAAGCTGATTGGAAAACTTTAGGCAATGGCGTCGAACAGCGTGACATAGGTCGTCTTAAATTGATGAGAATCAAGACGATTAAGCAGCTAACTATTACTGATGATACATCCAAGATATTGCAAGTAACTTTGGATTCTGGGAAATGCACCATCAAAGGTAAGGTTGAAGATGTGGAAGTATCGGGCAGCAACAGATTACTTTTTAAGGTTCCTGAAAGTGGTTACATCTGTGAAGTCTTCTACAGTGATGCTTCTCCCAGCCTTGAACTCAATATTCAAGGTCTATCAGATAAAATCATCATAAAACTCTAAAGATGAAAGTATCTTGAAGATAGCTGTTGCAGTCAGCTAGGGCAATTACAGTTATGAACTTAGGTTGAGTTGAGCGTAGAGGTAGCAGTTGGTAACGGTAATGATCGAACCCAGGTATATTGGCATGAATTGATGTGGGTTTCAGGGTGTTGCTTTTTTTAAAGCATTCGCTCTAACACTCGCTGCATCACCTGAAGTTCTTCATCATCCAAGTGAGAGCCAAAGTATTCTGCGATTCCTTCAGCATAAACCGTCCACATCTTCTGTTGCATCTCCAATCCAGCCTCAGTCAGCACGGCATAGGCGCCACGCCGATCGCTCGGACAGCGTTCTCGATACAGCAGTCCGGCTTTTTCCAGACGATCGACCAGATGGGTCAGATTGCTACGGCTCAACAACACTTTCTGGGCCAAGTCGCTCAAGCGCACACGATACTCTAGCGCTTCTTTGAGCCTACATTCCGCACTTCTGACTATGTTAAGAAGTGCGGAATGTAGGTTAAAAACTACAAAAATCTAGTTTTTAACCTTGGTGATTGACTGCGACAAATCACTTCGTCGCAGTCAATACATTACTTCGCAGCTTGACGCTCTTTTGCCGCCTTAATCACTTCTTCAGCGATGTTATTCGGACAAGGAGCATAGTGCGAGAAGGACATTGAGAATTGTCCGCGCCCAGAGGTCATTGTACGCAAATCGCTAATGTAACCAAACATTTCGCTCAACGGCACATCTGCCTTGATCCGCGCTCCTGTTTGTCCTGTCTCCTGAGATTTCATCATGCCCCGGCGGCGGTTGAGGTCGCCGATCACGTCGCCCATGTAATCATCTGGAGTGAATACATCGACATTCATAATCGGTTCGAGCAACTGAGGCGCCGCTTTAGGCAGAGACTGGCGATAGGCCGCTTTGGCAGCAATTTCAAAGGCCATTGCTGACGAGTCAACGGGGTGGAAACCGCCTTCTAGTAGGGTGAATTTCAAGTCCAAGCAAGGGAATCCGGCCAAGACGCCTTTGTCGATGCAGCTTTCAAAGCCTTTTTCGACCGCTGGCCAATATTCTCTCGGCACGCTACCACCTGTCACTTTTGACTCAAACTGGAAGCCGCTTCCAGGCTCACCAGGCTCGATCACGTAGCCGATTTTGGCAAATTGACCGGAACCACCTGATTGCTTTTTGTGGGTGTATTCGTCTTCGAGGCGCTTGGTAATCGACTCGCGGTAGGCTACCTGCGGTTCGCCGACTTCTACTTCGATGCCGTGGGTGCGCTTGAGAATGTCTACTTTGATGTCGAGGTGTAACTCGCCCATCCCCTTGAGAATCGTTTCGCCGCTTTCTTGATCCGTCACCATGTGGAAGGATGGGTCTTCTTGCACCATCTTGGTGAGGGCTGCTCCCATTTTTTCTTCGCCGCCTTTTTGTTTCGGTTTGACCGAAATCGAAATAACGGGATCGGGGAATACCATCGGCTCTAGGGTGGCGGGATTTTTGGGGTCGCAGATGGTGTGTCCGGTGCGGACGTTTTTCATGCCGACGATCGCCACAATGTCCCCTGCTTGCGCGGAGTCAATTTCTTCGCGAGAGTTGGCGTGCATTTCCACCAAACGGCTGATGCGCTCGGTTTTGCCTGTGGCGGTGTTGAGTACGGTGTCGCCCTTGGACAACTTACCGGAGTACAGGCGCGTGAAGGTTAAAGCACCGTAGCGATCGTCCATGATCTTAAACGCGAGTGCCCGCAATGGCCGATTGGGATCGACAACGGCAAATTCGCCGGTTTCATTCCCATCGAGATCGACTTCTGGCTGCGGTGTGACTTCCATCGGGTTCGGCAGGTAGTCAACTACGGCATCGAGAACCAACTGCACGCCTTTGTTTTTAAAGGATGAGCCGCAGTAGGTGGGGAAAAATGCCCGATCGCGAGTACCTTTGCGAATGCAGCGCTTGAGGTCGTCAATGCTCGGCTCGTTGCCTTCGAGATACTGTTCCATTACATCGTCGTCTTGCTCGACGGCCAGTTCGAGCAACTTTTCGCGCCAAGTTTCGACATCATCGACCATATCGGCGGGGACATCTTTAATTTGATAGTTCATCGGATCGCCGGAATCATCCCAGATCCAGGCTTTGCGGGTCAACAAATCGACTACGCCGCAAAACTTTTCTTCTATGCCGATCGGCAATACCATTACCATCGGTTTAGCGCCGAGGATTTTATCGACTTGCTGGACAACGCGGTAAAAATCTGCGCCGGTGCGATCGAGCTTGTTGATGTAGATGACGCGAGCGACTTTGGAATCGTTAGCGTAGCGCCAGTTGGTTTCAGATTGCGGTTCAACTCCACCCGAACCGCAAAACACACCGATGCCACCATCGAGAACCTTCAAAGAACGGTAAACTTCGATCGTAAAATCGACGTGTCCGGGAGTATCGATGATGTTGAGCTGATGCTCGTTCCAGAAGCAGGTGGTAGCAGCGGATTGAATCGTAATACCGCGCTCTTGCTCCTGTTCCATGAAGTCAGTCGTCGCCGCGCCTTCGTGAACTTCACCAATTTTGTGGATTTTACCTGTCAGTTTCAGGATTCTTTCTGTTGTGGTGGTCTTGCCAGCATCTACGTGGGCGAAGATGCCGATATTTCGATAACGAGTGAGATCTTTCATAATTAATGTTGAGATTAAATGCGACGAACCGTCGGCGACCACCTGCAAGCGTGACAAGCGAGGAATCAATGTTGCCTGGTAAGGCCAGTACAGGCTAGATTTTCTTTCCCCTGTTTCTGGCAGGACAATCTTAATTTTGACACTTTCTCGTCATTCCTGCGAAGGATTCTTGGTTTAATAAGTGCCACAAGCCTGACAACTCATAAAAACACCCTAGAGCGAGGGAAAAATCGTCTCCGAAAGTAGGTTGGGTTGAGGCACTCCTACCCAACAAATTCGTGTTTTTGACGTTTCGAGCAACCTGATATTTTGCAGCAGTCTCAGCAAGAAACTATAAACCGCGTTTCCTGACAAAAAACCTAGGATTTTAGGTGAGTTTGTGGGAAGAAAACCGGTTTCTGAAATTACTGACATTAAATAAGTAGGTCCAAATCAACCGCCCTACGGGGAGGAGGGCGCGTGAGTGCAGCAATAAACTGCCGGCTTTGATATATCTTCGCTTAACCTGCCCCTACAAAATATTATTAAAAACCCCGTTGCTGCGTCCAAAACTATCTAAGTCAAAATCGACCCACTCATCATCCGCTGATATCTCCGCTCCAATTCATCCCGCACCACCGGCCACTGATGCAAACTTTCATCATTCTCAATTACCATTTGAGCCGCCGCCCTCGCCAACTCCAAAACCTCCTGATCCTCCACCAAACTCGCCAAAGCAAAATCCGGCAAACCCGACTGCCGAGTTCCCAAAACCTGACCCGGCCCGCGCAATCTCATGTCCATTTCCGCAATAAAAAAACCATCTTGAGATTGTTCTAAAACCTTCATTCTCTGCATAGCTTCCGCAGTTTTGGAACCGGGCATTAACAAACAATAAGAACGGTTGCTGCCCCGACCGACTCGACCCCGCAACTGGTGCAGTTGCGACAGTCCAAAACGCTCAGAATTTTCAATCAGCATTACCGTAGCATTCGGCACGTCTACTCCCACTTCGACGACAGTAGTAGATACTAAAATATCAGTTTCTTTGTCTCGAAACTTACTAATTGCCTCATCTTTGTCAGCACTGCTCATCCTGCCGTGGAGCAAACCCACCTTAAACTCAGGAAATACGCTTTTTTGCAGTTTCTCTTGTTCCTCAATTGCCGATCGCACGTCCAACTTTTCCGACTCCTCCACCAGCGGCAGCACCACATAAACTTGACGCCCGCTAGCCACTTCCCGCCGAATCAAATCGTAAGCTTGGATGCGTTCTTTTGCAGACAGTACAGTGGTTTGAATCGCCTGCCTGCCGGGGGGAAGTTCGTCAATTTGACTCACATCTAAATCCCCGTGCAGCGTCAGCGCCAGCGTCCGGGGAATGGGAGTTGCCGTCATCGTCAAAACGTGGGGAGCTTCGCCTTTTTGCTGCAATTTAGCGCGCTGCAGCACGCCGAATCTGTGCTGTTCGTCAATTACCGCCAAACCCAATTTATGGAAATTTACCGTATCTT
Organism: Oscillatoria nigro-viridis PCC 7112; assembly: GCF_000317475.1. Classification (NCBI taxonomy): domain Bacteria; kingdom Bacillati; phylum Cyanobacteriota; class Cyanophyceae; order Oscillatoriales; family Oscillatoriaceae; genus Phormidium; species Phormidium nigroviride. The sequence continues at coordinate 5,382,785 of NC_019729.1, forward strand.
GAATCAGCGCGTGAGTTCCCACTAAAACGGGCAATTCTCCGGTTTCTAACTGGTTGTGAATTTCCCGGCGCTTGGCTACTTTTGTGGAACCAGTTAACAGTTCGACAGACAAGTGCATCAAGTTAAACCAACCTACCAATTTGCGGTAATGCTGTTCTGCTAAAACTTCAGTCGGCGCCATTAAAGCGGCTTGATAGCCGGATTGAATTGCTGCTAGCATTGCCACGACGGCTACTACAGTTTTGCCGGCGCCGACATCGCCTTGCACCAATCTGTTCATCGGTTGCGGCGAAGCTAAATCGTTGAGGATGTCATTGATGACTCTTTCCTGAGCATTAGTCAAGGCAAAAGGCAAGATTTCATAAAAATGTTCGATCAATTTGCCGCTAGGAATGAGGACTGCACTAGCTTGAGCTTTTCTTTGGGTTTGGCGGCGCTTTAAAAGTCCTAATTGCAGGTAGAAAAATTCGTCAAAAACTAAGCGGCGGCGGGCGGCGGCCAAACAATCTCGATCGAGGGGAAAGTGAATATTAGTCACGGCATCGGCTAAACCCATTAAACCGTAACGCTCGCGCAAATCTTCCGGTAGCGATTCCGGCAACATTTTCGCCGCCGGCATTGCCGCCAAAATCGATCGCCTCACCGAACCGGCATCCACCCCCTCCGTCAGCGGATAAACCGGTATCAGGCGGCCGACTTTCATTGATTCGATCGCACCGCCGGAGTCGTCTAATACTTCTAACTCAGGATTTTCTAAAGTAATTCCATATTTACCCTGCTTCACCAACCCGGAAGCCGCCAGCACCGCACCTGTACAATACTCGCGCTTTTTGAATTCTTGCCAGCCGCGATTGCTGTAGCGAGGGCCTGCAAAAAAACGACTAATTTTTATCTCTCCGGTGCGGTCTTTTAAAATTACTTCTAATATAGTTAACTTCTTATTCTTCGGACTAGAAAAGCAATTGCACCGCTTTACTTCAGCGATTAAAGTGACAGTTTCCCCGGCTACTAGCTCGCGAATTTGTACTTGCTTTGCATAGTCGATGTGGTTGCGGGGATAGTAGTAAAGCAAGTCATATACAGTGTATAAACCCAGTTTTGCCAAGCGGTTGCCGTTGGCGGGGCCGATGCCGGCGGTGCGGGTTAACTGTTGGTCGAGAGTCAGGCTTGGTGGTGGGGGTGCTGTACTCAGGGGTGCTGTTCGGGGAACGGAAAGTGCTGGGGCGGTTGGTTCAGAAGCGTTAGCGTTTGCGGGTCTGACTTGTCGTGCAAGTTCTTGCTGGTGGCGAGTTTCTTGTTCCCAAACTTGCTCCATTTGCCGGAGAAAACTGACCGTAATGGCGATCGAATGCTGGCGCTGTTCGAGATCTTTCTGAGGGTAGATGTCAAATTCAGCGGCTAGTTGTCTGGCTCGATCGCGCGCCGAAGCCGCCACAGAACCTGCAAGTTGTCTCAAACTCAGGCCCAGAAACTCGCTGAAGCGGTATTGACTGCCTTGGATATCGTTAAATCCGCGATCGGCTTCTACTGAAAGAGCTTTTTGCAATCGCTGCCATTCTGGTTGATTATTAGTCATCAGTCATTAGTAATTAGTCATCAGTCATCAGTCATTAGTCATTAGTCATTAGTCATTAGTCATTAGTTATTAATCATAGCTCAAGAATTCCCGACAATTACCTACTGACAACTGACAACTGACAACTGTCAACTGACAACTGACAACTGACAACTGACTAATCTTCAAACCAACTCGATCGCCAAGCCGACTCAGCCTCCACCACAGCGAGTTCCCGCTGCTTTTTCTGGTAATCGCGGCCCAGCGAGTTCAACTTTAGAGAGAGGTTGCGAATTTGCTGGCGCCAAGCCGAGGTTCCCGCATCGGCAAACTCTATTTCCGACAGCCGCAGTTTAATCGCTGTAATGTGCAGCGCCCTACTACCCAAGGTTTCCGCCAATTTTCGCGATGCTGGTGAGACATCGGTTTCAATGATTAAGTTTAATAAGTTAGGCGGCCCGGCAACACTCTCGCCGGAGGATTCAGCACTAGAAGCAGCTTCTAGAACCGGTTCTGGCAATTGACTCGGCAAGATTCCCGACTGTTTCAGCAAGCGGTTGGTGTCGCGAGAAAGCAGCTTGAGTATATTGGCGATCGACTTTTCAATACTATTTTGCCAGCGTGCCAAACTTTCCGGGGAATTGGTACTTGGCAATTGATAATTTGCCAATGAAAATAGATAGTTAATAGCCGAAACTTGGTGTTTTTCCTTTTCGTCTTCTTCCTTGTCGTCTGCTTCGTCTTCCTCTTCTCGATCTTCCTCTTCATCGAAGTCGTCTTCGTCTTCTTCTTCCTCTTCCTCTTCCTCTTCCTCTATTTCTTCATCTGCTTCTGATTCAGTCACCAGCGATCGCAATTTTTCCTCCGATACCGAAGCCAAAAGCCTTACAGACTGCTGCATTTTTTGCCGCCCCTCGAAGGACAACTTGAGAAACGACTCCGGTACTGCTTGAGTGCAAAGGTGATAGCAAGCCAAAATTAACTGCTGCCGCACCGCTTGTCCCAACGCAGCTAAATAACCTTCGTAGGTACTGCGAAACTCCAAATTCAAGGCTGCTAAAGCCTCTTCGAGTCCTGCCAAATCTTGCTCTATTCGCTCTCTTGGTCGCACCATATCTCTCGTATAAAATTAAAATAAGCTAATCGACATTTAAATTGCACGGTCATATTATGTCCGGTCAATTACCCCTAATACGGTAGGGGAACCCCTCACGAAAAATATCTGCCAACAATCTCCAATCTCAAAAACTCGCCCTTGTAATCGCCGTCACTCGATCGGACATGATATCAAATAAATTTTCACTTTTGTGGGGAGTAGGGGTTGGGCAGGAACTCCCACCCTCAACAAAAAATTTAAATGCACAACAGCTTAGGACTTCCGAAATTTTTCAATTTTTACGCTATCTGTAGTAGTAAGTTTTGCAGTGCCCGCCCTACAAATATAGTCTGTCGATAAGTCATGTAAAAATTAAAAATTAAAAATGCAAAAAATCAATTTTTCACATTTTTAATTTTTAATTCTAAATCTTAATTTGGGATTATTGAACACCCATTTGGGCTGCCACTTCATCGGCAAAGTTAGCTTCTACCTTTTCAATGCCTTCGCCCAAGACAAAACGCACGAAGCGCCGCACTTGGACATTTTCTCCAATTTGGGCGATCGTTTGTTTCACCAACTCTTCTACCGAGATATTCTGATCTCTAATAAAAGGCTGATCCATCAAAGATAACTCTTTCAGGCGCTTGTCAATGCGGCCTTGAACAATCTTTTCTTTGATGTTGTCTGGCTTGTTGCCCAAGTCGTCCTTCTCCATTTCAATTGCCTTTTCTCTTGCGACAATTTCGGCGGGGATATCTTCTACTTTCACGTATTCCACATTCGGGCAAGCTGCAATTTGCATCGCAATATTCCGCACCAAAGTTTGGAATTCTTCGCGACGTGCCACAAAATCTGTTTCGCAGTTAACTTCCACCAGCACGCCGACGCGGCCGCCCGTGTGGATGTAGCTGCCTACAAGCCCTTCTGAGGCAACCCGTCCTGCTTTTTTGTCAGCCCCGGCTAGACCTTTTTTCCGCAGCCACTCAATGGATGTTTCGATATTGCCTTCGTTTGCAGCTAGGGCTTTTTTGCAGTCCATCATGCCCGCGCCGGTTTTGTCGCGCAGTTCTTTAACAAGTTTTGCAGATATGTCCGCCATCTTCTTTAAGTTCCCAATCAAAATTAGTTATTAGTCATTAGTCATCAGTCATCAGTCATTAGTCATTAGTCACTAATTTTAATGTTAATGATTAGACCAGAGTAAAGAAATAACAGTCGATCTTAGTACCGACTTTGTACCTGTAGCGCTAGAATTCATTCGGGCGCTGACACAATGAATGCTTTTGCCAGAACTCTACTAATGACTTAGACTCGTGCTACGTACAATTAAAAATTAAAAATATCCAACTAAAAATAATAATTATTTTTAATTTTCAATTTTTAATTTTTAATTTCCTGGTGCTAGATTCCGAGGGCAATACTAGCTCTCGGTTTCTTCGCCCTCGGCCTCAGCAGCGTCGTCGGGATCTACATAATCGGGGTCATCCAATTCTTCGATTTCGACATCATATTCCGCGCCTTCGTAACCACCCTCGTAGTCGTAGTCCTCATCAGAGTCGCCGCCCTGCTGACCGTGACGACCTTCGTAGATGGCATCAGCCAACTTGCCGACAATCAGCTTGATCGATCGAATAGCATCGTCATTCGCCGGAATCGCAATGTCAACCAAATCCGGGTCGCAGTTGGTATCCAACAGAGAGACGATCGGAATTCCCAACTTTTGGCATTCCAACACCGCATTATACTCGCGGCGTTGGTCTACGAGCACCACTCCGTCGGGAATCTTCCGCATAGATTTAATCCCGCCCAGATATTTCTGGAGTTTTGCCATTTCTCGGCGCAGTACCGAAGCTTCTTTTTTCGGCAGCAAATCGAGGGCGCCGATTTCCTCGCGGCGCTCCAAATCCTTGAGGCGCTCCACGCGGGACTTAATCGTCGTCCAGTTGGTGAGCATTCCCCCCAGCCAGCGCTGGTTGACGTAATAAGCACCGCAGCGTTGAGCTTCTTGGGCTACAATCCCTGCAGCTTGGCGCTTCGTACCCACGAACAAAAACTTTTTGCCTTTTTCTGAGGCAACTCTCATGTACTCGTAGGCGTCTTCCATAAGCTGAGCGGTTTGCACGAGGTCGATGATGTGAACCCCGTTGCGCTCTGTAAAAATGTATGGAGACATTTTCGGGTTCCACCGACGGGTTTGGTGTCCGAAGTGAACCCCTGACTCTAACATTTGAGCCAAACTGACTACTGGCATTGTATTTTTAACTCCTGATTCGGGTTAATCCTCCACCCGGTCGTATTTCTGAAGGTTTGCGCCTTAGAAACACCCGAAAACCCGGATGTGCGAATTTAAACAACTTTTCTAGTTTATCACAGCGCGCGCTACTTTTTCTGACAATCTGATATCCGTAGGGTTGGCTTGACACCCGGAGGTGAGATTTAGTCCGCGGGTTGGGTGCGGGGTACGCACGCTGCGGTTAAAGTTACTTGGCAAGCGCTTGTAAAAAACGAAAAATCCAGGTGGGAGGTTGCCAAAGCCTTTGTTCGCTTGTGAGAGAATGGCGTTGTTGGTGCGCCTCTTGTGCCTTCTACCTTCGATCGAGCTGGTATCCATTTGTTTCGATCGGCAATTCTGTCGGCTTTACTGCCGAGTCCTCTCGATCCGCAAAAATCCCAAAGCTAAAAACGCCATGCCCATCCCCATTCTCGTCCTGCTTGAAGTTCTAATTGTCATCGCACTTTCGAGACTTGTCGGTTTAGGATTTCGAGCGTTCAAACAACCTCAAGTCATTGGAGAAATTGTAGCAGGAATTATGCTCGGGCCTTCTCTGTTGGGCTTAGTTGCACCAGATTTAGCAACAGCACTTTTTCCAGCCGAAGCCGTTCCCTTCCTCAACGTGCTGTCTGAGGTGGGACTGATTTTTTTCATGTTTTTGGTTGGTTTGGAACTGAATCCGAAATACCTAAAAAGCAATTTAGATATCGCGATTTTAACTTCCCATGTCAGCATTCTAGTGCCGTTTTCCCTGGGAAGCTTGCTAGCACTGCTGCTGTATCCCATTGTTTCAAATAATAGCGTTTCGTTTACAGCATTTGCCCTGTTTTTGGGCGCTGCGATGTCAATTACTGCTTTTCCGGTGCTCGCAAGAATTATTACAGAACACAACTTGCAGAATACAAAATTGGGGACGCTGGCCTTGACTTGCGCGGCCGTTGACGATGTGACAGCTTGGTGCTTGTTAGCAGTGGCGATCGCAGTTACTAGAACCAACTCAATGCTAGGCGCTTTACCGACAATTATTGCATCTTTAATTTACATCGGTTTCATGCTGACTGTAGTCCGATGGTTCTTGCAGCGACTTTCCAAGCACTACAACCGCACCGGCCGATTAACACAGTTAGTGCTGTCGGGAATTTATATAGGAGTTGTAGCTTCTGCCTTAATTACTGAATTGATCGGCATTCATTTAATCTTCGGTGCATTTTTGCTGGGTGCTGCCATGCCTAAAAATGCGGGATTAACCAGAGAATTAGCCGAAAAAACCGAAGACTTTGTACTAATATTTCTGCTCCCGATATTTTTTGCTTACAGCGGCTTGCGGACTCAAATCGGCTTGCTCAACAGTCCGGAATTGTGGCTGCTGTGCGCCGCAGTTTTGGGAGTGGCCATTGTCGGCAAATACGTCGGCACTTACGTTGCAGCTAGAGTCTGTGGCATCGGCAACCGCGCAGCTTCAGCCCTGGGATGGCTGATGAATACTCGCGGTTTGACTGAACTAATTGTGCTGAATATCGGTCTTTCCTTGGGGGTGATTTCGCCCCTGCTATTTACGATGTTAGTCATCATGGCTTTAGTGACAACTTTTATGACTTCGCCACTGTTGGAGTGGACTTATCCAAAACGGTTAATTAGGTTAGATATTTCAGAAGTTAACTCAGATGATTCAGAATTAGAATATTCACAAATGGCTGAAAGCAGCGAAGAAAATGCTAACAAATTGCCAACTTATCGAATTTTAGTACCTGTTGCCAATCCCAGCACACAGAAGGGTTTACTGCAACTAGCGGTAGCGCTGGCGCAGCCGGCTGCTGGTATCGGTGGTGACGATTTACAGTCTGCGGCGGTTCATCCTCTGAGTTTGATAGAATTAAATGATGACTATGCCTTTGAAAGTACGCCTGCGGAAGCCGATCGCATTATTCAAGAACGCCGATCGAGATTATCAGAATTGATTGAGAGCTTGGAACTGTCAGAGGCGCGAAAATTCGTACATCCCATCATTAGGGTTACTAATGATGTAGCCCGGGAAACGGCCCAAATTGCACAAATCGATCGCGCGGATTTAATTTTAGTAGGATGGCACAGGCCTACTTTTAGCAGCAACCGTTTGGGAGGACGTGTGGGTCAAATTCTCAGCAACGCAAAGGTGGATGTAGCAATTTTTGTTGACAGAGGCCGGGAAAGGTTGAATAACTTGTTAGTACCTTACGCGGCAAACATTCACGATGATTTGGGGTTAGAATTGGCGCTGAGACTGTTAGTTAATAGCGAGGAACGCCGTTTGACGGTGCTGCGGGTGGCGGTTGACGGGGAAGCTGGAAACGAGCTGAGTTACGAGTTTCAGCGAGTGATGGAGCAGTTACCAGTTGAGGTGCGATCGCGCATAGAAACTCCGATTGTGGAGGCTGCTGAACCAATTCAAGCAGTAGTAGCGGCTTCTGCTAATGCTGATTTGACTATTGCCGGTACGAGTCGGGAGTGGGGAATTGAGCGCCAAACTTTGGGACAGTATACTGATGAATTGGCTGTGCAGTGTCATTCTTCGCTACTGATTGCACGGTGTTACGTGAAAGTGCGATCGCACTTGGCATCGGTACTTCCTCAAAGGTAGTCAGTTGACTGTTGACTGTTGGCTGTTGACTGTAGTTATTAGTTATTGGTTATTTGTGAGTTAGTAACAATGCCCAATGCCCTGCGCGGGCCAATGCCCAATTCCCAAGGACGAATGACTAATGACGAATGACTAATGATTAATTACCAATGACAAAAATTATGATTCATTTAAATGTCAAATTGTTATCATTTTACGGTATTTCGCTGGCGTTTGTTGCCGTGCTGTTTAAGGTGGTAACTGCTTACGGTGAAACAAATTTAAAGGCACCTCCGGCAATTGCGGGACATTATCGCTTCGAGCCTAAAAGTTTGCCCGAATGTCTGAAATCTGATGTTTTGGTATTGACAATCGAGCAATCGGGTGTTTATTTGAGCGGTAATTTGCGATCGGGCAGCACGGAGGGCAGGGAAAAAACAGCCGAGGAGAAACCTTCTTTATTTGGTAAGTGGGAAACTCAAGGATTGAACTTGTCGGGTGCGGTTCCTAATTTAGCTGGTTGCAGCGACTCCACAGCAACCGGTCAAAACAGTTCTGTTAAAATGCGCGGAATTGTGGAGCAAGAAAGCCTCAAGGGAAAAATTAGTCTGACTGATAAGGCGGCGGCTACTGATTTTACGGCTCAAAGAGAAGCGGCGGTGCAACCCCAGAAGCAGCAACATTGATTGAGCCCAACAGAGAATAAGAGATGGGAAATGGGTAATTCTTTGTCGCTTTCCATCGAAAGCATCCAGGATACAAGCCCCCGGATTCATCCGTCCAGAAATAAAAAACCTGTATCCGATAAAGAGCCGAACGTATTTATCTCGCGCAAGTCAGTCGATTTTCGATTTTCGATTTTCGATTCTCGATTTACCCCACAGATAAATCTGGGAGCTTGAACTAGGGTCGAAAATTTTGATCTTTCCACGACAGGAGTACGTGGTAGCGTATCCGTTTTTGGGCCTTGTCAATGCTTCAATTCTAAAATCTCAAATCTCAAATCTCAAATCGATTGACTCTCCCCTTCTCCCCTCATGAAGCAAGGAATCACAAAGCGGCGGCGGGGGTGGGGGAGCGGGCGATCGAACTCCTGCCGGAGCTCGCCTGTGACGGTCGGTTGCTGCTAAATTAGAAAATATGCCTAAAAGTCAATGATAAAAATAAAGTATCCCAGAGAAGTTCTTGGTTGAGAATTTGTCTGGCTCAAGACCCCCGTGCCCGTATAGTTTGTTTGGAATGGATGTTGCCGTGATATTAATGCCGTCAGAAACTTCGCTTACCGAGTCAAACCCGTTAATTTTAGACAGTTTGCCAGACTTGTCGCCCTCCGATGGCGGATGTCCCCGCCGGGCTAGATTGCAAATTGACCTGATGTTGCTGGCGATCGAAGCCTTGTATCTCGGAGGTGCTGAAGAAATGCTTGCAGTGTCAAAGGACCTGGAATTGGAATCAATTATCAAAAATCGGGTTGCCCTTTGGCTGATGCGTAATACTAACCCGCTGAGACGCTATACCCAGCGCCGCTCCCTTACCATTGTGGAGGCAAAAGCGCTGGTGGCGATCGCCTGCAATATGGCGCGCAAGTTAACCGCCACAATTCGGCAGTTGCTGCTAGACTCGCAGCAGTTGCGATCGAGAAATATCCCCCTCAACCAGAACCTGCCGCTGGCAGAGTATTTAGAACGCTTTCGAGCTCACTTTCGATCGCGCATGAACCCCAAGCGATCGCTTGTTGCAGCTTACGATTCCGACGACAAGCTCAACGAACTAGCTTTGAACTTGTTGAGCAAACTGCTATTTTGTACAGGCACAGCCGGAATGCAGCGCTTCTGGGTTAGCCTGTTTGATGGAGAAGTTGAATAAAAAATGACTATTAGGCGTCAGTACAGTCTGCCAAATTGCACCCTAGTTCTAGAAGGGTTGAGCGATGGATCGGCAGCCAGCCAGTTAGATATACGGCCGGTGCTTTCTATACTAATGAGCGCTGAATGCTATGTTACAGGTCTCGGCGAGCCCCTGACGGGGGGGCGGGAGTTTTTTGAAAGCTTGGTGAGGGTCGTCAGCAGCTACGCTCAAGAATTTATGAGCGGAGTGCATTATCCCGATCGCTACGGCCCGAATTTGGGTATGGTACAGTTGCACAGAATTGACGGGAATTTGCATCGGTTAACCGTTCTACCCCCCTCCACAGGCAGCCCGACCCAAATCGATCAAAAAACAGAACTGTCGGCAAAAGTAGATTTGACGACGGTACAGCTATTTGACTTGGTAGAGGCGATCGATCAGTTTTTTGCCGACACGCAGACGCTGCCGGAATTGTCGCTGCAATTAACCCCAATTTCCAAGCGTTACGTCAAGTCGGCCGAACCTTTGGCGAAGCGGAGTTTGCCTGCAGTCGTCGGGGTGTCGAGTTTGGCTTTGGCTGCGATGGCGTTTTTCTTGGTGCCGGTGCCGGAAGTCCAGCGCCAGAGAGATCCGGTTCCCCAGCCCAATCCAGCGGGCCAGAATCAGGGGACGCCGAATCCCGGCGGATCGGGTTCGCCTAATCCCAATCCCACGCCCCCTGCTGACGGTTTGCTGCCTGGGACTCAAACTCCGAAGGCTGAATCGAGTTCGCCGACTCCGAGCCCCGCGCCGCAGCCGGACGCTTCACCTAGCGCCGCACCGCAGTCGAGCACTTCGCCGGAAAGCACGCCCAGTCCTGTTGCTGAAGGTTTGGCAAGCCCTGAAGCAGCACCCGTGCCAATTACGGATGCAGGGGAAATTGAGCTGTTGAGGGGCAAACTTTCCCAGCAACTTGACGGAGTTGTGAAGAATCAGCCTCCGGTTGATGCGGAGTTGGTTTATCGGGTGAGTGTGGCCGCCGACGGGGCGATTGTCGGTTACAAGTCGGAGAATTCGGCAGCAGTTGCTCGATCGGAAACGCCGTTGTCGGAGTTGCTTTACAAACCTGTTGGCACCAGGCCGCCTGCGGAACCGCTGGCTGATTTCCGCGTAGTTTTGGCACCTGACGGCAAAGTTCAAGTCACTCCTTGGTAATGGTTGACTGTTGACTGTTAACGGTTAACTGTTGACTGTTGACTGTTAACTGTTGACTGTTGACTGATACCAAATCCGGCTTTAATACCCCCTCAATCTCTTAGTCTGGGGAGGCAGACTTGGTTTTTCTAGTAGCGATTTCATATCGTTTCCGATTGCATCGGTATTGTTCAAATGTCCAAACAGTCAGTTGTCATATCAATTCCGGTTGTATCGGAATGATGAAACCGCAGAGGACACAGAGGATGCAGAGAAAGGGAAGAGAGAGATGAATACAGGACGATGCCAACGGATTTGATTTCAATCGCCGAATCATTTACAAACCGATTGCTGATTCAAAGGCCTGTCGGTGCGTGGGGTTCAATGTCTGGGTCAAATCCTCCAACTTGATTGGTGCGAATTATCCACAAAAATGCTCCCTGTTTTAAGAAAATTTTGGCTATTTCATCTTGGGTGCGCCTGGGCAGCATTGTGCGGTAACTAATAGCAGCTTTTATCAGGTTCGCTATACCGACAAAAAAGGTTTTTTTCAGTTCAGAATCAATCCCCGCTAATCTCGAATTTCTGCGCCAATCTGGACGGACAATGCCGAGGGGCATTAATACTGTTTCTAAACTTTCTCCTAATGCTACTAGCTGATTAAATCGTTGAGTTTGTGCGTCGGTGGGATGTGTTTTCAGCCAGTCTTGAATCTGAGGATTTGACTCTATTTCGGAAGTGATTTTTTTAATTGTCGCGTAAATTGCCTGACTTGAATCTTGGACGCAAGAAGTTGCTGGCGTGACTAAACTTGCGCCGGTGCCGTCTCCGCTGCGGTAGCGGGCCATCATGATATCTAGCTGCTGGTTTAATTCCGTTAAAGGCGACAAGGTGATGCCGTCAAAATCGTAGTCGCAACACACGCAGTCTAATTTACAGATGATATCGCAAACCGGGCGATCGCCCAACCAGCCGCGCTGCAAGTCTCCCATGTAGCTTTGCCATTTGTTGGAACCGGCGACAATTCCGTCGGGATTGTGGGCGTAAACTTGTTTGTATTCTATGTCAAAACGCAGTTCGCCGGTAAAGCGATCTCGCACCACTTTTGCTACTCCGAAAGCAAAATGTCCGGTGACAATTCCCAGCGCTGGCTTTTCGCCTTTTTTGCCGCCGATACCGCCGAAACTGTGAATCACTATGCCGATATCTCCTTCTTGCCAAGGAGAGATTGAAGCGTTTTCTGCAGCATCATTTGGGGTTAACAATACTCTTTTTGCTTGCCCTTTTTGGGCTGGTGTATTTTCCCAATTTTTGCTGCTTAAATAAGCGAGAGATTTTTCGAGACCGAAATGTGTTTCATCTGGGATTAATTGAGCAATTTTGCGGGGTTCGATTGCCTGCACTACAAACATATTTTCTTCGTCTCTTTCGCCGTAAATGTACCAGCCGTCTGGATTTAAGGGCGATTGTTCGATCAGGTGATTGGTAGACCTCGCTACGCCATTTTTGTCGGGCTGTACTTGCGGAATCCGAATGATTTCGGCTGCGCCGTCAAATTGTTGAGATGTTTTGTTGAAATGCCGGACAATAAATTTGTCGCTGTCGGGTTCTTTTCGCTGTAAAATTGATACTAAAGCGCACAAACGTCCGATAATTTGTACTGGTTCGCGATCGATCGTGAGTTCGCGGCGATCGCTGCTGCTATAATGAATCGCAATCACTGGCCTGCGTAGCATCACAGTCACGCTGTCTTCGAGTCTGGTGCCTGCTAGAGTTTCTAAAGGGCCGACATTCCGCCAGCCGTTCAATCTATCTGGATGGATATTGCCAGATTTTTTACTATCTATAGCCTGTTTTGTGAAGTTGATATCTTGCGTTACTGCATGGACAAAAAACTGTACTTTGCGATTTGTACTCCATTTCAAAAATGCTGTTGTGCCAATAAAGTTTCTATATTTTTTCGGTGCATTTATTACTTCAAAAAACACTGTGCCGTAGGGCTGGCGCTCTTCCTTTGACGGTAAAATTAAGCGCCCGTGCCAAAGAGCGATCGGCTTGTAGAGATAGGCAACTGCTGCTGGATTTTCGCAGATTATCTCCGGCTCAAACGCTGCTGAGATATCGCTTCCTCCTCCAAAAATAGCAGCAGCTAAATTTCCTTCACTTTCTACAAAGATGGGTTCTAAAAAAACCTTTTCAGGTTCGGAAATATTAAGGGTTGAATTGCCAGTTTTTCTGGGAGACGAGCGGCTAAATAAATGGCGACCCCCCTCTAATTTCGCCTGCAACCAATTAAGAAAAATGCGAATAAAAATAAAAGCTGTTAAACCAAAAACAACAGCTAAAACAATCAGCCCCAGGGTCAAAATGAATTGGTTGAAAGACTGACCTGACACTAAAAAAAATGTTGGCCCGAGCGAAGAAAATGCCGCCATAATATCTAAAAACGAGTTTTAGGTTCGATCCAGTCTGTGCTGGCTTGACTGCCGAAAACTAGGGGTTTGTCCTCGGTGACTGCTACCGTTTGCCCTGTCATATCAACTGCACAAAGAGGCCAAGATCGATCGCCCAAATTGCCTGCGCGGAACAGAACTTGTCCGGGACAAACTTGACTCCAACCCAACAATACAGCATGAGTGTAAAGACTGCGAGCGGGAGCAACGGTATAAGTGTAGTTATCATTTTTGTCCCAAATGACACCGTAGTCGGACATATCGGAAGAGTTGAAAAGTGCTTCAAATTCGCGGGCGAGAATGCGCGAACCGTCTTGATTCCAAGAAACAGGCACTAAAATGGCGATCGTCCCGGACATATCTGTGTCATCGCTAGCATACATTCCGCTTTCGGCAAGCGGCGAAGCAGCCGCCACTGTTTGCAGTTCCCCGGTTTTGAGATTTTCCACAAACATGACACTGCTAACCCGACACCGGGAGAATTCCGGCTGTACTTGCAACTCAATTCGACTGTAAGCTGCGTGTTGGCCGTTAGTTGATACTAGGGATGGACTGCGATAATAGCGGAGGCCCGTGCCTGCAGTGGAGCTCACTTTAGCATGAGTGGCACTAATCCATTCCCAAGGAACGGGATAAGGGCTATTTAAAGGGTCAGTCATCGGTTTTTTTTCCAAAAGTTTTACTGAATTATCCAACAGATTCAGGCTGGCGCAACGGACTAGAAACCTGGTTTCTGACTCGAGGCTTCGCCACCAAACCCCAGATTTATAGAAACCGGGTTTCTTTTTTAGATTTTAGATGGAAGGACAAATCTAAAATCTAAAATCTAAAATCTAAAATCGGATAGGTAAAATAGTATCGAAATTAATCTGCTCTGTACACCGAGAGGGAGGAAACATGACCCGATCTTTTAACCAAAAACCTTCAATCCCCCCCACTCGCGTCTCCAAGTCGCGGGGAAAAGGTTTGCTTGTACTGTCGCTGATTTTTCGACTGCTGCTGCTGGGGGTGGGCAGCGGTTTTGCGTGGGTTTTGGGGATGGCGATCGCTCAAATTTATCCGTCAGGCGCGACGGAGATGCCGCTGGCAGAGAGATTGCTGCGTGTAACTCAAAATTTGACCTCCAGCCCGAAACGCGCCCCAGCAACGCCAATTCCGGCGCTCCCGCCACCAACCGCTACACCGACTCCCCAGTCAACAGTCAGTCCAGCCCAGAGAGAGAAATTGCAGTCGGATTTGAGACAGTTGCAGGGCGAACTCAACGCGCTGATCGGGCGCACGGCAGCTTTGGAGAGTCAGTTGGGTACCAGCCGCCCGACGGAAACTTTGGAAAAGCGTTTGCAGTTGATGTCGCGGGAATTGGCTGGGCCGGAAACGGCGGCAAGTCCTGTTCCTGCTTTACCGGAGGTGGCGGGCAGCCCGAGTCTGAACCCTGAAACGGTGAATACTGCCCCACAGAATGCCAACAATCCGGTGTTTGGGGGGGATGCGCTGATGGTGACTCTGCCCAGCGATGTTTTGTTTGATACTGGCAGCATTTCTTTGCGCGCGGGTACTAATGCGATTTTGGACAATTTGGTGGCGGAGTTGGGGAATCACCAGGGGGCAACTGTGCGGGTTGCGGGCCACACTGACGACGTGGGGGAAGCGGCGGACAATCGCAATGTGTCGTTTGCGCGGGCTCAGGCGGTGGTGCAGTATTTGTCGGGCGTACTCGGTCAGAAGTATCATTGGGTGGCGATCGGCTATGGGGAAAGTCGCCCTTCGGTGGAGAATAGTTCCGATACTAATCGGCAGCGCAACCGCCGCATTGAAGTGGCAATTAGTCCTTAGTCAGCAGATTTGTGGATACTAGATTTATTGCATGAATCTTTGATTGATAGTCAACCGCAGATGTAAGGCAGATAAACGCGGATAAACGCAGATAATTTCCAGAGAGGAGAGCGAATGCTTGCAATTGGAGTCTACTGTGTTGAATTCTCAAGGCGTAAGCTGCTGTCACGCTGAAGGTGTCAGAGGTGGCAAGTCAGAATTATTTTTAGCCCGATCTATTGCCTCTCGATGTTCGCTCCTAAGTTTCGGTTTTAAATACAGGTTCTCAATCAAAGCTGCCACTCCCGCAAACCAAGGCGGCACAATTACTGCTCCAATAATTCCTAATACTTGAACGCCTCCCAATACAGACAGCAATTGATATAAGGGATGCACACCAACCGATGAACCAACCAGCAAAGGATCTAGTACGTAAGTTTCTAAATTCTGGATGATTACAAATAACAGTAAGACCCACAAAAGTACCCAGCCACCTTTAGCTAATGCTACGATTAATGCTGGTCCTGCTCCCAACACTGGGCCGATGAAGGGAATCAAGTTGGTAACACCTGCGATCGCACCCAAGCCTAAAGCAAATTCCGGCATTCCCAAAATGCTCAAACCTGTGGTAATAAATATCCCTAAAATGCCCGAAACTAACACTCGCCCGCGAATATAACTCCCCATTCTTTGACCGATTGGCGCCGCTTGTGCAGCTAATTTTGCATCCCAAGGTTTCGGGAAAAACTGCACCAAACTTTTGATTAATGTGTCGCTGTCCGCAACCATGTAACCTGAAATAAATAATGCTAAAACTAAGCTGAAGAAACCGCCGAGAATGCCTCTGGTTAAACTGTACGATCGCAAAACCAGTTGTTGACTCGATCGAATCAGCCAATTAGTTAGCGATTGAGTGTCCACCAACTGACCCACCAAGGTTGGGGCATCGTCGGTGAGGCGACTCAATACATTAGTTGCCACTGTTCGCAAACTTTCGACATAAACTGGTAACTGCCGCAGCAGTAACTCTATTTGTTCGATGACCGTGGGCCCGATTAACACTACCGTCCCGCTAAATCCGCCGATGAGAGTTAAATAAACCATAATCACCGCCAGCCAGCGGGGAACCCGCATGGTTTCGGCCCAATTCACGATCGGGACGATCGAAGCAGCCAGCACAACTGATATCATCAGAATTACTAGCAGGCTCCGCAATTGCCACAGCAGCACTAGCAGCAAGGACGATGCTACAATTAGCAGCAAGTTAGGTAAAGAAATGGTAATCCGCTGTTCTGACATGATTAAGTAATCAAGGTTTGTATTCGCGCTTATGTCATCCCGCAGGGCGGGTTTATTTATATTCTCATTTACCAAATATATGTCGGGTAAAACCCGCACCTACTCATATTATAATAAAAAGTAACATCGGTTCAAAAAAAAAATAAGATGCAACCGCCATATTCAACCCAAGATTTCTCCACTATTTCGTCTATTAAATCACCCACGCTGTTTTACGAATGGCAAAATTATCGCTGTGCTTATGAAGTTTATAAACCAACTACTGCGACAGAAGATAGCATCCCTTTGTTATTAATTCACCCGATTGGAGTTGGTTTGTCAAGAATCTTTTGGCATAGATTTTGTGAGAGTTGGTACAAAGCAGGGAATAGTAATCCGATTTACAATCCCGACCTTTTGGGCTGCGGCGATTGCGAAATGCCGGCTGTGGCTTGCTATCCTGACGATTGGGCGGCACAGTTGCAGTATTTCTTGGAAACTGCAGTCAAAAAACCTGCGATCGTCCTCGTGCAAGGTGCTTTACTGTCTGTAGGCTTGGCTTTAGCAAAAATGCAGCAGGAAAGCGGCTCAAATTTCATTCGCGGGTTAGTCCTCGCGGGGCCTCCAGCTTGGGCGGTAATGAACAAACATTCGACAGAAACACAGCAACGGATTGTCTGGAATTTGTTAAATTCTCCCCTGGGAAACGCTTTTTACCGCTACGCCAGACGCGCTGAGTTTTTGCGTTCTTTTTCCATCAAACAACTGTTTGGCGATGCGGCAAAAGTTGACAGCGAATGGTTGGATGCTTTGCAGGCTGGGGCGGCGAATCCTGACAGCCGGCACGCGGTTTTCTCGTTTTTAGCGGGGTTTTGGCGGCAGGATTATAGTAGCACGATTCAAAAGTTCGATCGCCCCGCACTCGTTGTGATGGGAGAAAAAGCCTCCAGCATCAGTCAAGAGGGTAAGGAAGAAAAACCGGATGAAAGATTAGCGCAATATTTAGCTGCTTTTCCAAATGGGGAAGGTTTATTAATGCCGGGGCGGAATGTTTTGCCCTATGAATCAACCGCAGAATTTGTCGCGGCTGTTGCCGAATTTGTGAATAAGTTAAATACAAATTCAATCTTTTTCTGAAGAGACCTTCTAATAATAACTGACACAGTTAATAGACCTCATCATGTGTGCCGATGTCGAGTAAAACAATGACTTCACTATTTGTTTCCGTATCCTCTTCAATTGAGAAAACGATACGACAATCATAGCCGCAAGAGCAGGAGTGAAGACCGTCGAGTTTGCCGCCTAGTTTGTGGGTACCTAGGTTTGGAAAAAATACATCTGCTTCCATTTGTTGAAGAGATTCTTCAATACGTTGCTGGATCTCAGGATTTCGTTTGACAAACTTGCGAAATGCTCGTTGGAATTTGGGAGTCAGAACCAGTTGTCTCATGATTCCGGCTCGTCCAAAGACTGGCGTAATGCTGAAATAACATCCTCGGCTGACTGCTGTCGAAATTTGCCTGTACGGAAATCAGCTAAGGTTTGTTGGGCATCAGCAGCTATTTCCGCGCGGATACTCTCGCGGTGACGGTTTTGCAGGATTTTTATCAGCATTTCCTGCTGTTCGTATGACAATTGCAAAGCAGTTTCTAGCACTTGGTCGAGGGTATTCATAGAGCTAGGCTATTACCTCTAAGGTTGAACAACTTGCGAAGTTTAGTATAATTGTATCGCTTATTCCAAGACTAGGCTAAACTTAAAGAAAAATGTACTAAACTCGGTCTTGTCATAAGCGATCGCAAAATCATTGCGATCGAACCAGGTAAACGCGGTGGAAAGCCTTGCATCAGGCGAATGCGAATTACCGTGTATGATGTGTTGGGTTGGCTGGCTGCGGGAATGTCTCATACAGAGATTCTAGACGATTTTCCAGAGTTGACGGAGGAAGACATTAAAGCTTGTTTAGAATTCGGCGGTTGAAACCGCTTCTTGTCAAACAAAGTCTGCCTCCGCAGACTATGAATTTAGTTTCAACCCCGATGCCAGATGGTTGTACCATCTTTTTGATCGATCAGAGTAATTCCCTTATCCTTAAGTTCGTTGCGAATTCTATCGCCCTCAGCGAAATTCTTAGCTTTCCGGGCATCTTTCCGCTGCTGAATCATTGCCTCAATCTCCCCATCCGTCAAACCACCAACCGAGATTTCCGTCTCAGCTTCCGGCTGAACTTCCAAACCCAAAACCCCCGCCAAATTCACCAAACTCACCCATTTTTGTTGCAATAAATCCGGTGAAGTTTCTGTTTTTCCCTGATGCACTAAAACATTACCTTCCTTGCCCAATTCCTTAGCGACTTCAAACAACACTGTCAAAGCACCGGGAGTATTGAAATCATTGTCCATTGCTGATTGAAATTGCTGCACAAGTGTGCTATCTTGTCCAGTCAATTGCTCGATTTTCTCAACATCCCAACCAAGTTTAGATCCGTGTTGACTGCCAAAAAGCAAGCCTTCTTTCAGAGTATGCCAGCCATTTTTAGCGCTAGCGATCGCCTCTTCGGTAAAATCAATTTGGCTGCGATACTGCGCCATCAACACAAACAGCCTCACCGCCATCGGTTCTACCGCTTTTGACTTCTCGCTTCCTTCATTCTGACTCCCCCCCTTACCAAGGAGGGGCTGGGGGGGGTTAGATTCCAAATCGCCCGACCAATTCCCATCCAACAAATCGCGAATTGTAATAAAATTGTGCAAAGATTTGGACATCTTTTTGCCGTTGACAGTCACAAAAGCATTGTGCATCCAATAATTAGCAAGGGACTTGCCCGTCGCGGCTTCAGATTGAGCAATTTCATTTTCGTGGTGGGGAAAAGTTAAATCGGAACCGCCGCAGTGAATGTCAATAGTTTCGCCCAAGCAATCGCGCACCATTGCCGAACATTCGATGTGCCATCCGGGGCGGCCTTTTCCCCAAGATGAATCCCAAGCAGGTTCTCCCGGTTTAGCGCTTTTCCACAGAGCAAAATCAGACGAATCTTGCTTTTTTTGAGCTTCTATTTCTGCTGTTTCCAATCTACCGCTAGCCCCGGCCTGCATTTCTTCCAACTTGCGGCCGGAAAGTTTTCCGTAATCGGCAAATTGCCTCACGTTGTAGTAAACGTCGCCGCCTGAAGCATAGGCATAACCTTTATTTTCTAACTCGTGAATCAGCCGTTTTATGCCGTCCATTGTATGGGTGGCGCGGGGATATTCATCGGCCCTGAGAATATTCAGCTTGTCCATATCTACGAAATATTCCTCGATGAAGCGTTCCGCCACGGCTTCCATGGTGGAATTGGTTTCGCGGGCGCGGTTGAGAATTTTGTCGTCAATATCTGTAAAATTCTGCACGTAGCGCACATCGTATCCCCGCCACATCAGATAGCGGCGCACCATGTCCCAAACAATGTAAGCGCGGGCGTGGCCGACGTGGCAGTAATCGTATACCGTAACGCCGCAGCAGTACATCCGCACCTTTCCTGGTTCGATGGGTTCAAAAGGTGATTCGCGACGGGTCAAGCTGTTGTAAAGCGTTAAAGTCATTCGATTTTAGATTTTAGATTTTAGATTTTAGATTTTACAAGATTTACGCAGAACCTTTATGTCATTCGATTTTAGATTTTAGATTTTAGATTTTAGATTTTACAAGATTTACGCAGAACCTATATGTGTAGGGTGTGCAGCGGGCAACTTATCTGTATCAGTAGCGCGTCAAACCCTTTTTGCGTCCAGGAATGTTGGTTTGTAGTTGCGATCGCCCGTTAACGAAGCTTGCAGAAGACGATCGCCCAACTGCCAGCCTAGGAAATTTGGTATTAAATTCCCTCTATCCATAGTACCGCCCCAGCCGACTCAATCTCACATCTAATTCGTGTCAGGGAATCTTGACAATTGTTGCGGAGACGATCCCCGCCAGCGCCGTATTGTCAAGATTTCCTGACAATGCGATCCCCAAATGCCTGAAAATGCGTATAAGTACCCATAATTGAAGGAAAAGACCCCTTGACCCGATCGCAACTTGTCTGCAACATTAAGTCATGACAAAGCGATCCCAAAGAAATGCTTCGATTAAGCAGCACTGGGAGTCAAATAGCGCTTGTGCTGGCAGCACAGCGTTGCTAGCAGCACCGGTCGCACTCACAAAATCGATCTTGTCAATCAAGAATCGAAAGATAAAGCTTTATTTAGATCGGACGGTGCGCGCAGAAGCCAAAAAGTCAAAACCCCCGATCGCATGGGGGACAAGACAAGCTAAAAACAAGCAAGGCTTCAAAGGTTGGAGAGATTTGGAAGCTCGATAATATGTGGATTTAAAAGAGTTTCTAACTCAAAAGGTCAACACATTTGTGTTGAAAGGAAAAATCTAACCCGCCATCCTAAATTAGTGGAGAACCAACTCATGGCAAAAGAACGCCCACCATTAGAAGAGATGACTTTGCGACAACTCCGCAGAGTTGCTAGCGAATGTGGAGTCTCTCGCTACAGCCGGATGCGGAAATCGCAACTTCTGGCATCAATTCAAGAAATTCAGCGCACCAAATTTTCCTACAGCCCATCTCGCAAATTAGAGGCACAAGAAGCAGTGGAAGCAGCAAAGTTTGAACTCGGTCAAGAAGATAGAACAGGCGGTTCTTTGTCGTCTGTAGATGAAGGTTTAGCAGATTTGCCCAATGGCTACGGCGAAAGCCGGGTGGTTTTAATGCCCCGCGACCCTGAATGGGCCTACACTTACTGGGACATTCCCAACGATCGCAAAGAAGAATTGCGCCGCCAAGGAGGACAGCAACTCGCCCTGCGGATCTACGACGTTACAGATGTTAACCTCGACACTCAAAGCCCGCACAGCATTCAAGAATATCCCTGCGACGAAATGGCGCGGGAATGGTACGTGCCAATCCCCGTGAGCGATCGGGACTACGCCATCGACATCGGCTACCGCTGTGCAGATGGCCGCTGGCTGGTATTAGCTCGATCGGCCGAAGTCCGCGTTCCTCCCGTGTATCCCAGCGACTGGATTGAAGATCAATTCATCACCCTCGACTGGGAAGAAGAATTGCAGGGCAAAACCTTCGCGGAACTGGTTCCTCCGGCCAAGAAACTCGCAAAAGCCAATGGCGGTGGTTACAGCACCAGCAACGCCATCTACGAACAAATCTTCGGCATGGCAGAATCTGCCGAAGCCCTGCGCGTAGCCGGTTCTATCTTCGGTTCCATGCAGCACGTAGCCGGTTCCGTCCAGCAAGTCGGCATCCACGAACAAGCTCTCAGTTCCTACGTGTTCCCCTCCGGCGTCGGAATGTGGGCGGTTCCCACCATGTCCGGCATCACCGCGTCAGGTGTCGGTATGTCCGGGCTCACCGCGTCAGGTGTCGGTATGTCCGGGCTCACAATGTCGGGTGTCGGTATGTCCGGGCTCACCATGTCCGGTTTCGGTATGTCGGGTGTCGGTATGTCGGGAGTTGGCTTCGCCGCCCCGATGCGCCCCCGCCAGTTCTGGTTAGTTGCTGATGCCGAACTGATCGTCTACGGCGCTACCGAACCAGACGCTACCGTCTACGTAGGCGGACAGCCGATTAAACTCAATGCTGACGGCACTTTCCGCTTCCAGATGTCCTTCCAAGACGGCTTAATCGACTATCCGATTTTTGCAGTAGCAGCAGACGGCGAACAAAACCGCGCCATCCACTTGAAATTCAACCGCGAAACCCCAGAACGGCGCACCAATACCAAGCAGGATGCTGTTGTGGAATGGTTGGGCTAATCGCTCGCGGTCGATCGAGCTGCGGGCGATCGTGCAGGTTTGTGCCAATTTTTGAACCATCACAAGGCATAGCCTCAGCCGATCGTGATTTGTTAAGGTTAATCCCAGACAACAACCCATAACACCCCCTATACACCGTTCTCCTGTTTTGAGGAGCGGTGTTTTTTGTGTTTAGAAGCAAGAAGCAAGAAGCAAGAAGCAAGAAACAAGAAGCAAGAAGCAAGAAGCAAGAATTATTTATTTAAATGTTCTCAATAGACTTGAATTGCATAAATCTTTGATAGAAGGATCGACCGCAGATTACAGGCAGATAAACACAGATAAACGCAGATAATCTCAAGATAGTTGACGATTTTTGTAAGAGGTCTAATATCTATCTGTAGATAGATGTTGATTTAACTCGCCATCTAATCAGTTAAATCAAAATTTGCACTTTCAACTCAAGCATTATTAAGTAAGCTAAAGTTTACTTAAATTTTTATTGCACAAACTCGCTAAATCGAGCGAAACAAAAGAAAGCGAGTTATGAGAGAAAGAAGGCGATCGCACCGCCATTTCTCAAAAGCAAATGCAAAAAATAAATTCCCCGCAGCAACGAAGCCAGAAGCGTCCCCGTCTTTTAGCCTTATTCGCTGTCACATTAGCCACCGTCTTGCTTTTATTTATTCTGCCGGCACTGACTCAACAGCCAGTCGTGCTCACCATGTTAATGCAAGGCCAAGATATTGTTAACTGGAGACCCTTTGTCAAAGAATTTGAACAGAAAAACCCCAAGATTCGCATCAACCTCATAGAAGGGCCTTTTGACACAAACCTCATAGAAAATCTTTACACATCTGCCTTTCTTTTAGGCGAATCGCCCTACGACATCATTAACATGGATATTGTCTGGGTTCCCAAATTTGCAGCCGCAGGTTGGGTAAGGGATTTGACAGACAGAATTCCCCCCAAACAACTATCAAAATTCATCCAAGGTAACGTCGAAGGCGGGCGGTATCGGGGCAAACTTTACCGAATTCCCCACGCTTCCGATGCCGGAATGCTTTACTACCGCAAAGACATTTTAGAACAAGCGAAAATTCCAGCGCCGAAAACCTTTGAAGAGATGGTAAAAATCTCTCAAAACTTGCAGAAACAGGGAAAAGTAACTTGGGGTTATCTGTGGCAAGGCAAACAATACGAGGGAGTCTCTGCGATGTTTGTCGAGGTACTTTCCGGTTTCGGCGGCTTTTGGGCCAACCCTCAAACTTTTGAAGTTGGGTTAGATAAACCGGAGGCAATTAAAGCAGTGGAATTTCTCAAAAATACGATCGCCTCTGGCATTTCTCCTCCGGGTGTCACCACCTACGGCGAAGAAGAAACCCGGCTTTTGTTTCAAAATGGCAAAGCGCTATTTTTGCGAAACTGGCCGTATGTTTGGAAGCTGGCAAATGCCGAAGGATCGAATGTTAGAGGCAAAATTGCGATCGAGCCAATGCTCAGCAGTACGGGTAAAACAGGCGGTTCCTGCTTGGGCGGCTGGGGCTGGGGAATTGCCAAAACCTCAAAACATCCAGAACAAGCGTGGAAAGCAATTCAGTACCTTACCAGCGAGGAAACCCAGCGCAAATTTATTATACAAACAGGTTTAATTCCCAGTTACAAATCCCTATTTACCAACAAAGAAATAGTCGCCAAATATCCCCACTACCCGCAACTGCTAAAAGTAGTGGAACGGCCAGCTTTGCGCCCGCCCCTGGCACAATACGCTCAAGCTTCTGATATTTTGCAGCGCTATTTGAGTTCAGCTTTTACCGGGAGAATGAGTGCAGAACAAGCAATGAAAGCAGCAGCTAACGAAACTCGCAATTTATTAGGCAGTTTGAAACAACCCCAAGCTTCGTAAATTTGACATCTTGCTATTCTGTTAGAAACAGGCAAGATGCCTGTTCCACAAATAGTTAGAAACAGGCAAGATGCCTGTTCCACAAATAGTTAGAGACAGGCAAGATGCCTGTTCCACAAATAGTTAATTCAATTGTGGGCTGTTGCTTCTAGCCCGCCCAAAAATAAATTAAAGGTGAACGATATGCAATTAGACAAGATGCGACAGCGCGAGCAAAAAACCGGATGGATATTAGTAGCACCAGCTTTGATAATTCTGCTGCTAGTATTTGCTTACCCAATATTGCGCGCTTTTTGGCTGAGTTTATTCACCCAAAACCTCGGTACAGAATTAAAACTGGTTTTTTCCGGTTTTGCTAACTACAGTCGAATGTTAGGCGACGGGCGTTTCTGGCAAACTTTAGGCAACACCACAGTATTTACAGTCGCCTCTGTTGTGCTGGAATTAATTCTCGGTATGGGCATTGCCTTAGTCTTAAATCAATCCTTCACAGGGCGCGGCATTGTTCGCACAATCTCCTTGCTACCTTGGGCGCTGCCCACTGCATTGATGGGAGTAGCTTGGGCGTGGATTTTTAACGACCAATACGGCGTAATTAACGACATTTTGAGGCGATTGGGATTGATTCAAAATAGCATTAGCTGGCTGGGAGATCCGACTTTGGCAATGATGGCAGTAATTACAGCAGATGTGTGGAAAACGACGCCCTTTGTCAGCTTGCTTTTGCTAGCGGGATTGCAATCAATTCCCGGTGATTTGTACGAAGCCCACGCGATTGACGGCGCGAGTAGCTGGCAGAGTTTCCGTCAAGTTACCGTGCCCCTGCTGATGCCCCAAATTGTGATTGCTGTGCTGTTTCGATTTGCCCAATCTTTCGGCATTTTTGACTTGATTCAGGTGATGACGGGAGGGGGGCCGGCGGGGGCAACGGAGACGGTTTCTATCTACATTTACAGCACGGTGATGAGGTATTTAGACTTTGGCTACGGGGCGGCTTTGGTGGTGTGTACTTTTTTGATATTAGTGGCAGCAGTTGCGATCGCCGCTTACCTGTTATCGAGAGCCCGCGCCAGTCAATTTTAGATTTTAGATTTTGGATTTTCGATTGCTGGAAGTTAAGTTAGTTTGCGATCGCACGCAGACTCCAGAAACCGGGTTTCTTCCTATATTTCTCGTTCGCGTCCACAAAACTCGTAGAAACCGGGTTTCTCGCTATTTCTTGAAACTCTGGTGGGGTGTGCAGGAAAGCCCGCCCCAAAAGTTAAATCTAAATGCCGCAACAGCTTAACACGTTCCTTTCATTGGTATAAATTATGTCGATCGCCCGCGAACAACCCACTAAAAAAACCTTTGACATCCGGCAATTAATCTTGCCAATATCGGCGATATTAATTGTCGCCTATTTCCTCGCACCTATTATCTGGCAGGTGCTAACTTCTTTCAAAGTCAATCCAGATATTTCGGCGATTCCAAACGTCTACATTCCCAAACGAATTACTTTCGATCATTACCTGTCCCTCTTCCAGCGCCGCCCGTTTGCACTTTACATTTTAAATAGCGCTTTTGTTTCCATTACTTCAACATTGCTGTGTTTGGCTGTAGGCGCTCCCGCAGCTTACGCTTTGGCCAGGTTGCGGCTGTGGGGCGAGAGAATCATCCTGGCAACTGTGACGATTGTGACGCTATTTCCGGCGGTGCTGCTATTTTTGGGACTGCTGGAAATTGTCAAAGCTTTGGATTTAGGCAATAATTATTTAGCATTAATTATTCCTTACACCGCTATCAATCTGCCGCTGACAATTTTGGTGATGCGGAGTTTCTTTCAACAGTTGCCAAAAGATTTGGAAGATGCCGCTAAAGTTGACGGATACAACACTGTGCAAATGCTGTGGCAAATCGTGCTGCCGATGACATTTCCCGCGTTAGTCACAACTGGAATTTTGACGTTTATTTCAGCTTGGAACGAGTTTATATTTGCACTCACATTTATGACTCGCGAATCTCTAAAAACAATCCCCGTGGCTACGGCTCAACTCAGCGGGGTGTCAGTATTTGAGATTCCTTACGGGCCGATCGCCGCAGCTACCGTTTTAGGAACTTTGCCCTTGGTTTTGCTGGTTTTGGTGTTCCAGCGGCGCATTGTTCAGGGTTTAACTGCGGGGGCGGTAAAAGGATAAATCGATTTTAGATTTTAGATTTTAGATTTTAGATTGAACTGGTTCCTGGGCTCTGGCTGGGAACGAATCAAACAACACAGTCAACAGTCAACAGTCAACACTCAACAGTCAACAGTCAACACTTTAAAAATCATGGCAAAATTGCAACTCAAAAACCTCAATAAAACCTACAGCCCTAAAGTTGTTCCCGTAAAAGACATTAGTTTGGATGTCAGCGAAGGGGAATTTCTGACTTTGCTGGGGCCGTCTGGGTGCGGCAAATCTACGACGCTGCGGTTAATTGCAGGGTTGGAACAGCCGACTAGAGGCGAGATTAGAATTGGCGATCGCAATGTCACTTATCTCAGACCGGGCGATCGCGATATTGCAATGGTTTTTCAAAGTTACGCGCTTTATCCGCACATGACAGTATACGAGAATATGGCATCGAGCCTCAAACTTCGCAAAATCTCCTCCGGTGAAATCAACCGGTTAGTGACAGAAGTTGCAGCATCCCTAGGATTGACGGAATTAATCGATCGCAAACCCGGAAAACTATCAGGCGGACAGCGGCAGCGAGTCGCCCTCGGCCGCGCATTAGTGCGCCAACCGGAAGTATTTTTGCTCGACGAACCTTTGAGCAATCTCGACGCATTATTGCGGGAAAAAGTTAGGGCCGAACTCAAACAATTGTTTTCCTCCCAAAAAGCTCCTGTAGTGTACGTAACTCACGACCAAACCGAAGCCATGACGCTTTCTACCAAAGTCGCAGTTCTCAACAGCGGCAACGTGCAGCAACTAGACCCGCCACACTTAATTTATACCCGTCCGGCAAATCAGTTTGTAGCTGGTTTTGTGGGCAGCCCGCAAATGAATTTGCTAGTGCTTAAATGCCAGGGAAATTTTGCGATTTTGGGCGATTTTCGAGTTCGACTACCAGATATGCCGACTGTGCCGCCAGAAATTGTGTTGGGAATTCGCCCGGAACACGTCGGCTTTGCAGATGCAGAGGCCGGCAAGATAGCGGCCCCAGAGGCAATTAAAGGTGAGGTTTATTTAGTGGAAAACTTGGGAATGCAAAATTTAGTTAGCGTCCGAGTTAGAGGTGTGGAGTCAGTAACGGTGCGGGCTTTGCTGCCCAATGACCGCCACTGGAATTCCGAAATTGTAGAGCTGGTTTTTCCGTCTCAGTTGCTGCACTGGTTTGATGTAAAAACGGGCGATCGCTTGCAATAAGAATTTGCCCTGAATAGCATGATTGATTAAAAATTGTCTAACCATGTGTAGAAAAATATGTTTTTTGCTTCTAATTAAGTTATGACTTTAGTTAGAGGTATAACTATTTTGCTGCTGTTAACGTGATATTCATGTGTGAAAAAGCTAATTGGCTCACACATAGGTGGCGTATTTACCAGATTTTATCGCTAACCTATAACTCTATTGA
Source organism: Oscillatoria nigro-viridis PCC 7112 (assembly GCF_000317475.1). Taxonomy (NCBI): domain Bacteria; kingdom Bacillati; phylum Cyanobacteriota; class Cyanophyceae; order Oscillatoriales; family Oscillatoriaceae; genus Phormidium; species Phormidium nigroviride. Next base: position 5,410,155 of record NC_019729.1, read on the forward strand.
GGCGGTTAATAGCAAGGTAAAGCTAAGTTGGCTTTCTCTGGCGTTACCTGCTGATTTTCGAGTGAGCCAATGAGATTTAAAAATGTTGAAATTTATCGCCAATCAACTTAGGGAGTATTACCGAGATGAATTTGATTTCCACTGCGATCGCTCGCATCAGTTCCCTGCTTAAGGGCTTTCAAGTGAAGAGTTTTTTGAGTGTCGTCCTAGTCGGTTTTATGCTGCTGACGGCAAACGTTGATTCGGGACACAGTAACAAGGGTTTCGGCACTTCAGGAGGCTCAAAAGCCGATCTAAACAATCCTGAAAGACCCCAAACAACCCGGGAATGGAGGCAAGAAGCTCGCGAAACGTCAGACTCTCCCGGCGAACGAGCTCAGAAGATTGGGCAAGAGGCAGGAGCAGCCGTGAAAGAATTCGGGGAGATGTATCAAGACACTGCTAAGAGAAGTATCCGCGAATTAAAGGATAAGTAGCTCCAACTAAAAAATATAACACTGAGAAACCTGATTGCTTTCGGGGCGCAGCCAAGAGTGCTCGCCCTTGCGGGTTTCTCAACACCTGAAAAGTTTGACGTTTCAATAGGTTGAGCTACTTAATACGACAGGCGCAATCAAGTAGGCAAGCGTAAATAAACTAGAACAGACGCTCAAAAACTCAGTTTCACCGGTGAAACTGGGTTTTTGAGTTTGAAGCGTTTTATGTTAAATTAAATCAAATTCGCGTTAAAAACCCGTTGATAAGACTCGGCGGTTAAAATTGACATATTGCAGGATTCTCAATCAGCATTTCAATGGCACGCTAGAAGCAACGGCCCACAATATAGAAGTTCCGCGTAATTCCTGATGAATAAACATCTTAACAGTCTTTGCTTGATTGGCGTGCTGTTCATCCTGCCTGTTTGTCCGGCGACAATTGCCCGCGCTCAACTTGCCGAAACTTCGGATACTAACGCCAAGCAAACAAATCTCCTCAAAGATGAACTGTATTTTGGGTTAACTAAACCGGGAGGCGAGTCAGTTTCTGAAGCAGAATGGCAGGAGTTTGTCAAGGCAGTTATTACCCCTCGCTTTCGGGAAGGGCTAACCGTATTAGACGGATCGGGGCAATTTCTCAACAGCTCGGGAATTCTGATTCGAGAAAACTCTAAAATAGTTATTTTGATTTATGAAAGTAGCCCGGAAAAAAATCACGCTATTAATGAAATTATCGAAACTTACAAGCGCACTTTCCAGCAGGAGTCTGTGCTGCGGGCGACCAGCGAAGTTAAGGTTTCTTTCTGATGCGGTCATCCAATCAGCGTATTTATGATATTATTCGTGGTAATCAAGGTCATATCCTCAAAAATAAGTAGGGTGCGGGTGCAAGAAAAATCATAATTTGTGGGTATCGATCGCAGACTGCAAAAAATCGCTAAAAAAAACCTGCCCGGGAGAAAACAAAAACATGATGAACGACGGCAACCAAAAAGCTGAAGCACCTGAAAACGAGGCTGCACAAAATTTGTCCGGCATGGCGAAAGCTTTTATTGTGAGCGTGGCTTGGTCTTACGCAGAGGCATTGGAGCGCATGAAACGATCGCAAAATCCACAGCAACCCGCGCCGGAATCTCCCACAGAACAAGCCGAACCCGATCCTGAAAAAGATTAATGAAAGACTATTAATGCGATCGATTTGCCAAACTATCTGGGGGGATCGAACGTCATAGTCAATTAGCTGTTTTGAGTTAAAAACAATCAACTCAGAACAGCGAACTGTGCAGCTTAAGCCGCATTTGTATAGGATTTTACAAAAAAAACTGAAAGCGCCGCGGCCAATAATTTCAAAGGTGGTACCCGCCACGCGATCGATCCGTGGAATCAATCCCAAATCTCAAATCTAAAATCCTTGCATCCCCCGAATTTATCTCGCGCAAGTCAATCCAAAATCTCAAATCTCAAATCTAAAATAGAATGACCCTTCAACAAGCTCAGGAGAAGCTTTAGTCCGGGGATGACAACTGCGTTGCAGGTTGGAACCGCAACCTATATCTATTCATAAAAGGGATTTAAACTAAACAAAGTACGGTTTTACCGCTACAGTGTACAAAACAAATAACCAATTTTTAGATCGGTCTCATGTCTAATTCAAAAATGATTGGTAAAGCGATCGCAGGTAGCCTTTGCTTGGGCCTCCTCATTAGCTTCAACGCCTCACTCAGCCCTGCATCCGCAGCAGCACCAATAATTGCCCAAGAAACAGCAGCCCCGGCCGCTACCAGCATCGACAAGCAACTCCTAGGTCAATGGCAAGGCACAGTCCCCTCCGGTCAGTCTTTCACCTTCGTCTTTGCCCCAGAAGGCAAATTGTTTCTCATGGCTAAAGGCCCCGACGGAGCCGCCCGCGCCAAAGAAATGAGGTACAAAGTTAATCTCGGTGAAAAACCGATGCACCTTGATGTCGGCCTCAGCAGCACAGAAACAGTTGAGACTGTTTTTGAGTTGACTCCCGAAGGTCAAATGCGGCTTCAGTTGCAAGGCACCAATCCCGGACAGGCCAGACCTAATTCCTTAAACGAGCAGGCAACTGTGTTTAAAAAGGTCTCCGAGGCCACTGCACTGCCTGCTGACACTCAAGTCATCGGTTTTTAAGGAAAATTGCAGGCAGAAGGCACTTATCGCAATTGTCAATTGAGTGAGGTACTGATTGGGATTTTCGATTTTCGATTGGGGAATTAATAAGAAAGCCGGCGAGTACCTCACCTGATTGAGAGCCGCTGTAACTAGCCCTGAGTTTTCAGATTGCCAAGCTTCGCGAGGAACAAAGCAATCTTAAAACTTTCCCCGTGCCTTCTGCCTTCAACAAGCCCTGCTACAATCCACTTAATCTCCATTTAACTGCCATAGACCTCCATGAGTGAAACCGTCCTAGAAGTTCGCAACCTGCGGGTTCAATTTCAATCTGCGGACGCAGGCGATGCGTCTGCAACCGTCAAAGCGGTTGACGGCATTTTCTTTGAGGTCAAGCGAGGGCAAACTCTGGGCATCGTGGGAGAGTCGGGATCGGGAAAATCGGTAACATCCCTGGCTGTTATGGGTTTGCTGTCGAGTTCCTCAAAAATCGATGGGGAAATTTGGTTTTCTCCGACAAAAGACGGCGCTAGCAATGGGGCTGTGAATCTGCTGGAAATGCCGGACAGGGAAAAACAAACATACCGGGGCAGCCAGATTGCGACGATTTTTCAAGAGCCGATGAGTTCGCTAAATCCCGTTTATACGATCGGATTTCAACTCACAGAAGCCATTTGTTTGCACCAACAGGTGTCGCAGACAGAAGCGCGGCGCCAAGCTGCTTCTCTGCTGCAAGAAGTGAAGCTGCTACCGGGCGACGATGAGCTCAGGCAGCGGTGTTTGGCTTTGCGGCAAGAGCACTCCCGGACTGCTGCGGGGAATCAAGCAGTTAGGGAGGACGATCGCGATTTGATGCAGCTCGTCAACGGCCAAAAACAAGCTATGCTCGATCGCTATCCCCACGAACTCTCCGGCGGTCAAATCCAGCGCGTGATGATTGCAATGGCCATTTCTTGCAATCCAACTTTATTAATTGCTGATGAACCCACCACGGCTTTGGACGTAACCGTGCAGGCAACAATCTTAGCTTTGCTGCGGGAGTTGCGGGACTCTAGAGGCATGGCAATGATTTTTATTACCCACGATTTGGGCGTGATTGCTGAAATTGGCGATACGGTGGCGGTGATGTACCGGGGCAAAATTGTTGAGTGCGGTGCGATCGAACAAATTTTCAGCAATCCCCAACATCCTTACACCAAAGGTCTGTTAGCTTGCCGCCCAACTCTCGATCGGCAACTGCGCCGCTTGCCGACAGTTTCCGATTTTATGGATGTCACCACAAATGCTAGCGGCGAATTAGTAATTGTCGAGAAAAATGCCGATTTAGACGGCGACAACAGCGGGGGAAATCCCGCTTTTGCAACAGGAAAACCGCCTCGGCTGCCGAATATTTCCGAGCCTTTGCTAGCTGTTGATAACTTGCGAGTCGGTTTTCCGGTGCAGGGAATGTTTGGCGAAACTCAACGCTTGTTGATGGCGGTAAACGATATTTCTTTTGAGGTTTACCCGGGCGAGACTTTGGGTTTGGTGGGCGAGTCGGGCTGCGGTAAATCAACTTTGGCGAGGGCTTTGCTGCAATTAATTCCCGCGACCAGCGGTAAAGTGTTTTTTGAAGGTCAAGAAATTACGCCTCCTGCGAAAAGTAGTTCGGCATCGCAGTGGATGGCTAATTATCGGATGCAAAAAGAGTACGATCGCAAATTGCGCTGGCTGCGGCGCGATCTGCAAATTATTTTTCAAGATCCTTTTAGTTCTCTCGATCCGCGCCTAAGTGTTGGGGATGCGGTGATGGAACCGATGGTGATTCACCGCTTTGGTAAGAACCAGAAAGAACAGCGCGATCGCGCGGCTTATTTGTTGGAGAGAGTGGGTTTAAATCCCGATTTTATGCGGCGCTACCCTCACGAGTTTTCGGGCGGACAGCGGCAGCGAATTTGTATTGCTAGAGCTTTGGCTTTGAATCCTAAGTTTATTATTTGCGATGAGTCGGTTTCGGCATTAGATGTGTCGGTGCAGGCGCAAGTTTTAAATTTGCTGAAGGAGTTGCAAACAGAGTTTGGACTGACTTATATTTTTATTTCTCACGATTTGAGCGTGGTCAAGTTTATGAGCGATCGCGCGATCGTCATGAACAAAGGTAAAATCGAGGAAATTGGCACTGCCGAGCGCATTTACCGCCAACCGCAGCAAGCTTACACGCGACAACTTATAGCTTCTATTCCAGCAGGGAATTTGGAGCGAATTCGGCAACAGCAATTAGGTCGCAAATCTGCTTTGCGTGCTGTGGCGCCTTGGCCCCCATCGCCTGCGGATGAATCAGAACAAAATTGATATCTAGTGTTTTAAACTCGTATCAATTATCAATTGCCCGTTACCAATACTTCGGTTACGCGATCGTACAAGTTCCCAATTACCATAGGACTGACGCAATCATCCCAGCTATGGGGGCAACCACGGGGGTTTGCCCCTACAAAACACTCTATATTGAGGCTGTGCGTAAGTCCTGTACTAATTAGGGCTGACGCGCGAACATATCGGGCAACGAAAAACTGCTACGAATATTTTTTTCATTTTATATTCACAAATTACCAGTCGATCTCTATTTTAAATTCATAATTTATGGTCAAATTCAACCAGGTTGAATTTGACTAAGGATCGTCAATTAAATAATTTCCATTTTTTCTTGTGGGATGGGCGTCCCGCCCGTCCCCGATAGACGGGCGGGTCGCCCATCCCACAACAAACAGGAAAAGTGGATTTTATTTAATTCTCATTCCTAATATTCCTGGTTTTTCAACCCACAGACAGGGCGATACGCGCAGTATTTTCCTACATCAAACCCAGTTATTTCTAGACGCAACAAGTGGGGTATAACACGCTACTCTAACGCGGTAAGCAGCTTCAGGCGCCGCCTAAATAATTAGGTTCTTCACCCAGGAGTGCGAATTTCTGCATCCAGGAATAGCTAAATTAGGCCAAATGTCCAATGACTAACAACAATATGTCGCATAGTATTATAAGTAAAATCTCTCTATGAGTCGGAAAAATTAGAAAATGCGTACCCCAGCTAACAAGAGATTAGTTGCTACTTCCGTAAATACACTTAATTATCGGCTCGTGCTGCGTAAATTTACGCAATTATCTAATACTAGAGCTCGCAAACGAGGAAATATTTACAATATTTAAACATCTTTATTGTAATTTTAGAATCAGCACAACTCAAAGTAACTCTACAGTAAAAGAATGAAACATTCAGTTCAACTAGAAGAATCGAAAATCACTAAATTGCTGAAAGTCCTGCAAGTGTTGCGGACAAAAATTACGGCAGCAGTCACCACAATACAAAAAGCAGAATCTAGAAAGCAGTATGAAAAAAAAATTCGCCTAGCGACGATCGCCCCTGGCAGTGTATTCTCAATTTTGATAATTGTACTGCTTGTCTTAAACGGGTGGCTCGTCGCTGGCAGCGCTGATAATTTCTACGATAGCTCACTCGCCCTGGGATTTTTGGCAATAGCAAATATTGTCTTTTTGGCGGTATCGGCGCGCTCAAACGCCTCTTGGGCCGTAGCGGGGAACGATCGCCCATCCAGCGAACCCGACGGGGGCGATCGCTTTTTTAGCCTCTCGCTAGATCTCCTGTGCGTCCTTAGTTTTGACGGTTATGTAAAACGCATCAACCCAGCAGGAGAAAAAATACTCGGCTATCCCCCAGGAGAAATGATTGGCAAAGTCTTCATTGAATTCGTGCATCCAGACGATCGCGAAACTACTTTAAAAGAAGCTGAAAGTCTTGCTGCGGGGAATAATACCGTTGGGTTTGAAAACCGCTGGCGCTGTCGCAACGGTTCTTACAAGTGGATAGCCTGGACTGGTACCCGTTTCTGCGAGGAAGAATTGCTCTATGGTGTCGGCCGCGACATTACCGCTCAAAAACAAGCAGAAGCAGCGCTGCAAGATAGCCAGCATTTTGTTGAGCGAATTGCCAACACCAGCCCGAATCTTCTCTTTGTTTACGATGAAAGCGAGCAGCGAAATGTCTACAGCAACCGCGAAATCACTAACACCCTCGGCTATACGAGAGCAGAAGTTGAAAACATGGGCAGCAATCTACTGCCCACTATCATCCACCCTGACGACTTAGCTAAATTTCCCGGATATTTTCAGCAATTAGAAAATGCTCCCGACGGAGAAGTTATTGAGTACGAATATCGGGTACGCGATCGACAGAATTGTTGGCACTGGTTAGTCAGCCGGAATATTGTATTTAGCAGAACAGAGGAGGGAAAAATTAAGCAGCGTCTCGGTGCTGATACGGACATTACAGAGCGCAAAATAGCAGAACAAGCTTTAGCAGAACAATTGAAACTTTCTGTATTCACAGCCGATGTGGGAATTTCTCTAACTCAAAACAAGACTTTGCTTGCAACTTTGCAATATTGCACCGATGCAGTTGTGCGCCATTTGGATGTTGCCTTTGCTCGGATTTGGACGCTGAATGAAGAGGGAAATGTATTGCAACTGCAAGCAAGCGCGGGGATATATACTCACATTGACGGCGCTCACAGCCGCATTGCTGTCGGCGAGTTCAAGATTGGTTTAATCGCCCTGGAGCGACAACCTCACATCACTAATTCTGTGCAAGAAGATCCCCGAATCAAGGACAAAGAATGGGCGGCGCGTGAAGGAATGGTGGCTTTTGCTGGATATCCGCTAATTGTTGACAATCAGTTGCTGGGAGTAATAGCGATGTTTGCTCGCCAGGAGTTGAATGAATCAACACTGATTGCTTTGGCGTCAAGTGCCGATACGATCGCCCTGGGGATTAAGCGCAAACAAACAGAAGAAGCTCTCGCCAGACAAAAGCAAACTTTGAGGGCAATTATTGACAACGCTCCCATTTGGGTGTGGGTGACTGACACTAAAGGCAAGATGCTGTTGGTTAACAAAACTTTTTGCGAATCTGTGAACGTTCCTGAAGAAAAATTTTTGGCAGCATCTCACTCTTCAGAAATTTTTGGAGCGGAAGCATTTGCTAACTGCATGGCGTCTGACGTGCAAGTATGGAGTCAAGATACTCCGTTTTATGCTGATGAAATTATCCAGTTTTCTGACGGTAAAAATCACCATTTAGAGGTGATTAAAGCTAAGGTAAAAGAGGCCAACGGCAGCGCGATCGGCTTAATCGGTTTGGGTTTGGACGTTACACAACAAAAAGAAGCTCAACGAAAATTGCAAGCTTCGGAAGCGCGATTCCGCAAGTTAGCGGAGCAGGAAGCGCTGCTGAACCAGCTAGCTAGCAATATCCGCGAATCTCTAGATTTAGATACTATTTTGGCAACAACTGTGCAGCAGATTCGCGACTTGCTGCAACTCGATCGCTGTCAGTTTATTTGGTATTGGCCAGACGCCTCGCCGCCTGTTTGGGCCGTGGAATACGAAGCAAAAAATGCCGATTTGCCTTCGCTTTTGGGTTTAGTTCCTGCTGGTGTGACTGGTTCTCATGCCGAGCGGATTGCCAATTTGGAAATAATTCGAGTTGATGATTGTGGGACTCTTACCGATCCAGCAGAGCGGGAATTTTTCAGGTATATAGGATTCAATTCTCTCCTGGACATTCCCCTTCAAACATCCGCTGGTAAAATAGGGGTAATTTGCTGTAGCGATTCTAGCAGCGTGCGGTGTTGGAGCGATGCAGAAGTGGAACTGTTAGTCGCAGTGGGCAACCAATTGGCGATCGCCATTAATCAAGCGGAACTTTACACTAAAAGCGTCGATTCAGCTCGGATAGCGCAAGAACAAGCTGCAAAACTCGAAGTAACTCTGTGCGAACTTAAGCTTGCTCAAACTCAACTCGTGCAGGCCGAAAAAATGTCTAGTCTCGGTCAGATGGTAGCAGGAATCGCCCACGAAATCAATAACCCGGTCAGCTTTATTTTCGGCAATCTTACCTACACAGAAGAATACACCACAAACCTGATGAAACTGGTGCAAATGTATCGAGATGAATACCCGGAACCTTCTCCAGCGATTCAGGAGGAAATAGAGGTGTTAGAGCTGGATTTTGTGCTAGACGACTTGCCGAAAATGGTGTCTTCTATGCAGGTGGGAGCCACTCGCATCCGGGATATCGTGCGGAGTTTGCGGAATTTCTCTCGCCTCGATGAATCTGACATGAAAAAGGTTAACATTCACGAAGGCATCGACAGCACGTTGATGATTTTAGAACACCGTCTGAAAGTTCAGCCGGATAGCGTAGCTGGTACGGAGTACCATCGCCCAGCAATTCAAATCGTTAAAGAATACGGACAATTGCCACTGGTGGAGTGCTACGCCGGACTGTTGAATCAGGTGTTTATGAATATTATCGCCAACGCTATTGACGTGTTACAAGAACCGCTCGAAAATCCGGGAATTATCCGCATTCGTACAGAGGTAGAAGGTACTCTCGCTGTGATTAGAATTGCTGATAACGGTGCAGGTATCACCGATCGAGTCAAGCAGCGGATATTTGACCCCTTCTATACTACAAAACGGATCGGTTCGGGGACGGGGATGGGTTTAGCGATTTCCCATTCAATTATTGTCGAAAAACATAAAGGTGAAATCAAGTGTTTCTCGGTGGTGGGGAAAGGCACTGAATTTATAATAGAAATTCCGATTAAAAGAACAGAAAATTAAATGATTGGTTTTGCAAAAAAATTAAGATACGTCAGTTGGAAAATCCCGATTTTTTTGTACTAACCTCAAGACAAACTCAACGATAGGCAGCAAACAAAGAAAAGTTATTTGTTAGGAAATTTGTCTGATATACAATATGCACGAGAAAACTAAAATTGATATAATATTAAAAATCTAAAATCTAAAATCTAAAATCTAAAATGGCATTACCTCCCGGTAGTTTCGGTTTACCCCTAATTGGCGATACCCTCAACTTTTTGCAAGATTCCCAATTCGCCAAAAAACGCCACCAGCAGTACGGGCCCATTTTCAAAACCAGCATTTTCGGAAAGCCTACCGTGTTTATGTGTGGCCAAGAGGCTAATTTGTTTGTTTTAAGCAATGACAACCAATATTTTGTTGTGACTTGGCCTCCCAGTACGAGAGCGCTTTTAGGGCCGCTTTCGTTGGCGCTGCAAACGGGTGCTAACCACCAAAATCGGCGCAAGTTGCTGTACCAAGCGTTTCAGCCGCGAGCTTTGACCGGCTACATCGGCGCGATGGAACATATCACTCAGCGCTATTTGGAAAAATGGGCAAAAATGGAAACCATGACTTGGTATCCCGAACTGAGAAATTATACTTTTGATGTTGCGGGTAAGTTGTTAGTGGGGATTGATAATGGTTCGGAAACGGCGCTTGGTCATTACTTTGAAACATTTGCAGAGGGTTTATTTTCTATCCCTTGGGATTTGCCTTTTACTCTGTTTGGCAAAGCTAAAAATGGCCGGAAGTTACTGTTGGCAGAACTGGAAAAGATTATTCGCGACCGCCAACAAGGAACCCCTAGTGGCAATGATGCTTTGAGTTTGCTGATTTGGGCTCGCGATGATGAGGGAAATAGTTTGAGTTTGGAGGAGTTGAAAGATCAAGTGCTGTTGCTGCTGTTTGCAGGACACGAAACTTTAACTTCGGCGATCGTCTCTTTTTGTCTTCTCCTAGCTCAAAATCCCGATGTGATGGCAAAAGTGCGGGCAGAACAGCAGCAGTTCCCCGCAACTGAACCGCTAAGCTTGGAACAACTCAAACAAATGACTTATTTAGAACAGGTGCTGCGAGAAGTGCTGCGTTTAATTCCACCGGTGAGAGGTATTTTTCGGACAGTAATTAATCCTTGTGAGTTCGGTGGCTATGAAATTCCTAAAGGTTGGAACGTGGCTTCTGGGATCGATCAAACCCATCAGGACAGTCAACTTTATCCCGAACCCGATCGATTCGATCCCGATCGATTTAGCTCGGAGCGATCGGCTAAACCTTTCAGTTACGTACCCTTTGGCGGGGGTTTGCGAGAATGTTTGGGCAAAGAATTTGCCCGATTAGAAATGAAGTTGTTTGCGGCAAAGATTATTCGGGAGTTTGAATGGGAGCTGTTACCGGATCGAGATTTGAATTTGATCGCACTACCGGCTCCGCATCCCCGCGACGGTTTGCGAGTAAAATTTCGTCGAAAGTATTCTTAAGAACAGGCATCTTGCCTGTTCCACAATAGGTAAATGTTCTTCTTGTGGGGTGGGCACGCCAGCCCGCCCAGAAAGCCACAAGATGCCTGTTCCACAATAGGTAAATGTTCTTCTTGTGGGGTGGGCACGCCAGCCCGCCCAGAAATCCTATTGATAATGGCGCAAGAGCTCAGTCTCAATCAACATCCAATTGCATCGGCCCCAAATACTTAGTTAAATAAGGCGAAAACACCTCATAAATCAGAGTCAAGGGCTTACCGTGATGCCAAAACAAATAGTGTCGCCCCCAAAAAGGCCCCGACTGTTCAAAAGCTGACTCCAAGGCCACCGAATTACCCAAATAAATGCCTTGCACGTCCCGATATAATTCCGTCCGCAGCCGCGCTAAACTGGCCCAAATTGGCAAAGATTTATTTTGTAAATATTCATCTACGTGGCTCGCTTCCCACCAAGAAGTCGCATAGGCCAGGCGCTGTCCCGAAGCAGTCCGCAGCCACACTTGGCGGCGCAGGCGCGGCCCCGGAACCGCGACAATTTGCTGGGGTGCGCCGTCTGCGTCTTCACCCACTAAAGACATATCGATCACATCTACTTCTGTGGGTTCCCCTGTCAGCAGTCGCAGGTGACGGGTGGGGGAACCGTCACCCAGGAGCAGTATTTGCCACGCCGGTGCGAGCTTGGTGTGGGGCAAACCCTTCTGTACTGCGTCTTCGGCTCCTTGCCACAGGGGGTTGAGAGCGTGCCAGGTGCGGCTGTTTTTGGGTGTGAATGTTGCAGTCAAGGGTCTTTACAAAACTTAATTTTTTGTTTATTATAACGCTTCTGCAATCTACAATTTAAATCTGTTTAGAAACGGGCTCTCCGGCCCGTTCCACACTAAAATTGAGTTGGTGTGGAACAGGCATCTTGCCTGTTATTGAATAAAATTGAGTTGGTGTGGAACAGGCATCTTGCCTGTTATTGAATAAAATTGAGTTGGTGTGGAACAGGCATCTTGCCTGTTAAGCGAGAATGGTGCAACATCTCAGTTAAATCCGTTACCCAATCTGTTGCCGAACTTCCTTCCACCATATGTTACGAATAACCGAAATAAAACTCCCCCTAGATCATCCTCAAGATGCGATCGCCAGCGCCATTCTCAAAAAGCTGCAAATTCCCCCGGAAGAATTGCTCGGCTATTCCATCTTCAAGCGCAGCTACGATGCTCGTAAAAAAGCAGAAATCCTCCTTGTCTATATTGTGGACGTAGAGACGACACAGGAAAAGCAACTTCTCCAACGCTTCAAAAAAGATCCTCATGTCATGGTGACACCAGACACGAGTTATCGCTATGTAGCGCAAGCCCCCAGCAATTTGACGGTTCGCCCCATTGTGATTGGTACAGGGCCGTGCGGTATGTTTGCGGGTCTGATGCTGGCACAAATGGGGTTTCGCCCCATCCTTTTAGAACGCGGAAAAGCAGTGCGCGATCGCACGGTTGATACCTTTGGATTTTGGAAGAAAAAAGCAGAATTCAACCCAGAATCTAACGCCCAGTTTGGCGAAGGTGGTGCGGGTACTTTTTCCGATGGCAAACTGTACAGCCAAGTTAAAGATCCTCAGCATTATGGGCGGAAGGTGCTGACGGAACTTGTGAATGCGGGAGCTTCCCCGGAAATTCTATATATTAATAAACCGCATATTGGCACGTTCAAACTGGTGGGAATTGTTCAAAGTCTTCGCGCCCAAATAGAATCATTAGGCGGAGAAATTCGGTTTCAAACTCGTGTAGAAGATATCCACATCGAAAATGGAAAAGTGCAGGGACTTACCCTAGCCAGTGGAGAATATATTGCTAGTAATTATATAGTTCTGGCGGTGGGACACAGCGCCCGCGATACTTTTGAAATGTTGTTTGCGCGCGGGGTTTACATCGAAGCAAAACCATTTTCTATTGGTTTTCGGGTCGAACATCCCCAAACTATCATCGATCGCTGTCGTTTTGGCGATCGGGCGGGCCATAAGCTTTTGGGCGCCGCCGATTACAAACTGGTTCACCATTGCCAAAACGGTCGTTCTGTGTACAGTTTCTGTATGTGTCCCGGTGGTTTGGTAGTGGCGGCTGCGTCAGAACCGGGGCGACTTGTCACTAATGGGATGAGTCAATATTCTCGCAATGAACGCAACGCTAACAGCGGGATTGTGGTGGGTATCACGCCGGAGGATTATCCGGGTCATCCCTTAGCGGGAATTGAGTTTCAACGTCGCCTAGAAGAACGGGCATTTGAGTTAGGAGGTGGCACTTACAACGCCCCTGGGCAGCTTGTGGGTGATTTTTTGGCGAATCGCCCTTCCACGGCGCTAGGCAGTGTGCAGCCGTCTTATACGCCGGGAGTTGTGATGACCGATCTGAGCGAAAGTTTGCCAGATTATGCGATCGCAGCTATCCGCGAAGCACTTCCGGCTTTTGACAAACAGATTAAAGGATTTGCGATGGATGATGCGGTTTTGACTGGGGTGGAAACGCGCACTTCTTCACCAATTCGGATTAAACGCAAGGAAGATTATCAGAGTTTGAATACAGAAGGTCTTTATCCTGCTGGGGAAGGTGCGGGATATGCGGGTGGAATCCTGTCGGCGGGTATTGATGGGATTAAGGTGGCGGAGGCGGTTGCTTTGAGTATTTTGCGATCTTCAAACCACAAAATTTGATGCGGGATCAACCAACTGCAAATTCGGTGTATTGTCGGACATGAGGTGCATGATAGGCTAGCACAATTTCCTGAGATGGAACACCTCGTGCTATTAATTGATCGGCGATCGCCTCTTCAGTCCCGTCATGCTGCACCCAAATTTTCCCATCTTTAATATCTACATGAATCACACAGCCATAAATCCGAGTGCTACCGTTTTTCCAACCCACATTTACAAGTTGATAGCGATCCTTTACCAGATCGAAAATCGTCTCGCTGGAAACTGGATCGCTAGGCGCTCGTCGCTGGGCTCGTTCAGTTAGCAACTCCTGAATATATTGACGATACAAACTTACTTTATCCATTGAGAAATCTCCTCTTTTTCGGTATCATAAACTAAAAGCGGAATTTGATTGCGTTCAATCACCATTTGAATAAATGAGTATGTGAAAAATCTCGTGTAAATATCTAAGGGAACTGCCAGGTAAAGAGTTCTCTCTGGATCGTCATATTCTAATGCAATCCGATAGTTAATAAATTGTCCCACTGCGGTATGAAATTCTGAAATCGTCGATGGTGCCAAAAACGTTTTGATTTCAACCGCAATTTTTTCATTATCCTTTGTCGCTGCTAATAACTGTTCTGCACCCAGATCGATATAAAAATCCACAAATCCCAGATCGATATGATAAGGATCGTGAGTAATTATCCAACCCTGATTTTGGAGGGCTGTTTTGACGAGTTCGTGAAACTTATCTTTAGCTGGCATATTTAAACGATGGCTAATCCCGATCGAATTTCCGTATCGGTATACTCCGGCGTCCAGCCTTCTGTGGTGGTAAAATAGCGCACCGCTTTAATTTTCCGGGCTGCTGTCAAATAAAACCAGTGTTCTGTATTGGCCGGCACGTTGATAAATTCTTCCGGCTGCACTGTGAGTTCGACTTGGCTGCCGTCGGGCCGCACGAAGCCGAAAATCCCCTCGCCTGCTACGATATAGCGGACTTCATCATCGGCGTGGATGTGGCACTTGTTGAATTTGGACAGCATGGTGTCGAGGTTGGGAATGTCTGGGTGCAGTACGATTAAGTCTCGCGATTGATAGCCTGCGGTTTCCTTGAGTTGTTGAAAGTAGCCGTCGAGGGCTTGCAGCACTTGCTCTTTTTGATTGTCGTCAAGAGCATCTTTAGCTAACAAATTTTGAATTTCCGCGCTGTCACCCACGGGCCAGCGGTTGAGTTGAATGTTTAAGGAAGCGAGTTCTCGCGCAATGTCGCTTTGTTGAGTGTAGGTGGTACCGTTTTCGAGTCGCAGGATAGCCATTTTTGCAAGTTCCAATTTTTGGGTGAGGCGATACACAGGCACTGTGAAAGATGTTTGTCGATCGCGCCTGTAGCAGAACCACTATTTTAACGTTAATTTGAACAGGCTTTCCGGCCTGTTCCACAATAGTTCCAGATTTGAACAGGCTTTCCGGCCTGTTCCACAATAGTTCAATGATTTGTCGCGATAAGATTAATAAGTCAGTCGCCAGCTAGCACCAGCAGCGATGGCATTACTGATATCTTAAATGTAACTTTTGCAACAAGTATGCCTACTTATACTGGAATTTCTAGCGAAGCATTTCAGCATCCCCTCGACCGCCAAGCTGAGGAAGCGCTGCGAAGCGTGCCTGGATTTGACTTAATTGCCAGCAAATTTGTAGAATTTGTCTACGAACGACCCCAATTCGTTTACCTAATGGGAAATAGCATTCAAGTCGGGCCGAGGCAATATGCGAGTATTTATCATATATTTCGGGAGTGCTTGCAGGATTTAGATGTTTTTCCCGAACCGGGTTTGTTTGTTTCTCAAAACCCCTCAGTTAACAGCTATGCCCTGGGTAAAAACCAGCCTTATGTAGTATTAAACACTGGTCTTTTAGACTTGTTGGACGAGGCGGAAATTAGGGTAGTCTTGGCTCACGAGTTGGGACACATTAAATGCGGTCATCCAATTTTAAATCAAATGGCGACGTGGGCAGTGAGCGTTGCCTCGACAATTGGCGAGATGACTTTCGGGCTGGGAAATATGGTCGGCAGCGGTTTAATTTACGCTTTTTACGAGTGGCGGCGCAAGGCTGAATTATCGGCAGACCGGGCGGCTTTGTTGGTGACGGATGACTTGAACAGTGTGATGAAGACGATGATGAAACTTGCGGGAGTTAGCAGTAAATATGCTGACCAATGCAGTTTGCAAGAATTTATCCGCCAGTCTGACAACTATCAAGATCTCGATCGAGACAATCTCAACCAAGTGTATAAGTTTTTACTTTACAACGGCGGCCAGGGCGTGATGCTGAGTCACCCTTTCCCGGTGGAACGCCTGCGGTATTTGCGAGACTGGGCAAGTTCCGAGGAATACCGCCAAATTAAGTTGGGGAACTACAAGCGGGCTGTAGCTGAGGGTGCGGTTGATGTGAAGTCGCAAACGCCTAACAGCGAGACGGAGGCTTTGCGCCGTCAAATTGAAGAGTTGCAGCGGGAGATCGATCGGCAAAAATCAAAGCGAAACTAATAAGTTTAAATTCCTCGTTTCCAGGCTGTGCCTGGGAACCAGTTAAATATTTTGTTGAAGATTTACCGGATTTGAGGGAGGGGGAAACGTAACAGGAAGGTAAACCAGTGAGAGACTTACTCGCAACTGGCCTCCAATCTAAAAACTGTCCCCTCCTTTCGGAAATCAGTTTCTGAGGAGGTGTAGTTTAAATCAAGAGAAGCTTATAAATCAACGGGGCTAAAAAAAATGAATATTGATAACGCAATGAATACTAACAAGCCAACTTCTAATTTTTTCGGCAATGTGGGAAAAGTCGCGATCGCGATGACTCTTCTGGCCGCCGGCATGGCATTTACCAATCCTGGGAGAGACAAATACCTAACTTATGCTTCCGGCGTGCTCCAAACCGAGTTGGAAAGCACTGTGTGCAAAGATTCTCGCGTTCCGAAAGCTTTGAGCGGCATTACAGATACTTTGATCGGCAGTTGCAAGAATTTGCTGACTTCGCAGCGGAACACGATCGAAAGCTTGCTCGACAATACAACGCAGCGTCAAAATTTAGGCGTGGTCAGTATTTATACAACTGAACTGGGCAAAAAAAGCTATCAAACGGTTGGAGCTTTTGGTAATTTTGTGACGCTGCCGCCTAGTTCGGAAAATGCTCAAAAGTAGAGTCAAATTAAGTTTAATTGTAGAAACCGGGTTTTGTAGAAAGCCCGGTTTTTGCTTACGTAATTGTTTTTAAGCAAATCTCAATAAATTCGGAGAGCTGCAGCACATATTTTTAGTCAAGCTCGCTATTATAAGCCAAATATTAAGTTTTCTTAAAGAAGAAAATTTATTGTGCCACTTAATATTAATATGAACATTAAAGTTTAATTTTTAACAAATAAGCAGATGGCAATGCAATTAAGTAAGGGTGAAAGATTTAATATATCTCAAGAAGCGCCTGGTATAAAAAAAATGGCGATCGCCCTCGGTTGGCAGGTGACAGAGGCAGGACAAAGCTACGAGATTGATGTCTCTGCGTTTATGCTAGGTGCTGACGGCAAAATACCTAACGATCAATATTTTATATTTTACAATAATCTGCAATCCTTTGACAGTTCGGTACTGCAAACGATTCCTGAAAAAAACAACCCAAATCAAGAAAATAAGACTATTTACGGCATTATCTTACAAAGAGTTAATCCTGAAATTGAGGAAATAACTTTTGTGGTGACTATTCACGAAGCAGATAAAATTAATGCGAATTTTAGCAATATCAAAAATGCTTTTATCAAAATTAGCGATTTGGATACAAAAAGCGAACTGGTTCGGTATGAATTAAAAGAAAATTTTTCGCGAGAGACTGCTGTAGAGTTTGGTCGTTTGTATAGAAAGAATGGAGAGTGGAGGTTTCAGGCTGTAGGCGCAGGATATCAGGCAGGATTGCAGAGTTTTGTTGACAAGTATTGCAGCTAAAGTAGCAGCGTTGAAAAAATCTCGCCTGCAAATTCTGATAGCAGCAGTACAAGAACTCGCAGCAGGAGAAGAAGTAAAAGGTAAACGACTGTTGCATTAGTTAAGAGATGACAAAATCTGCTGGTAAGCATCGATGGTTTGCTGGGCGATCGCCTCCCAGTTATAATACTTTCTCGCATACTCTTGGCCGTTCAATCCCCGCCGTTGGCGTTCTTCGGGATTCAGAAGTGCTGATTTGATTGAATTGGCGATCGCCCCTACTTCCAAAGGCCCCACCCAACCAGCTTCTGCTTGCTGTATGTCTTCGGCAATATGTATGCGATCGGAAATGGCGACAGGTACACCCGCAGCCATTGCCTCTGCTACAGCAATGCCAAAATTTTCGTAATAAGAAGGCAATACAAATAAGTCTGCTTTTGTCAACAGTTCAACTTTTAAATCACCGCTCACAAAGCCAGTTATTGTTGTGTATTTTGCTAAGCTTGAATTCTGAATTTGTAATTTAATTTGTGTTTCATAATCAGCATCTTGGGGATTTGAACCAGCTAAAATAAAGTGAAACTCTATCCCCGATCCTAAAATACTTTCTAATGCTGGAATTAACAAATCAAGCCCTTTTTTAGGTTCAATTCGCGACATAAATAAGATGATTGGCACTTGAGATTCTCGCAATCTCTTAGGAAACAAACCTGCTTTTACCCCCAATGGAATCACCAAATCCCGTGGCACGGGCATCTTGCCTGTGCTGCCCAAACCAAATCTTTCTGAGATTTTAGCCTCTTCTTTACTTGTGAAATGAATTGCGGCTGCCCCTGCTAAATTAGGGCGTTCTAAAAGCGTGGCATAAATCTGTTTCAAGCGCTTTTTTTTCTGCAAATCAGCCGGATCGAGCATACCGCAGGGACGGATAATATATGGCAAATGATGATATCTTGCAATTGTAGCCGCGAAGGTAGTTACTGGCGAAAAAAGAGCGTGAATGTGAGCCAGGTCAAATTCTCGCGCATTTTCATTTAACCACTGCAATAACGAGAGTGAAAACTTATATCTCCGAAACGGATAACAGCGGAAATAAATAATTTGATAGCCGTTTTGTTGTAGTGGTTGATTTAGAGGGACATCTAAGGGATGTTGACCGATATCTCCGTTAGAATCTGTGGTGATAATTGTCACATCAATACCTCGGAAAGCGAGGGCCGCAGAAAGTCCGAGTACCATTTGACTTGGCCCGCCGTAGACTAGGGAAATTGAGGGTATAATTTGGAGAATCCGCATCAGGGATAGTTATTTAAATCCACATACCAACATCTCCCGTTACAAATTTAATTATCTGGAAAAGTTTGCCCGTCTAGCTGTTCAGCTTCCTCTCTCTTTGTTGCTGTAATTTGGGTGTTGTGAGCCATTGTCTTGGAAAATTCATACATTTCACTGGCTTTTGCTTCCGCAGCTTTCACAATTTCAAGGATTTCCAGCAGTAGGCTTTCATCTGGTAATTGTTTCATGGCAATACTTCTAATCTCTCAACTACTTTGTCTATCAGAGTTCTAGATTCTGGCGCCATATGTAGCAAGGTTGCTAAATAATCTGCTGCTTTTTGAACATCTTCATCGGGCACACCATCCAGCAATATATTGGCCACAATGTGCTCTGCTTGTAAGCGAACACCGGATACGCAGAATTCAAAATTGGTGATGGAAGAAAAATACTGCATCAGTATTTCATTTTCTGGAAAAAGAGACATCGATCTTCTAAGTGCAAAAAGTCCTTGCGTTGCTTGGCTTTCGGTATCATGTAGTACCTGGTAGAGTTCGTCTACCAAAGAGCGTATGTCGGAAGGAATAGACATTTACCACAGGTTTTATTTAACACTTGCATTATACTACTAAAAGTTACAACAATTCGTTGTAAAATTCCAACAACTGCTCAGCTAAAGCTTTATTGGTATAATTACTCATCGCTCTCTGATAACCCCGATCGCCCAAATCTGCCCCCAACTCCCGCCGCTCCATCAATTTCTGCAAACACTCTCGCAAAACCCCTGCATTTCCTTCTGGGAATAATAACCCCGCATCGCCGATGACGTGGGGAATTTCCCCGCAGTCGGAACCAATAACCGGAATGTGACAGGCCATCGCTTCAATTAAAACGTGACCGAATTGTTCTTTCCAGCCCACCGCGGTCAAAGTTTTGAATTTATAGCTGGTTTGCGAGGGCAACACCAAACAGTTCATTAAGTTAATGTAGGGGGGAATTTCTTCGTGGGAAACGCTTTCTACCCAGATTATTCGGTCGCTGATTCCCCATTCTCTACATTTTTCGGCGAGGTGCGCCCGCAATTTTCCTTGTCCTACTAACAGCCACTTCCAAGAGTTCTTTTTCAACCCTGCCAAGGCTTCAGCTAAAGTTAACAATCCTTTTTCTTCAACAAATCTCCCTACAAATCCTACCACAAAATCCGTCGGTTCAATGCCAAACCTGCGCGATAAATCAGCGTCTTTACCAGTGCGGCGAAACAAAGTTTCATCTACTCCGAGTTGTGGCATTACTTTTACCGCACCGTGATAGCCCCGCTGCCGCAAAATTTTAGCTCCATCTAGGTTGCCTGCAATAATTCCGTCAGTGTGCTGAAGATTGTAATTTTCTAAGACAGAAACCGGCCAATTCAATTGATAAGGCAAATTCCACCACGTAAATAATATATTTTTTGCTTGCAGTTTTAGCAGTTTATTTAGTAATATTGACTGAGCGCAAGCTATAGATTTTGAACCTTGTTCGACTTGAATTATCTGCGGTTTAATTTTCTGCAAAACATCAATTAAATCCGTCCCAAATGTTAGCAATCCTTGATTGTTTTGACTAAAATTGGAGACTGGAACTACTTTAAATGAGCCTTTTTGATAGAATTGCGTTTCTATAATTTTATTTTGTACCCCTCCGGGTTTCCAACGCTGCGGCACTACAACTGTTACTTCAATATCGGGTTCTAGGTTGGCTAATATTTTAAATTTTTCCCGATTAATGTCCACAATATAGGTGTGACTGGCCACGAGAATTCTCATTGATTGGGAAGGGCGAATGGGGAATAGGTCATTATTGAGCGTCGATCTTGTCTTGATGGCTGTAACTTTGTCCATCATTCCACAGAGATTGAATTACTGTATTTATAGCACTGAGAAAACCCAGGATATAAAAAGCAAATCTAGTTATAATTTTAATGGGTGAGGCGCTTTTATAACAAGGTGGATTTCCCAAAACGTGGCAGTCAAAGAGTTTGGCGAAAAATCGCAGGCATTGAAAGGCTGTTAAATTTTTCAATCCCATGAGGAAATGGTTGTGATAAAAGGTGACTTGATATTCGATCGATCGCGTGCTGACATCGTGACAGCCGCCGCTCTCTTCCCCCAAGTGAACTAAACACGCATTGGGATCGTACCAAATTTTCATGCCAGTCGATCGCAATCTCAAACAAAAATCCGACTCCTCCCGCACCGCACTCCCTGCAAACCGCTCGTCAAACCTCAGCCCGCACTCGGCAAAAACCTGCCGGCGAAATGACATATTGCAGCCTCTAGCCGAGAGCACCTGCTGCGGTTTGACTGTATGCACCAAATCGATAAAATACCAGGCAATCGCGGCATCCATAGCTTCTCTTGGCAAATATTCGATCGCCAAATCGCCTCCAGAAAAATCCAGTTTCATTCTGTCAAAAATCCTGCCCGCCACACATCCCACATCTGGTTTTTCTAAATAATTGCCCGCGTGAGCCGCCAAAAAACCATCTGGCAATTGTACATCATCATCAATAAATAAAATAATCTCTCCAACTGCGCGCCGCACTGCATAATTTCGAGCAGCAGGCAAACTCGCCCAATCTACTCTAAACCAGCGAATTTTGCCAGCATTTGCCAATTCCTCTAAATAAACTTGAGTTTCCGATTCGTGGGTGCGAGTTTGATCGATTACCAGCACTTCAAAATTCGGGTAATTTTGCCGAATCGCATCAGCCAATGTCTCTCGCAGAGGTTGCTCGCGGTTGTAGGTGGGTATCACAACAGAAATCATCATTTGCAGTTGCCACTTTCCTTATTTCTCTACACGCCAAAGCCAAACATCGCCCGGCTGGTAAATTGGTGTGATTTTATATTTTTGCACTTTTTCTAGTTCAAATTGTAATGCTTCTGTAGCTCGGTATAGAAATACATCGCTAAAACCGTCAGGAATTTTGACTTGTTCGGGTTTAACTGCCAGCAAAAGCTGTGCTTGCGGCTTCAGCAGATAGCTGACAGACAGTATTTTTCCTGTGATGTTGTTGCCTCCGTGAGTGATTACTAAAGGTTTTTGGGCTTGATTGACAATCGCTGCTATTTGGGGATTGTATTTAGTGCTAGAAGGATATTTGTTCCACCAAAGTTGGGACTGCGAGCTGACGGCACAAGAAACTATTCCACTCGATATTAGGGCTATTAAACCGAGCTGCCACAGCTTTTGTTGTCGGGGATTGGTGGCGGCTGCAATTTTAGCAGTGAATAGATAGGCAACAGCTAGCTGGATTCCTAAAATATAGGGAACCATATAGCGATCGGTAACGCCTCGCACTGCTATCAATACTATCGCTGTAATTCCGATCGCTGTCAATACAAACAGCCAAACTCGTTTCGGAGTGGAGCGGCAGAGCGAGTAGATTGAATGTGCGAGCGCTAACAGCCATAGGGCTGCTACAATCAGTCTGATTAAATGTGTAGCCATATTGCTCGAACACAATTTGATAATTCCGCCCGCCCAATGCGTGTCGATCAACATTCGGCAGGTGATGATGATTAAAGGTTTAAGTGAAGATATGAAAGACAGGTAAAGGCGGGGTAAGCCTACTGTTGCTTCGATTTTTGGCGCGTTATAAAGTAATACCAAAATCCAAGGTGCAAAAATAATTACTGCTGCCGCTGAAGCTAGTAAATAAGCAATTAATGTTTTGCTAAAACGCCAATTTTCTGTGATAATTAGATAGATGCCGTGAGCGAATACTACTAAAAAAAATAATAAACTAGAATACAGTCCTAAAGTAAGGGCGATAGCATAAATAGACCAAACAGCCTTACTCAATTTAGATGTTGTCGGAGAATTTTGTATCGCGATCGCCCGCAGCAGAATTGCATTCGACAGCAAGACGAGGACTGCAAACATCATGTACGGTCTTGCCTCTTGCGCGTACAAGACGTGAAAGGGCGACACAGCGACGATTGTAACAGCCACCCATCCCGCAGACGCACAGCGAAATAATTCCCAGCACAGCCAATAAATGCTGGGGAAAACTAACAAACTAATCCAAGCTGAAAGACTTCTAACACTCGCCACTTGCGGGCAGAACAACTGCACCCAAAATCGGGCTAAAATAAAATACAGCGGCGACAGTTGAGGTTCTTCTGTAGCTAAACCTTTAACCGTATCCAACCAAGTTTTTTCCGGATTTATCTGCTGGTATTTCCGCTGCAAATCTGCGACGCTAATTGTTTTACCTTGAAAATCTTGCTGCACCATCTCCGTCCAGGTGTAACCAGAAATTCGCAGCGAGGTGATAGATTCGTCGAACGAGTAGACTTTGCGATCCAGATTAGTAAAGCGAAACCATATCCCCGTTATTAATATGACGACAATTAAAATTTTTAACGAAATTCGATGCAGCCGCCCATTTTGAATTGATTTGGTGTTCATACAATCAGAAATGGGGAAATGAAGAAAGAAGGATTTAGTTATTGAGAAGAGAGGGAATAAGCAGGAGGGAATAAAGAATGAGAAATTGGTTTTAATACCCTATATTTCTCTAGAGACCTCTTTATTCTTCCTTCTTCATTATTCCTTATTGCTTCTCCCTTCAACCTTCAGATTAATTCCCCATTTCCATCAGATAGCGATGTGTTGCCCAACGGCTAAAACTAAATTTTCAGTCCAGAAATTAGCCAATTCGGCGCTGGCAGCTTCCACCATAACTCGGATTAGCGGTTCAGTGCCAGAAGCGCGAACCAAAACCCGTCCCTGTTCGCCCATTGCTGTTGTAGCACGTTCGATCGCACTTTGCATTGCCTCGCACTCGTGCCATTTCAGGCGTTTTTCGCGATCCTCCACCCGAATATTTCGCAGCAACTGCGGATAAGTTTGGAAACTGCCACTTACCAATTGTGCCAAAGATTCCCCGGACTGGCGCACCAGCGAAGCCAAATGCAAAGCTGTCAGCAAACCGTCGCCGCTGACACCGTAATGCGGACAAAGAATGTGTCCCGACTGTTCGCCGCCCAACATCGCACCGGTGCGCTGCATTTCCGCGTGAACGTACTGATCTCCGACGTTGGTTCTAGTTAGTTTGCCGCCCAATTCTTCCCAAGCTCGCTCGAAGCCGAGGTTAGCCATTACAGTAGAAATAATTAAATTGGACGGTAACTGTTGCGAGTCGCGCAACTGCCTGCCCCACAGATAAAGAATGTAATCGCCGTCAATCGTTCGACCTTGGTTGTCAACACCCAAAACTCGATCGGCATCGCCGTCAAAAGCAAAGCCCAAATCGGCATTGTGTTCCAAAACCGCCGCTTGCAAACTGTCGAGATGAGTAGAACCGCAGTTAACATTAATGCGAGATCCATCAGGAGAGTCGTGCAAACAGATCACATCCGCCCCCATTTGCGCGAACACCGCCGGCCCCAAACCCGCAGCGGCCCCCCAAGCCAAATCCAAAACTATCCGCATTCCCTCCAAATTCATCTGTTGCAGCGAATCACAGAGCGAAGCGGCATAATCTTTCACCAACTCAGCGCGATGGTAGTGGTGTCCCCAAGCCAAGCTAGCAACCGGAACCTTTGCCCCCCGGATTCCCGCTTCGATTTGTTCCTGCAACTGCTGCGACAGCTTCGAGCCGTTTGAGTCGAAAAATTTAATGCCGTTGTCTTCTGGGGGATTGTGAGAAGCCGAAATCATCACTCCGCCGACCGACTCCGAAACGCTTGCCAGATAAGCAACGCAGGGAGTGGGGCACAATCCCAAATTCCACACTTCCAAACCGGCGGCCGTCAAACCCGCTGACAGTGCCATTGCCAGCATATCGCTGGAATTCCTGCTGTCTTGCCCCAAAATCACAGGCCCCTGGTTGGGGGAATTTTGGCGTAGAACTTGCCCAGCCCAGAAGCCCACTTGCAGGGCTAGGGGTGCATTCAGCAATTCTCCAACTTTCCCGCGAATGCCGTCTGTGCCGAAGAGTTTGGTATTGGGCAGGGAGAGGCTATCTCCTAGCAGAATCGTATCGCGTTTGACTGGCTGTACCGAGTTAACAGCTTGAAAGTCGCTGCCACGAGGGCGCGAAGGTGTCTGAACCATATTCACTCCTTTAGGAATATTCACACTCACACTTTGGGTTCATGTTACAACTGAAAGCTTTATTTTCAGCCTAAACTCCATTTATTTCGTCAATTGCTGAGGCAACTTGCTCTGACAACCTACGCACAAAGCTTAACTTCATCGGAAAAATTTGTATTGTATTTAAGGAAAAAACTTTTAGTCCGGGCGCCCCCACGCCCGGAAACCCGGTTTCTTTCTGCCTCCAGGCGTCACCGCGAATTTCAAAGGTGGTACCCGCCACGCGATCGATCCGTGGAATCAATCGAAAGCATCTCAAATCGAAAATCCTCAAGAAAGAGCATTTATCTCGCGCAAGTCAATCGAAAATCGCGCAATCGAAAATCGCGCAATCGATTGACGCTGCTGCGGTTTGAGCCGATCATCGGCAACTGCGGGTATAGAAGGTTAATGCTGTATTGCCGTATATTTTATGGCGGCAAATTTCTAGGCCGGAAATCGGTTGTGTCGATCGCTCCGGGCTGTGTTCGACGGCCATTTCGCCGAGGAGTGCTAGCATTTCTTGGCTGGCGATCGTGTTTAACACAGGTTCGTACAAGTCGCTGGCGTAGGGCGGATCGAAGTAAATGCGATCGAACTGCTGCCCCGCTAGTGCCGCCAACTTCGCCGTCGCGTTTCCCCGCAGTATTTGGAATGTTTGGGACGAGTCTGCTACTTGCTCCCAGTTTTGGCGGATAATCGCACAAGCTTTCGCCGACTGTTCGATGCCAGTGACACTCGCAGCTTGCCGACACAAAGCTTCTGCACCCATCGAACCGCTGCCTGTACAAATGTCAAGCCACCTGCAATCTGCGATCGTCCCTTGCCAAATATTAAATAAAGCTTCTCTGACTCGCGAAGGTGTAGGGCGAGTTGCGAGTCCCGGCAGGGTTTTGATTTGGCGGTTGCCACTGATTCTCAGACTCATACAATTTTAGATTTTAGATTTTACATTGGGGATGACTGACTAAATATGAATTTGGTGCAGACTTACAGTTGCATTCTTTATTAAAACTGGTATCATTTAAAACTATAAACACCCGGTTTATACCGCAAACCGGGTTTTGCACAAATCGCCTAAGCGGGTACTTTTTCCCTCACCAGACTGACAAAATTTGACAGCATTTGCAATCCCGTACTCGAAGACTTTTCCGGGTGAAATTGCACGGCCATCAGATTGTCTTTAGCTATAGCCGCCGTCACGTTTTGACTGCCGTGAGTCACAATTGCCGATCGCACTTCCCAATCAACTGGATCGACATAATAAGAATGCACGAAATAAACCCAAGGATCGGACGGTAAATTTTGCCACAGCGACAAATCCGGCTGAGTTAATTGCAATTGATTCCATCCCATGTGGGGAATTGTCAAACCCGGTTCCGACCGAAATCGGCGCACTTTTCCGGCAATTACGCCCAATCCCGGTTCTACACCTTCTTCGGAACTTTCAAACAGAATTTGCAAACCCAAACAAATGCCTAAAAAAGGTTTTCGCGAGGCGATCGCCCTTTTTATCGGTTCTATCAAATTGCGCGATCGTAAATTCTGCATTGCCGGGTCAAACGAACCCACTCCCGGCAAAACCACCGCATCAGCCTGCTCGATTATAGCAGGAGAATCTGTAATTTTTGGCACTGCGCCCACATTTTCCAAGCCTTTACAGACCGAGTGCAGATTGCCCATGTCATAGTCTACTACTGCAATGACAGACATTGACTTACTTGCCTTATATGATCGATATCAGTATTATTGCACAAATATGACTGCGAAAATCCTGCTAACCTCATTTGATACTTGGCTTCCCCATCAGAAATCCAACTCCTCGGACGACTTATTAGCCAAGATTTCCCAGATCGAATCTTTGCCTGATTCCCTAACTTTTTTGAGGAAACTGCCAGTAGATTTTCAGCGAGCACCTAATTTAGCGATCGCCGAAATCAACCAACTCCAACCCGACACTATTATCTGCTGCGGCATGGCAGAAAGTCGGCAAAAATTAACCGTAGAATCTTGCGCTTGCTGCGATAGCGACATTCTGAAAACAGCAGTTAATCTCGAACCGCTAGTCGCTGATTTAGGTGCAACAGAAATCAGCCACGAAGCCGGAAAATTTGTTTGCGAAGCCCTATATTATGCGGTTTTAAAACATATTTGCGATTCTCAAATAGCCGCTAAATGTATTTTCGTCCACGTACCAATTTTAACTCCAGACAACGCTGACAAAATTGTCGCCGATTTTTTATTAGTTATGCGTCGCCTAACTCTCGCAGCTAATAAATAAGTCGTTTTAATCTGAGATATTGCACCATTTTTATGAACAGGCAAGATGCCTGTTCCACAAAGTGAATTTTCTTGTGGGGTGGGCATCCTGCCCGCCCATAAAAACCCTATTGAGAATGGTGCAACATCTCAGTCTAATTCAACATAAAAATTGGTTTAGTATTCAGAAACCCGGACTTTTAAAGAAACCGGGTTTCTCAGTGTTAGTTTTTTTTACTAACAACTGCCAACTGCCAAGTCATTAGCCGCCGTAATTCCAACCGGTGCTTTCTAGCAGCAACGGATTGCCTTCTCGGTGGACGCCTGCCGCCAAAACTTCTCCCACATAAACCGTGTGATCCCCGTGTTCCACAGCGCCGACAACTTTGCACTCGATGTAACCCAGAGAATCCGAGATAATCGGACAACCAGTTTCCGCGCCGGGATAAAATTCTACATCCTCAAATTTATTGCCAACGCGGCGCTGCTGCTTGAAGAATTTCTGGGCTAAGTCTTTTTGCCCTGCTTCTAGGAAACTCAAAGCAAAGACACCGCTGGCTTTGATCATGGCGTGGGATTTGGAGTCTTGCTTGACGCAGTTGACAACTAAGGGAGGGGTAAAAGAAGATTGCATCACCCAGCTAGCGGTGAAACCGTTGACTTCCTCCCCGTCTTTGACACCGCAGATGTACAATCCGTGAGGGATTTTCCGCAAGATGGTCTTTTTAGCTTGTTCGTCTAGCACGGGCTTACCTGTTCGATCGATAATTCTACACCGCTCAGTTTACCAATGTCGGGCCCACAAACCCACCTGTCTTAAGGGCTATTCGCTAATATTGCCTTTTTCGAGCCCAAACTTGACACCAGTTTTAAGTGACAATTAACAACTCAAAACTATTATGCAACTCCGTGCTTCTTAAACCAATCTTGCATCTGTTTCCAAGCATCCTTAGCTTCTTTTTCCCGGTAAGTGGCGCGATAGTCGGCGTTAAAACCGTGGGGCGCATCTGGATAAAGCACAATTTCCGAACCGCTGCTACCAGTTTTGAGAACTTCCCGCATTTTCTCGACTGTATCGTTGGGAATTGACTCGTCTTTGCCACCGTAAAGCCCCAATACAGGTACTTTCAAAGTTGCTGCAAGGTCGATCGGCTGTTTGGGAGTTAAAGCCGTAGAATCGGCAACCAAACGCCCGTACCAAGCCACTCCAGCTTTGACTTTTGGGTTGTGAGAAGAGTACAGCCAAACAATTCTGCCGCCCCAGCAAAATCCTGTAATTCCCAACTTATTAATATTGCCTTTTCCTGATTTTTGTGCCCACTCTACGGTAGCATCTAAATCGGACATAACTTGAGCGTCGGGAACTTTCGAGACAACTTTACTAATAATTTCTTGGATGTCGGTGATTTTAGAAACATCACCTTGACGGGCAAACATTTCTGGGGCGATCGCTAAATAACCTAATTTGGCAAAACGGCGGCAAATATCTTGAATGTGGGCGTGAACTCCGAAGATTTCTTGAATTACTAAAATTACTGGAAAATTGCTGCCGCTGGCTGGCATTGCTCTGTAGGCTGGAATTTGCCCGTCTTTGACGGGAATTTTTACCTCACCTGCTATTAAACCAGCAGCATCCGTATTGATAACGGCAGCCGCAATAGGATGAACTGCTAAGGCAAATCCGGCGCTTAATGCGGTGACAGTGATAAATTGTCTGCGAGTTAAGTCTTTCATCGGTAATGGGGAATGGGGAATGGGGAATGGGGCATAGGGAATTGGGAATTGGGCATAGGGAACTGGGCATTGCAACTGCCAACTGCCAACTGCCAACTGACTACTGACGGAAAAGCCGATCGTGCTCTGGATGGTACAAGCGCGATCGTCCTTCTGCTGATTTTCCCAACGCCGGACTAATCACATACATTGTCGTTCGGATCAAATTATTTTCGCGCGTAGCAACGGCCATTTTGTCAAGGGGAACTAGCACAATTTTTTCATCCGGCCAGCCCAACCGATAACAAATCGCTACAGGCAAATCCGAGGGGTAATGTTCCATCAATTTAGCTTGAGCTTGTTCGACATGGCGGGCGCTCAAATACAGGCACAAACTCGCTTGATGAGCCGCTAAACTCGCCAATTCTTCGCGTTCGGGTACTTTTGTTCTGCCGCTAATTCGCGTCAAAATAATTGTCTGTACAATTCCCGGAACTGTCAACTCAATTTTAAGTTTAGCCGCCGCAAGTTGGAAAGCGCTAATTCCCGGGATTACCTCAAAAGCAATTCCCTCGGAGGCCAAAGCTTGCATTTGTTCGCCGACAGCCCCGTAGAGACAGGGATCGCCGGAATGGAGGCGGACGACGCTTTTTCCGGCGCGCACTCGTTCCACCATCAAAGGTACAATCTCTTCGAGGGTCTTATCCGCAGTTTGGATCGCTTCTGCATCCGCGCGCACCCCATGCAAAATTTGCTTTGGGACTAACGAATCAGCAAATAAGATGACATCGGCTGCAGCCAGTAATTTTTGAGCCTTAACAGTCAACAAATCCGGGTCTCCCGGGCCTGCACCTACAATGTATACCCCTGGAATTAGGGCTTCAATCTCTGTCAAACTCATTGCTGCTAAAAAATTTGCTAAATTTACGGACTCTTCCGGATGTACCTATTTTGGTTGGAAGTAAGGGATGGTAGATGCACCCTGGTTTTGAACCCTAGAGACTAACCTCTCTGGGGTTTTTTATTGATCCTCTGGGAATTTCTGAGCGCTCTTTGCCCGGCGATCGTAATTCGGGGAGACAACATCGGGCAAAGGTCGATCGAGCAAATAAAGCCAAGCTAACCCGCCCAACCCTAAAACAATCCCAGTCAAGCTTACCATCTGTGCAGTCCGCAGCGGCCCGAACATCAAACTATCAGTCCGCAACCCTTCAATCCAGACTCTACCGCAACTGTAAGCTGCGATATAAACCAAAAATAAAGCACCTATTTTCAAGCGAATTTTGCCCTGCAAATCGCGGAAAAATAAAGTCAGAAGCAACCCAAATACTGTTAAATTCCACAGGGATTCGTAGAGAAATGTAGGGTGGAAGTATTCAAAATTAGCGTAGGCGGGCGGGCGGCTGTTTGGCGGAATATAGAGTTTCCAAGGCAAATCCGTAGGACGGCCAAAAGCTTCCGAGTTAAAGAAATTTCCCCAGCGTCCGATCGCCTGACCGAGAATTGCCGAAGGCGCGATTAAATCTGCCAATTGCCAAAAAGAAACTCGCTGGATTTTCGCAAAAATTAAAGCTGCGATCGTTCCCCCCAAAATCGCCCCGTGAATGGCAATTCCGCCTTTCCAAATTGCAATAATATCTTCAGGCCTCTGGGCGTATTGCGGCCACTCGAAAGCCACGTAATAAATTCGAGCACAGGGAATAGCGGCCAGAACCAGCCAAATTGCCAAATCACCCAACAATTCCGGGTTGACGCGGCGTTTTTGGGCCAAGTATTGGGACAGGCTGACCCCAATCAAGACGGCAGAAGCTATTAACAGCCCGTACCAGCGGATAACTACGGGGCCAAGTTGAAAGATAATTGGGCCCGGCGATGTAAATTGAAAGCCTAAAGGCAGCGCAAGAATATTTAGCACCATAAAAGTTGCATTAATTGTGTTGGAAAGCTGTCAAATTTGCATACCCTTTCACAAACTCCAGAGTTTATTTTAGGTGGCGGCGGTCATTTACACGCAATTTTTGTGGAATTTAGCCAAAAATTAACTTTTTTGTGGAGATTTCTTTTACCTTCTGCCTTCTTGAGGATTGACAGCAGCTTTGGTCGAGAAGTTGTGAACTACCCAGCGCTGATGCTATCGCATACAGCGTGGGCTTCTGTCTTCGTAGGGGAGTGCCTCAGATTGGACTTACGCCCCACCTTTGGACTTACCTTCCCTCCAACAGCAGAAACGGCTGTTCCATCCGTCTTTAGCATTCTGATACCTTCATTCCTGATATTTGTTGCAGCATTGCCATCTCTGTCGTGATGAGTGCCACAGTGAGAGCAAGTCCACTCGCGCACCTCTAGAGACATTTCCGAGACTTGATGCAAACAAACTGAACAGGTTTTCGAGCTAGGAAACCATCGATCAATTTCTACTAACCTACCGCCTTTGCGGTCTAATTTGTAGCTCAGGAAATTGACAAACATTCCCCAGCCAGCATCAGACATAGCTTTAGCTAAGCAATGATTACGAACCATGCCTTTAACATGAAGATTTTCTACTATGACAACTTGGTTTTTGTTGACCAGTTTTCCACTGAGTTTATGCAAAAAATCCTGCCGACAATTGGCTACCCGTTCGTGTACCTTAGCAACTAAATTTTTAGCTTTTTTGCGAGAATTACTGCCATCCTTTTTACGCGCTAACTTTTGCTGCTTGCGCTTGAGATTTTGTTGATGTTTTACAAAATGTTTAGGATTCTCAAACTTAGAAATCTTAGTGCCATCGGCAGCGATCGCAAAGTGTTTTAATCCTAAGTCAATCCCAGCGATTTTGCCAGAAGTTGAAAATTCTGGATTTTTACCTTCAATCTCAAATAAAATTGCAGCAAAGTATTTACCCGAAGGGTTTTGGCTAACTGTGACAGTTTTGATTTTTCCATCAATCGGTCGATGTAATTTTGCTTTGACTACTCCAAGTTTAGGGAATTTGAGTTCAGAGTCAGAAACTACTTGAACATTTTGGGGGTATTGAATCGACTGCTTATGCTTTTTTGACTTGAACTTAGGAAACTGAGCTCTTTTGTCAAAAAAGTTTTTACAGGCAGTCGTGAGATTAAGCGTGGCCGCCTGTAGCACTTGACTGTAGCAGTCACTTAACCATTCATATTCCTTTTTTAGCGCTGGCAGTAAAGCATTTAATGCAGATTGTCCAAGCCCTTTGCCAGTCTCTTGATAGACTTCAATGGACTTATTAAGCGCGTAATTCCACCACCAACGAGCGCAACCAAAACTCTGTGCCAGATGCTGGGACTGTCGATCGGTAGGGTATAAACGAACTTTGACAACTTTGCGTAGCATTTACTTACTGCTAATTGCTATTAATAGTAAATATTATCTCAAAGGTTTTGCCGATCTGCAAAGATCGGCACTCAACGGACTACTATTAAAGTGCGGGACTTCCCGCTTGTTAGTTAAATTTTGTGATGACCTATGTCTCCTACTTCCGTTTCTCAGGTGTACTCTTCTGGTAATTCCAAGGGTGCGAATCAGTCTCGCAAGACTGCTGCTTTGGCTGTTGAGTCGGGTAAAATTCCGCCCTTGCTGGGGGCGAGTTTAGCTGAGTTAACGGAGTGGGTACAGCAACAGGGACAACCTGCTTATCGGGGAAAGCAGTTGTACCAGTGGATTTATGAGAAAGGTGCGCGATCGATCTCTGACATTTCTGTATTCTCGAAACAGTGGCGCGAGACTGTTGCTAAAATTCCGATCGGGCGATCGACCATTCACTATCGATCGGTCGCACCAGACGCCACCGTAAAGTATCTCTTAAAATTGGCCGACGGTCAAATCATTGAAACAGTCGGCATTCCCACCGAAAAACGGCTGACTGTGTGCGTCTCAGCCCAAGTTGGCTGCGCGATGGGCTGCGACTTTTGCGCTACCGGAAAAGGCGGTTTCAAGCGCAATTTAGAAAAACACGAAATCGTCGATCAAGTCTTGACAGTACAGCAAGATTTCGGCCGCCGAGTCAGCCACATCGTATTTATGGGAATGGGCGAACCCCTGCTGAATTTCGATAATGTTGTAGCTGCTGTCAAGTGTTTGAATCAAGACGTAGGAATTGGACAGCGAAACATCACCGTTTCCACAGTTGGAATTCGCAATCGCATCAGCCAACTAGCCGAACATCAACTGCAAGTTACCCTCGCCGTCAGCCTCCACGCTTCCAATCAAAGATTGCGCGAAGAGTTAATTCCTAGCGCCCGCCCTTATCCTTTGGGCGAGTTAATCGCAGAATGCCGCGAATATGTGCGATCGACTGGACGCAGATTGAGTTTTGAATACGTACTTTTAGCAGGTGTGAATGACTTGCCGGAACACGCAGCCGAGTTAGCAACTCACCTGCGCGGTTTTCAGTGTCACGTCAATTTGATTCCTTACAATCCGATTCAGGAAGCTGATTATAAGCGACCGACTCCCAATAGAATTAACAGTTTTGTTGCGGTTTTGAAGGAAAAGAAAATTGCAGTTAGCGTGCGGTATTCTCGCGGCTTAGAAGCAGATGCAGCCTGCGGACAATTGCGGCGATCCGAGGTTTAGGATTCGATTTTTAACCGCTAAAATTTGTTGTATTGTAGGGTGCGTTATACCTGAGATGTTGCAGCATTCTTAATTAGCCTTTTGCGGGCGGGCAGGATGCCCACCCCACAAGAAAACTCCATCTTTGTGGAACAGGCATCTTGCCTGTTCTTGAGAATGGTGCAATATGTGAGTTAGACCGTGTTATTTTATCAATCATCGATAAACTACTTTGTGACGCACCCTACTATTTTAGCTATAAGCGTTTAACAAGTATCCACCGCAACTCTAACGGCGGCGTTTCTTGCACGGAAAATAAATCCCGCCCGCTGGCCCAACTCACAAACCAAGGTGTCGGCGGCCACGCAGAGTCAGGCAAATGTTTTTGTTCGTATTCAATCACAGATTCATCAGAAATAATTTCTAACGGCAAACCCTCGATTGCTGCTTGCAATTCTTGTCGGGTAATCAGATAAGACCAACACAATTCAGACATTTGTTTTGCCATCTCGTCGGGTTCGTACCCATCTACAGCTAAGAAAGTGCTGAATAAGATAAACCCGCCACTTAAAACGGCATCGGACATTTTGCCGAGAAACAGGCGGACTTGTTCGGGGTAGCGGAAATGAGAGAGAACTTCGGTAGCAATGGCTAATTTGTACCGATAAGTTTTCATCCTCAATAATGGGTCTAAAACGTCGCCTTGGATGACATTTATCGGTAAGTTTTCGGCGGTTGCTGCGGATGATAGTTTTTCGGCAAATATCGGTGTTAGTTCGATCGCATCCACGGAATGGCCTAACCTTGCTAAAGGCAAACTATTGCGCCCCGGGCCCGCACCAACATCTAAAATAGGTGCTTTTCCCGGTTCGCCTAATTCGGCGGCAATGGCGATGACTTTGGCATCGGGATGGCTGCCGAATAAAGGTTCGGGGCGAATATCCGGCCAGCTATGATATTTCTGGGCCATCGATTCGATTTGAATCTTGGTATTCAGAGTAATGCCGCCGGCTAAACCGGTTTGGGAATTGGCGGGAAAATATGAGACTATTAGATTAGCGTGGGGGGAATTTTTGAATCCTTCTGCTAAGGCGTTGGCGATTAATGTTCGCAAGTTTTCGGTTTGGGCAGCGTCGATGTTTTGTCCGAGAATGTTTAAGAAGTCTGAGAGTAATTTAAGATAGTCGTCTAGCATCGATGGCAAGCAAGGCAGATAGAATTCTCCCTTGATGCCGATGCTCTTTTTGAGCCTTTCTTTGAGAATTAATTTCAGGCGATTCGAGTCTGTCATTCGATTTTAGATTTTAGATTTTAGATTTTAGATTGACTCTCGCATTGAATCTGGGATCTAGAACAAGACTCTAAAATTTTGATCTTTTCAGCACTTAAGTCATTCGCAACTATCCGTTTTTGGGCGGAGTCAGCGGCGGGCCTGTTTCGGGTGATTCGCTGACGGGCAATTCGGGGATAGATGCGGCACTGGTGAGGTTTTTAGTCACAATATTTTCGATTAGATTCGGCAATAAGTGCGATCGCACCCAGCATAATCTTGTGCTCTTGCACCTGAATTCTCGCGTGCAGCGTTTCTGCGGTATCATCAGGCAATACCGGCACCGCAGCCTGCATTAAAATCGGCCCGCTGTCTACTTCTAAACGGGCGATATGCACCGTACATCCGGTGATTTTAACCTTAGCGGCCAGTGCTTGCTCCACCGCGCGAATTCCTGGGAAACTCGGCAGTAAGCTGGGGTGAATGTTAATAACGCGATCGGGAAAAGCATCGAGCAAAACTTTGGTAACAATTCGCATCCAACCCGCCATCACTACCCATTCTACATCATATTCTTGAAAAGTTTTGACAATTTTTGTATCTAATTCTTCGCGGCTTTTGCAGTCGCGGTGATTGAGCAGAATCGAGGGAATGCCGTATTTTTCGGCTCTGGCTGCGGCTTTGGCTTCGGGGTTGTTGTAAATTAATACTGGGATTTTAGCGTTGAGTTCTTGGTTTTGGATGGCTCGGGCAATTACCTCGAAGTTGCTCCCGCTTCCTGATGCTAAAACTCCTAATTTTAAGGGAGGATGGGCCGGAGCGATATAACTTTTGCCAATCTCAGGAGAAATCAGGCAGGCATTGGAATTAACAGATACTGGATTAGCGGTCATTCGATTTTAGATTTTAGATTTTAGATTTTAGATGCAAGGATTGACGCCACGGATAAATTCGGGGGCGTGAGGATTTGAGATTTGAGATGCTTTCGATTGATTCCACGGATAAATCCAGGGGCTTGTACCACCTTTGAAATTCTCGGTCATTCGATTTTAGATTTTAGATTTTAGATTTTGGAGGCGACCCCACGGATAAATTCGGGGACGTGAGGATTTTAGATTTTAGATGCAAGGATTGACTCCACGGATAAATCCAGGGGCTTGTACCACCTTTGAAATTCTCGATCATAAAGATAAAAACTATTCACTCGTATTCTACTATAGAGGTAAAGGGTAAGGTGTGCTTCGGCGCACTCTACATCGAGATATTGCGTAAGTCCTAAGTATATTATTTTTTGTCGCTGACAATCAAGCATCCAGGATACAAGCCCCCGGATTCATCCGTGTAGAAATAAAAAACCTATATCCGATAAACCAGCCCCCGAATTTATCCGTGGTGTCAATGCTTCAATTCTAAAATCTAAAATCTAAAATCTAAAATCGATTGACCTACTGATTCAACCTTATTCTAAAATATTCTCAAAAAAGTCTTCCCTGAGAATCGAATAAAGTTTTAGATCCCAATATCTGTCTTTCACAAATAGGTGCTGTCGCAATACCCCTTCCAATTGCATCCCCACTTTTTCCATCACCCGAGCGGAAGCAATATTGTTAACTTCACATCGAGCCATAATTCGATTCAGCAACATCTCCCGAAAACCGAATTCAATCACTGCATTGACAGCCTCGCTCATGTATCCTTCGCCCCAATAGCTCCTAGAGAGTGCGTAGCCAACTTCCGCGCGGCTGTGCGTCATGCTCCATTCCACAAACCCGCAAGTCCCGATAAACTTTTTCTCGGCTTTATGGACCAGTCCCCAATCTACAAGCTCTCGTCTTTTGTACATTTTTGTAAGTGACCTGAGAAAGTATTTAGTGTCTTCGAGCGAGGTGTGGGTTGACCACATTGTGTATTGCGATACTTCGGGATTTGAGGCATACTCAAACATATCGCTCGCATCGTTTAAAGTAATTTTTCTGAGCAGGAGCCTTTCAGTTTCTATAGTGGGTAAATGAGCTAATATATCGAGAAGGTTCATTTTGACATTGACCTATATTGTGATACCATTTAAAACTAAAAGCTAAAATTTACAAGCCAATGGTTCGGATTAAATTTGGGCGTTTTAACTGGTTGGATAATGATGCGATCGCAGCTTGGACTTTTCTGGCCCCAGCTTTGCTGTTTCTGGGTACTTTTTTGATTTGGCCGATCGCCTATTTATTTTACCTCAGCTTTACCAGCGGCAGCTTTACCCAGTCGGGAGTGCGTTGGATTGGCTTCAACAACTACTGGCGTCTAGTCACAAACCCGGATTTCTGGCAAATTCTCCAAAATACGCTCTATTTTACTACTGCGACAGTCATTCCCAGTTTAGTGATTCCATTGGGCTTAGCAGTTTTGCTAAATCGCTCGTTTGCTTGGCGAGGAGCTCTCCGCACCGCTTATTTTATTCCTTCGATTACCTCTTTAGTTGCAGTTGGCTTGGGTTGGCGGTGGTTGTTTCAAACCGAAGGCCCGGTGAATAGTGCGTTAATGGCGATCGGCTTAAATCAAATTCCTTGGCTTAGCAGCACAGTTTGGGCAATGCCAGTGATAATTCTGCTCAGTGTTTGGAAACAATTAGGCTTTAATATGGTAGTATTTTTAGCAGGATTGCAAGCAATTCCGGTAAATCGTTACGAAGCCGCAGAATTGGATGGAGCTAATGCTTGGCAGCAATTTTTGTACATCACTTTACCCGGTTTGCGACCGACTTTAGTATTTGCTACCGTCACTACCGCTATTTTTACCCTGCGGAGTTTCGAGCAAGTTTACGTCATCACCGGCGGCGGCCCTTTGAACTCTACTAATTTGCTAGTTTATTATATTTACGAGCAAGCTTTTTCGCAATTTGATTTTGGCTATGCTGCTGCTGCGGCAACTTTCCTGATGGCTGTAGCTTTGATATTAGTTTATGTTCAGCTTCGAGTTTGGGGCGAAGATGCTTGATTAGCTAGGGGTATGGACACGGCAATGCCCATTGGTGTTAAGTTAACGTCCAAATTTACCAGTCTTTTGTCCATCTAATAAGCCTCTCGATCCCCCCTAACCCCCCTTATTAAGGGGGGAACAAGAGCGTCAAAGTCCCCCTTCTTAAGGGGGATTTAGG
Organism: Oscillatoria nigro-viridis PCC 7112; assembly: GCF_000317475.1. Taxonomy (NCBI): domain Bacteria; kingdom Bacillati; phylum Cyanobacteriota; class Cyanophyceae; order Oscillatoriales; family Oscillatoriaceae; genus Phormidium; species Phormidium nigroviride. Next base: position 5,447,945 of record NC_019729.1, read on the forward strand.
GGGATCGAATTTCGGCTATAAACGAGAGATACAAAGGATTTGAAACTTAAATTGACACTAAGAGATCGTGCCGTGTTCGTACAAATAAAATGTGCAATTAACTAGATTCGCAATTACTAATTCCCAATTTTATATTCCATGTGCTCTGCTGTTTGTTCAGCTTGTGCTGTACCCAAAAGTTTGCCGACAACGTGCAAAGACATATCAATTCCCGCAGCAATTCCCCCAGAAGTGATAATTTTGCCGTTATCTACAAATCGCTGATTTTCGATAATAGTTGTGTTGGGTGCTAATTTTTTCAATAAATCCAATGCCCGATGGTGTGTAGTTGCTGCCAAACCTTCCAACAAGCCAGCTTTTGCTAAAAGCAGCGAACCCGTACAGACAGAAAGCACTAATTTTGCTGTTGGCGCACAATCTTTTATCCAATTAATAACTTCTGAATTATTAATTAACTTTCTCGTACCTTGTCCTCCCGGTACAATTAAAATATCCGGTGGCGGACAATCGGAAATTGTGCAGTCGGGATTTACGCTCAAACCGTTGCGGGCGCTGACAGCACCGGGATGTTCGGCTACGGTAGAGACTGCAAAAGGTCGATCGCCCTTACTTAATTCTGATGTCACCGAAAACACTTCAAAAGGGCCTGCAAAGTCCAGTACCTCGACATCATCGAACATTAAAATAGCTACGTTCCTAGTTGCCATAAGACCTACTTCTGATAGAGGCAACAAATCTCGGCGATTTGTTATCGTAGAACTGGTATAATTTAAATTATTAAAGCTATGCCGAAAAATATTCGCCATCGCGCCCTAACAATCTGTCTTTTGTGTCTGGCTTGCGCCTTAGCAATTGCTGTTGCGCCAATTGTCACGCCCGCTCAATCCACAAGTCAATTAGAATTTCGCATTACTCAATTAGAAAGTCAAATTTCTGAACTCAGAGGACAAATCTACAGTTTGCAGAATCAAGGTTCTAGAGGTAACCGGCCTCAGTCTCCTTCCCCTTCCGGTTCTGGTCGCACAAATCCTAGAACGGTGTCGGGAGACCCGATGTTTGATAATTTAGCAACTTTGGTAATTGAAACGAAGCAAGATGTTATTAAAATTCAAGAGCGGTTGTCAAAGCTAGAAGCGTCGAGAAATCGTTAGAGAAGGAAGAAGGAAGAAGGAAGAAGGAAGAAGGAAGAAGGAAGACAGGACACGGATTTTGACACGGATATACGGATTAATTATTGAGCCAAAGTGGGAAGTCAGGAGTCAGGAGTCAGGAGTCCGAAGGAAGAGGTAAGAGGGAAAGGGAAGAGGGAAGAAGTCAGTAGTTATTAGTTAGAAGGATGAAGTCCTATTCTCTCCAACTCAAAACTCACAACTTTCCCCTCGGCCTCTCTACCATTCTCCGACGTTGAGGTCGAGAACAGCAGGGTCTGCTAAAAGTTAACTTGCAGAACTATTCAATGATATGGAAATAATAGGCTGCCACCAAAAAATTGATAGCTAACAGCAACAGAAACCAGGCTGCGCGAAAGGTGTAAGGGAATTTGCCCGTTTTCATCACGGAGTCGGATTTTAATTGGTTCTTCGCTATCTCTGCCATAGGTAAAGCTCCTAATTCATAATGTCACTCTATTTACAAATAGCAGAGAGCGTCGCACTTATGCACAATCCTCTAGAGTTATTTTTTGTAACAAGGAGTTTATACCGAGTTGAGTTCAGATTAATTTCAATCGCTCTCTCCGGCGTGGTAGGAACTGCGGACGAGAGGCCCCGATCGCACGCGCTCAAACCCCATCTCCCGGGCGATCGACCCGAAACGGTCAAATTCCGCCGGCGTCCAGTATTTACGCACTGGGAGGTGCTCTAGAGATGGTCTCATGTATTGACCGAGGGTGAGCCGATCGCACTTGGCGTCCCGCAAATCGGCCATCGCTTCGACTATCTCGGCTTCGGTTTCCCCGTGCCCCAACATCAAACCGGATTTGGTGGGAATAGTTGGGTCATATTGCTTAACAATACGCAGAACGTCGATCGAGCGATCGTACTTCGCCCCCCTCCGCACCGGCCCTTGCAACCGGCGCACCGTCTCAATATTGTGGTTGTAACAAGCCGGTTTAGCCTCCACCACCGTGCGAATCCGAGATCGCTGCAACTCATCGAGGCCGGAATTCTCCCCCTCTGAACTCCTCCCGATTCCCCCCCAAAAATCCGGCGTCAGTACCTCAACTTCAGTATGCGGGTTCAGAATGCGGATTTGGGCGATCGTCCTGGCAAACCAACCCGCACCCCCATCCGGCAAATCATCCCTCGCCACCGAAGTCAGCACCGCATAGCGCAAACCCAACAACTGCACAGCCTCGGCAACCTTTTGCGGTTCCTCCGGGTCGAGGGGCATCGGAGAATGACCTTTATCTACTTGACAAAAAGCACAAGCGCGGGTGCAAGTCGGGCCCATCAACAAAAAAGTCGCCGTTTTTTGCGCGTAGCACTCGCCCCGGTTGGGGCATCTCCCCTCTTCGCAAATCGTGTGAATTTGCCGCTGTTTAATAATTTTTTGCACTTGCGAAAGTTCGCTAGCTTTGCCGATGGGGCGGCGCAACCACTCCGGCATCGCCTCGATTTCACGCCGCATTTGGGCGGCAATTGCTTTGACTGTAGGAGTTTGAGGAGTTTGGGGCGACATATAATTAAGTGGCGATCGATTTAATTCCTTCGATCGTATCCGAAATCAAAGCCCCTGAACTTGTAGGAGTTTCACCCTCAACCAGAATCGCGCCCAAGTGCAACAAAACTAAACTCGCCCAGAACTATGGGTAGAATTCTGTTAGGGATATACTGAAGGTTGCAAATCATCACTCATTCATTACTGAAGGAGTCAGTCGTGGCTGGTCAAAAAATCTTGGTAATCGATGACAGTAAAGTCATCCGCGTCCGAGTCCGAGAGATGTTGCCTCAGGGTAACTTTGAAGTTCTAGAAGCAAAAGACGGCGAAGAGGGACTCAAACTGATCCGTCAAGCCCGGCCAAATCTAATTATGTTAGATTTCCTACTGCCCAAAGTCAGCGGTTGGGAAGTGTATCAAAAAGTGCAAGCCCATCCTGAGCTTTCTAAGATACCTTTGGTGATCATGTCGGGCCGCGAAGAAGAGGTGATGGAAAAAATTCCGAAACCCTTTGAGAAGCATTTTTTTGCATTCATCGCCAAACCGTTTGAGAAGAAGCAGCTAACCGAGGCAATCAAATCGGCGATGGTACTGGCCAAAAAGAAACCAGTGCCGGAAGCCCCAGCCGCCGCTGCACCCCCTTCTGGAGCGGGCGCCGCCGAAATTCAGGCGATGACTGTGAAAATGGCGAAAATGCAAGCGGAAATTGATGCACTCAAAAAACAAATGACTCAGGTGATTACGATCATCAAGCAGAAATTGAAATAATTCTGCTGTTTTTTGAAGGCATTTATGTAGAAGGAAACTTCCACACCGTGAAACTTTCAGTTGAGTCTCAAGGACTGCGATTTTATCTGCATTTTTTTGCCAAATTGTTTGAGCGAGTGCGATCGCCAACAGCCTGCAACTGGTTTCTCAAAATCCCAGTGAGAAAATCAATTAAAAGTTAAAAATAAAACAAGGGAGGAAATTAATTATTAATTAATATTAGCATTTTTAATTCCCGCTGGTTCCACACTCAATTATCAACTCCTCAGTCTCATTTTTTTGGTTAATGACTAACGACTATTCCGATTTTTTGCCTCAACTGCGTGCCTCAACAGAGCAATTATTGAAAAGATTAGACTGCTTCGATCGAGCGCAGGTATTAGCGATCGGAGATTTGACCTTGGACGAGTTTCTTACCGGACAAGTAGAGCGAATTTCCCGCGAAGCACCTGTGTTGATTTTGCGCTACGAAAATACTCAGCAAGTACCAGGAGGTGGCGCAAATGCTGTCTATAATTTAGCCAAACTGGGAGGCAAAGTAAAAGTTGCTGGTTTGGTGGGAAAAGACGACCAGGGAAAGGCTTTGTGCGGTATTTTTGAGGCGGCGGGAATTGATACGGGTGGGATTTTAATCGATTCGCAGCGTCCAACTGTCACCAAAACTAGAATTTCCGGGCACGCGCGGCAGTCTGTGACTCAGCAAATTGTCCGAGTCGATCGCAAATCGGACGAGTTGCCGGATTTAGATTTGCAGTTGCAATTGGCAGACTACATCCGGCAGCAAATACCGACAGTAGATGCAGTGGTTTGTTCCGACTACGGCGACGGAGTTTTGACTCGTTTGGCGATCGAATCGGCAGTGGTTCCCGGCAAAACAATTGTAGACGCTCAAACAAATTTGCAGCGATATTCTGGAGCAATGTTATTTACTCCGAACTTGCCAGAAGCCGAGCAAGCCGTCGGATATCCTATCAAAAACCCTCAAACTTTAATGCAAGCAGGACGCGATTTATTGAACTTAACTCAAGCTCAAAAAATCCTGATAACTCGCGGCGAAGAAGGGATGACTTTGTTTGAAAGGGCGAACGGCGCAGAAATCAAAAATTCACCCCCTCCAACATCCATTTGTGAAAAGGGGGAATTTGCCATTCAAAGTTGGGACATTCCCCCTTTTAACAAGACTGATGTATTCGACGTAACCGGTGCTGGAGATACAGTCGTAGCAGCAATGACTTTAGCTTTGTGCGTCGGTGCATCCGGTTGGGAAGCGGCAGTCTTGGGCAATTTGGCGGCTAGTATTGTCGTGCGTCAATTCGGTACGGCAACGACGACTGCGGAGGAAATGAAAGAAGCTTTGAAAGCAATGATTGATGACTAATTATTAGTGATTGGTAATTGGTAATTGGGAATGGGGAACGGGGAATTGGTTATTAGTTATTGGTTATTTGTGATTAGTTATTGGTTAAGCTGTTGTGCATTTAAATAGGGTGTGAGGATTTGGTGAAAGGGAACAGGGAATGGGAACGGGGAACAGACAATATGTAATTTAAATGCACGACAGCTTATGGGTTATTGATTATTAGTTACTCGTGACCCATGCGCCATGCGCCATGCCCCATGCTCCATGCCCCATGCCCCATTCCCAATTCCCAATAACTACTTACTCTTTTTCAAAATTTGCCCCTTGTCATCAATTGTCAAACCGCTATTGGGAAAATCGCTCTTTGTCAAACGGTCAATCAACCCGACAGTCCTAAAATTGTTATCAACAGCCGGCACACCTCGCCCGTCAAGTTGGATGGGGATAATCTTACCAGAAACAAAATCCCCTTGCGGAGTCATTTTCACATCCAAAATTAGAGATTTACCCAGTGCTCCTGCGGTGGACAAAGTGCGATAACCCAAAAAATTTCCCAGGGAATAAGCAATCAATTTCCCTTTATAAAGTTCCATCGCTCGGGGAACGTGCGGGCCGTGTCCCAAAATCAAATCTGCTCCCGCATCAATCATCGTCCGCGAAAACAAAACCATATTTCCCCGGTTTTCTCCGTAAAAGAACTCAGTTTTATTTCTCACATTGATAGCTCCCGTTCCTTCAGAGCCAGCATGAACTGATATCACTACAATATCAGCCTTTTCCTTAGCTTTTTTGACAACTTCTGCTCCTGCTTTCAGTTCCAGCAAAGAATTGTGAACGTCGCCGTAGTTGCTGAAACCGATAAAGGCAAAATTCACACCCTTGACATTTTTATAAACAATTTGATCTCTTTTGCCAACAGCCTTCATGCCATTGCTGTCGATGTTTTTAATCGTGTCATTAAATCCCTGCTCGTGAAAATCGTAAGAGTGATTGTTGGCAATACTCAAAATATCAAAACCAACATCTTTGAAGATTTTGGCATAACTCGGAGGCGTCCGAAAGGCAATCAGCATTCGTCCGCCGCCTGCTTTGGAACTGTAAGGATAATCGGTCATCGTGCTTTCAAAATTGCCAAACAGAATATCAGCTCCTTTGAGGTACGGTTTTACCGACTCTAATAACATCTCTTTTTTTGCCGGCAGTTTGTTGTAGGGATAATTTGTACCGGGAACCATGTCGCCAACTGCTTTGATACTGACAGTTGCGGGCACGGCGGCAGGTTTTTTGGCAGCCGGGGAGGGCGATTTTGGAGCTGGAAGGGGTTTGGCTGCGGCTGCAGGCGCGGGTGTCGAGCTCACTTCTTGTACCGCAGGCTTTGATGTTAGAGGGTTATTAGTAGCGGTGGGTGAGGATTTGTAAAGTTGAGAAGCTAGAACAAAGCCGGATATCGGTACGAGAATTAGACTCACAGCACCGACTGACAGCCCAGATTTTTTAGTTTTAGTGCCTGCTAATTCTGGCTGCGGTGATGGCTTTTGCTGCCTTTGGTTTGGGGGTTTTGGAGTTGGGGTTTTAGGGGGTTGGGGCGGAGATTTTTCTGGTGTTTGAGTCGGCGCAGTTGTGACATTTTGAGTTTTTTCTAGCTCGGGCAAAGTCACAGGAATGGGAGAAGCTGGTAAACTAGCGGCTACTGCTTTACTCGCAGCTACTGCTGCATTCACGGCAACTAACGGACTCACGGGTGCGGAAGTCAAGCGTTTTTTTAATTCTACCGTCTGAGTCCAAGCGGGTAATTGCTCGCCGCTGCGCCGCCCGTAAACTGTCACTGAGTAAAGGTTATTTGGTTGCAGCCGCTGCAACCCTTTGACTGTGACTCGGAGACAGGCTTCTTCTGCGGGTAAATTTTCTGCTTCCAGCAGCAGGTGCAGGGTGTCATTTTCCCGGCTGGCTTTAGCCGTGACGCCGAAGCTTTGGAGTGCTTGGCCGATCAGAAATGCGATCGCCCTGGCATCGCCTTCTTTTGCTAAATTTAAAATATCTTGTTGGCTCACAAACGCCTCTACTCTCACACTAGAAATTTAGCCCGATCTTATATCAAATTTGGCGGCACAGCATGAAATACCGATTGATTTAACTTAAGTAAGTGGGTACAAATAAACAGAACGTTGGCAGAGGACGCCCGGGTGAAAGGATCTACTCGCTCTCACTATAGCTCCTAACTAAATCCGACCCTACTTTTACAAGATAGTATGATTTGTGGCGCTTGCTAGCTGACTGCAATATTTCCTAACGGTTATCTTAGCCGATCGCCCAAACACTTCTATCCGGCATAATTTCCCCCTTCAAATTAACATCGGTCAAATCAGAGCTCTCTTTCTTACAGCATTTTTGGTAAGTAAAACTGGTTTGCGAGCGTCGAGAGTCCGTCCTGGAATGTACGGGAAATATGCGGTTTAGCAGCGAAAAATTAACGAAAAAACCTAGTTTCTCGTTACCAGTGCAATCCCCCTGTGCCGCTTCCGCCCAAATTCACACAAAAACGATCGACCAGCAGGCTCGGAAGCTTGTTAAACTTTTGGTCATGCCACGCTATTAGTGAGAAATCGACAGCTAGCCAAAATCGTCTGCTAGCGCCGCCGCAGTGCTGCGCTGCGACTGCACTGCACACTGCACGTAGCTAAGATTAGCTGCAATCAACTTTCGGGATGCCGCTGCTAAAGTCGCAGCCGCCAATGTAGTTGTTCGTTTTAAACTAATTATTTAAAGGAGTTGCACGTCAATGACACAATTGTGCTTATAAGATCTGGCTCGGTGCCCTCTCAAATCAGGGTTTTTCGCTAGTCTGGTGCTATTTGTGAGTTAGTTAAGCCCATAGCAGCTAGGATCGAGCTAACTCAAGGTTAAACTAAAGCTCGTCATGCGGCGTTGCCTCTCAAAACCCGGATTGAGTCTTATGGCGCATTACCGCTCCTCTGTATGTTTGTTCACCTGCATTGCCTGTCTGGGCGCTGCGATCGGTCCAAGTGCCGACGGAGGGCAACAGGTACTCAATGCCTCCTACCGGGCTGTTTCCCAAGAAATTGCTCGGGCGAACTCTCCCCCGGACGACCGCCAGGATTCCAAGCCTCCAAAACCGTCTCCAGCGCCGGATAAAAACAAATCTCAGCCGTCCAAAACGTCCAAATCTAATTCTAAGCTCCCGAAATCGGTATCCAATTTTATAGTCATTTTGTCTCGTCAGCGGGGGTTCTTAATGTTGGGTTTGGCAGCAGTTGTCGTCACGGCAGCAGCAGTATTTATCATGCTCAAATTAGTGAGCAGTGACGAGTCAAATTATTCTAAGCGAAGACGGGGAAGATTCGATCGTCACAACCAAAGAAACTCTCAATTCACTAATCCCGATTCTCCTACAAACTCGCACGAAAGTAGACCGCAAGAGACTTCTTCTGGGGGACAACCGCTGTCAGCCTTGCCCTACCCTTTTGATTTGCAAAAAGGCCACAGTATCGAGAGCAGCGATCGACCTTTACCGTTTATCCTGGAATCCGGGGAACCAGAATCCGAGGATGCAGGAGTCGAGGGCGATCGAATTAATTCCGACACCTCGCCCTTGGAAGCTCACAGCAATGGGTACAGCGACACAGCTTTCAACATTCCCGAAACAACTAATCAAACCGATTCCCTAGCGAACAAGAAAGGTATTGCCCTTCCCGAAACGGATGGTAGACCTAAAGTTGATATTATTGAAGCACTGATTGAAGATTTGCAGCAGCTAAATCCGGCAAAGAGGGGCAAAGCAATTTGGGAACTAGGCCAGCGGGGAGATTCCAGAGCAGTTGAGCCGTTGCTCGATTTGCTAGCAAATTCCGACTCCAAGCAGTACAGTTTAGTTTTGGCAAGTCTCTCGGAAATTGGCATTCGCACGCTTAAACCCATGAATAATGCGTGGTCAATTTCGCTGCAAAATGAAAATCCCGAAGTGCGTAAAAATGCAATTCGCGACTTGACGCGGATTTATGAATTGGTGAATCAAATCAGTTACTTGTTGCACCGCGCGACGGACGATCCAGATCCAGAAGTTCAGGAAACTGCTCGCTGGGCAATCAATCAGTTGAATCGCATCCGTCCGCGTTCTGGAATGGATTAATAAATGTAGCAATTTTCAAATTATTCTCAAATTGAAATTTGAGATGGGAGAATTTATAATTGAGTTCGTGTTAAAATTAGTGAATGCTGGCTAATGACTAATAACCATTTAAAAGTATTGTTCCTGTCAACTTCGGTCGGTCAACTAGGTTCGGGGTTGGGTGGCGGTGTCGAACTTACAGTCCTTAACATTGCTAAAAAATTGCAGAGTCTCGGTCATAAAATAGCAGTTGTAGCACCGATAGGTTCAGTATTAGAATCAATTCCAATAATCGAAATAACGGGCGAGTTGCAAGTAACCGCCCAAACACAAGATTACTACGATCCTATTGTGATGCCCGCAGATTCGGTGCTGGCGAATATGTGGGAATATGCTCGCCAAGTTCAGGATGAATGGGATGTCATTGTTAATTTTGCCTACGATTGGCTGCCGTTTTATTTGACACCATTTTTTAGGACTCCGATCGCACATTTGATCAGCATGGGTTCCCTTTCCGCAGCCCTCGATCGCATTGCCGGACAAACCGCCGTCCAGTTTCCTGGTACGATCGGAGTTCACACCGCTTCTCAAGCCAAAACATTCGCCTTTGCCGGTGAATGTCAGTTGTTGGGAAATGGCATAGATTTATCCCTGTACGAATTTTGCGACCAACCGCAGTCTAAATTAGCTTGGCTGGGCCGCATCGCCCCGGAAAAAGGCTTAGAAGATGCAGTAGCAGCAGCGAAAATTACAGGCATTCCCCTGAAAATTATGGGCAAAATGCAAGATGAGGATTATTGGCAAAAAATTTGTACAGATTACCCGGATGCTCCGGTAGAATATTTAGGGTTTTTGACAACAACCCAAATGCAAGAGCAAGTCCGTCAGTGCCGAGCATTGTTGATGACACCGCGTTGGGTGGAAGCTTTCGGAAATGTCGCGATCGAGGCTTTAGCGTGCGGTGTACCTGTGATTGCTTACGAGCGCGGGGGGCCGGCCGAAATTGTTCGAGACGGACTGACGGGCTTTTTAGTGGAGCCTGATAGTGTAAATGGCTTGGTAGGTGCGATCGCCCGCTTAGACCAAATTGACCGCAGCGCTTGCCGGCGACAAGCAGAGGTAGAATACTCTTTGGAAGCTTTGGGCGATCGTATTGAACGCTGGTTCAAATCTATTCTCAAATTGAGTTAAATAAACTCTTAATCGACCAGAAAAAAAGAAAACAGAAAAAGACTATGGGAACCGAACGTTTAGTGCTTTTATCCAGTAGAGAAATAGAAAAAATGCGCCAAGCCGGTCGCTTAGCTGCCGAACTTCTGCTGCATCTCGAACCGATGGTAAAACCGGGAGTAAGCACTTTAGAAATTAACGATGAAGCCGAACGCTGGACTTTGGCACGCGGAGCAAAAAGCGCTCCCCTAGGTTATAAAGGATTTCCAAAATCTCTGTGTGCAAGCGTCAATGAAGTTGTCTGTCACGGCATCCCGAATGCTAAACAAATTCTGAGAGAAGGCGACATTATTAATATTGATGTAACGCCTTTAGTAGATGGTTATCACGGCGATACTTCTAAAACTTTTTTTGTCGGGAAACCTTCGCCTGTAGCGAAAAAGTTAGTGGAAGTAACCGAGGAATGTCTCAGAAGAGGAATTGCGGAAGTCAAACCGGGTGCTCGTACCGGTGACATCGGTGCAGCGATTCAAGAATATGCTGAAGCACAGGGTTTTTCGGTAGTGCGAAATTTTGCGGGACACGGCGTTCACCGCGTTTTTCACACTGAACCGGAAATTCTGCACTACGGCAAGCGGGGCACGGGGAAAAAGCTCAGACAAGGCATGGTTTTTACGATCGAGCCCATGATTAATGAGGGTACTTGGGAAGTGGAAATTTTGGGCGACGGTTGGACTGCTATCACGAAAGATGGAAAGCTTTCGGCTCAATTTGAGCACACTCTGGCTGTAACTGATTCTGGGGTGGAAATTCTAACTTTACCTTAGCAATCATTAACAAACAATCTGAAAAACTCACTCCTAAATCAATAATCTACCATATCCCGTAGGGGCGGGTTTCACAGAAAATTTCCGCATGAAACAGACAATCTCGAAAACCCGCCCCCACCCAACGAAATATGTAAATTTGGGTAATGTTGATGTCGATAGTCGCTGGGTTTGGGGCGGGTTTTTGATATGGTTTGTTTGAATAGTTGATGGTTGGTAAAACCCGCCCCTACAGAATTACGATCGATTCACCAAACACGATATAACTAATAACTAATAACTAATAACTAATGACTAACATAAAATTTCTGCAACCAGGAGATTTGCTCAAAGTAATTGCCCCTAGTGGCACTTTGCGAGAATCAACCAACTTTGAAAAGGGTGTAGAAATTTGGAAATCCCGCGGCTATCGACTTGAATTAACACCGGGTTTTGACGATCGCTGGGGCTATTTGGCAGGTTCCGACGAAAACCGCGTCCGACAGCTAGCAGATGCCCTCAATGACCCGGATTGTCGCGGTATTCTGTGTGTTCGAGGCGGTTTCGGCAGCACTAGACTTTTGGAAAAAGGAAAAGTGGGAAAGCCGGAAAACTCCCAATTTCCAACTCCAGATTCCCATTCGCCGAAATGGTTGATCGGCTTTTCAGATATTACTGCTTTGCTGTGGAATCACGACAAATTGGGGATTTGGGGCGTTCACGGGCCGATGCTGACAACTTTGGCGGATGAACCGGATTGGTCTGTCGATCGACTTTTTGACTGCATAGAAGGTCGTCCCTTACCATCTTTGCAAGGTAAAGGATGGGGCAGCTCAAAAGCCACCGGGCGGCTGTTTCCTGCGAATCTGACGGTTGCTTCTCATTTGCTCGGAACCCCGTATCAACCGGATTTGACCGGGGTTATTCTCGCATTTGAGGATGTTTCCGAGGCTCCTTACAGGGTCGATCGAATGCTGACTTTGTGGCGGATGGCGGGGGCCTTCGCTGGGGTGCGGGGCATTGCTTTGGGGCGCTTCAGTCGCTGCGAGATTGACCCGAGTATTCCCAGTTTTAGCATTGAAGAGGTTTTGCGCGATCGGCTGGGGGATTTGAATATTCCGATTGTCTCGGATTTGCCCTTCGGGCACGACGGCGTTAACGCTGCTTTACCTATGGGAATTACGGCTTGTCTCGATGCCGAATCGGGATTGCTGATTTGCGGCGGTAAATCGCAACTTTAGATTGGGGATCAACGTCTGTGACTTTAGCTTGAGATTTTGCACCCGCTAAAGAGTCTGGTTGGGTGAGGTTGACACGGTTGGCAGAAATTACATTTAAAATGGATTGTGTATGCAAATGTCAGCACCAAAAAAGCAAAAAGATTTTAAAATTTTCGAGAGGTTGATATGAAAGCACACAAATTGTTAAACAGTATCGCTGCCGCAGTCCTAGTTACGGGATTGGCACTTACGGGGATTTCCTCAAGTGCAGTTGGCGAACAGATACGGAATAACGATCGCATAGATGGAGTAATTCGCCGCACTTCCCCGATTTACCGTTTCCGAAATATGTGGACACCGGGATCTCCGACGGAAGAATTGCGGGGTCAAGAATACACTTTCAGCGCTCGGGAAGGCGATAACATTGAAGTGTTTTTAGATACAGATAGAAGTCGCGGTTTTACTCCCGTTATGGTGCTGTTTTACGGGAACAACAAACAAGTCGCTTTTACGCAAGACCGTTCTTTTAATTATCAAATTCCCCGTAGCGGTGATTACAAGCTTTTAGTGTTAGCAAAAGATGCTTCCAGAGGCGGTAGCTACACGCTGGAAGTTTCGGGAATTGATGGGGGCGACAGACGATCTCGCAATTCGCGGGACGATTGGTATACTAGGCGGGATGACGATCGATATGACGGTCAATATGACAGAGCACGGCTTTTGGAAGATGATTTTGACTTGCGGGCTGTTGATTGTCGCGAGAGACGTTCTATGGTGAGAGTCAGGTTTGACGATGGTAATCAAGATTCAACTTACTGCGCTGTCCCGAATAGAAGGTTTCCGGCGGGAGATTATTACTACAATTCGCGGACTAGAGATTTAGATTCGGCGAGGCGGAATGATAGTAGATTCGATGCGGGCCGAGATCAATGTCGGGTAGTGGTGGGCGGAGTGTGCGTGACGAGGTAAGCGGAAAAAACCAGAATATTTCCCAAGAAATTGTAGGGGCGGGTTCCCCAACAATCCCTAATTCACATCAACAATATCTATAAACCCGCCCCCACCCAACCTACCAACTCCGATTAGGAACAAGTTTTTGGAGTTCTGCGATGGGTGGGGGCGGGTTTTTGAGTTCGTCGATTTCATTGTAGATTTGGGTGAACCCGCCCCTACAAATCTTGGTATTTTAGATGTAATTTTGTATTCGTGAATCAGTTGCTGCTTACCTGCTAAAATTTCTGAGGCTATTAATTCAGCTTCTAAAATAATGGATACTATTGATATTTAAGGCTTCCGTTTTCATTATATTCAAGCTCATGATACTTCCCACCTAAACCTAAATCATATAAGCACCTCTGGTAGTTTTTGGGACCCATATCAAAAGCATTAGTCTGATTCAATCTTGCCCATTCAGCTACTTTGATCTGGCTAGTTACCCCTGAAGCATCCGCTACGGTTTTGACAATCCAATCAAACATCTTTATTTACTGTTTAAGTTCGTATAATTTAATGATATCCCTATGATTTTTATTGTCAAGTTTCCATTCAATTAGTTTCCAAGCGCGAGTGGGGAGATTTGCGAGGGTTCCCAAAATTATCCGTCAAAACTCCTTCAATCCCGCCGAGTCAATCCCTGAAACCATTGCCCAGCAAAGCTGCGAGGGTTAGAACGAAACAGCGTCGTTTAAAAGATTTTCCCTAAGCCTCGCAAACTGCCAGAGTTCGATCGCAATTGAAACAAGCCCAAAGAAACCGGGTTTTTCAGCTAATCTACGAGTCACAACGCATTATCTTCGCAAAAAAACCGGTTTCTGACCACCCGTGCGTCCAGCACTAGATTCGAGTTCTAGCCATTGTCTCAGTTTCTTTCGCGATCGCAAAATACACATTTGTACACACAACGATTTTGTCGAAAAGGACGATCGCACAGTGGTAAGCTACCAAAGGCATTGAAATATCTAAGGTAGAGAAAAGTTAAAATGTCGGCATTAAATGAAGTTCCCTTGTTGTTGCGGGCAGCCCGCGGCGAAACCCTAGACCGCCCGCCCGTGTGGATGATGCGCCAAGCCGGTCGCTACATGAAAGCCTATCGAGATTTGCGAGAAAAGTATCCCTCATTTCGCGAACGTTCCGAAATTCCCGAAGTGGCGATCGAAGTTTCCCTTCAGCCGTGGCGCGCGTTTCAACCCGACGGCGTAATTCTGTTTTCCGATATTGTCACACCCATGCCGGGTTTGGGAATCGATATGGACATTGCCGAAGGCAAAGGCCCGATTATCCACGCACCCATTCGCACTCAGCAGCAAATCGACAACCTGCAACCGCTGAACCCGGAAGAAAGCTTGCCGTTTATCAAAACAATCCTGAAATCCCTGCGCGAAGAAGTCGGCAACAAATCCACCGTGCTCGGTTTTGTGGGCGCGCCGTGGACGCTGGCGGCCTATGCGGTTGAGGGCAAAGGTTCTAAGGATTATGCCATCATCAAAAACATGGCATTTTCCGATCCAACTTTACTGCATCAGTTGCTGTCGAAATTCGCCGATGCGATCGCCGTTTACGTGCGCTATCAAATCGACTGCGGCGCGCAAGTCGTGCAAATGTTCGACTCCTGGGCCGGCCAACTGTCCCCGCAAGACTACGACACCTTCGCTCTACCTTACCAGAAACAAGTATTCGAGCAAGTCAAAAAAACCCATCCCGACACCCCGCTAATTCTGTTAGTCACCGGTAGCGCCGGCCTCCTCGAACGCATGACAACATCCGGCGCGGATATAATCAGCGTCGATTGGACGGTTGATATGGCCGACGCGCGCAAGCGTTTGGGCCCGAATATGAACGTTCAAGGAAATCTCGATCCGGGCGTGTTGTTTGGTTCTCAACCGTTTATTCGCGATCGAATTCTTGATACAATTCGCAAAGCCGGTCATCGCGGACACATCCTCAACTTGGGACACGGCGTGTTACCGGGAACTCCCGAAGATAACGTGCGTTTCTTCTTTGAAACAGCAAAACAAGCCGACAAATTGCTTGCAGTTGCTGCTTGAAATTGATTGCGATTCTAGAATCCGATCGAATCCGGTTAATTGCACCTGATATTTGTAGGGAGACGGCAATGCCGTCTCCCTACCGTGGAAAAAGATTATATAATCGGAGCGAATCCGGTTAATTGCACCTGATATTTGTAGGAAAACGCTATTGCCTATTAATGTCAACTTAACGTTAAACCCGCAGTCCGGCAGGGACTTAAGTCCCTGCCTCAAAGCTAAAGTCCTCTTAAGAGGACTGAGAAAAAGACTTGTAAACTCATTAGTCCTCTTCAGAGGACTTTAGCTATTAGACAGGGACTTAAGTCCCTGGCGGCTTTAGGCGTAAGTTGACACTAATAGACCATGCCGTCTCCCTACCGCCCTTAAAAGCGTCAAATCCTCCCTCTTCCCCTGCGGCAAAATGAACGCCAAAAAAATTTTCATAACGGGTGCAAGTGGCTGTATCGGTCACTACATGGCCGAAACTTTGATTCAAGAAACCAACCACGAACTTTACCTCTTAGTTCGCAACCCCGAAAAATTAAAATTTGACTGGAAAGCCCGCCCCGGCATCCATATAATACAAGGCGATATGCGAGATATCGATCGACACGCCGAACTTTTGCAAACAATTAATGTCGCAATTTTAGCTGCCACTGCTTGGGGAGGAACTCAAGAAGTGTTTGACGTTAACGTCACCAAAACTCTCCGGCTAATTCAACTACTTTCGCCACAGACTTGCCAGCAAGTAATTTATTTTTCAACGGCCAGCATTCTCGGTCGAGACAACAATTTGCTCAAAGAAGCCGGGGAACTGGGAACAGATTATATTCGGACAAAATACAACTGCATGGTGCTTTTGTCAGCCTTGACAAATCTGCCTCCGATTACGGCACTTTACCCGACATTAGTATTGGGAGGAGACGCCGAAAAACCAGTCTCTCACTTGTCATCTGGCCTGCCACTTGTCGCAAAATGGATTGGTTTGATTCGCTGGTTTCAGGCAGATGGCAGTTTTCACTTCATCCACGGCGCAGATATTGCTAAAGTAGTTAATTATTTAGTTCAACATCCGCAGGCTTCCGAGGAACCGCGACATTTTGTACTAGGAAATCCGGCGATTACAGCTAACGAAGTGGTAGAACAAGCTTGCACGTATTTGAATAAAAAGATATTTTTTCGGATTACTCTGTCACCTTGGCTGGCCGATTTCTTTATTTGGCTGTTCCGAATTCAGGTGGCTGCTTGGGATAGATTTTGCATCAGCTACCGCCATTTTACCTATCAAAATCTTGTGAATCCCGAAAGCATAGGAATGCCGAGTTACTGCGGCACAGTTGCCGATATGTTAAGAACTAGCGGGATTCCCGGCAAAGATTCAAAGTAGGCGAGAAGGAAGTTCGGCAGCGGGCTATGTACGGGATTTAACGGAGGTAACGGATTTAACGGATAAATGTTGAGGAAAAAGGAAGAGGAAATGTGCATCAAACTACTAATGTAGGCCGCACCATAAGCACTTTACGAGATATATGTAGGGTACGCCTCGGCGCACCTTGCGAATAATGTAAGTGTTTGAAGTTCTTTTTTGCCTTAGTCCCATGCTTTTTAAATGCGATTATCGTCAATTAAGGGTCAAATACGATAAGATATCAGCATTTGCCAACTTTAACAGGGAACTGCAAGCTAAAAATTGCGCTCATTTTGTATGTCTTAGGGGGTGTGACCCCTCACCAGATATTCGATCGAGTGCAAGATCGTAATTTTAGCCTTAACATGAAGTCTTGAGAGTCGATCGAACTCTCACGCCCCGCCAGCCCGATCGCAAGTTGTTTACTGATGTGAGGTTTAACATATAATGCGAGTTCTCCTAGTTTATCCCCTGTTTCCGAAAACATTTTGGTCTTACGAGAAAATCCTAGAATTAGTCGATCGTAAAGTGCTGCTGCCACCGCTGGGTTTAGTAACGGTAGCAGCTATTTTACCCCAAGAATGGGAATTTAAGTTAGTCGATCGCAACATCAGACAAATCACCGAAGCAGAATGGGAATGGGCAGAGCTCGTTATTCTGTCCGCAATGATTGTCCAAAAAGCAGATTTGCTAGACATAATTCGCGAAGCAAAACGGCGCGGTAAATCCGTAGCTTGCGGCGGCCCCTACCCGACATCCGTACCCGAAGAACCTCAAGCAGCGGGCATAGATTACCTGATTCTCGACGAAGGCGAAATCACCTTACCGATGTTTGTCGAAGCAATAGGGCGCGGCGAAAAAAGCGGAATTTATCGATCGGACGGCGTAAAACCCGATGTTACCACAACCCCGGTGCCCCGCTTCGACTTGCTGGAATTAGACGCCTACGACTCGATGTCAATTCAATTTTCCAGGGGCTGTCCTTTCCAGTGCGAATTCTGCGATATCATCGTCCTCTACGGCCGCAAACCCCGCACCAAAACCCCCCAACAATTGATAGCAGAATTAGATTATCTCTACAACTTGGGCTGGCGGCGCGGCGTGTTCATGGTAGACGACAACTTTATCGGCAACAAACGCAGCGTCAAACTATTGCTAAAAGAATTAAAAGTCTGGCAAGAAGAACACAAATTCCCCTTTACTTTCAACACAGAAGCATCCATCGATTTAGCCCAAGACCAAGAATTGATGAATATGATGGTAGCGTGCAATTTTAATGCAGTGTTTCTAGGTATTGAAACTCCCGACGAAGAAAGCCTGCAAATGACGAAAAAATTCCAAAATACCCGAAATTCCCTGATAGAATCCGTAGAGTTAATTGCCAAATCAGGTTTGCGAGTAATGGCAGGATTTATCATCGGATTTGACGGCGAAAAACCCGGTGCCGGTCAGCGGATTGTCAAGTTTGCCGAAGCAGCAGCAATTCCGAGCACAACCTTTGGAATGCTGCAAGCTTTGCCGCACACGGCATTGTCCCACAGACTAGCAAAAGAAGGGCGGTTGCGCGACAAATCTGGCAACCTCAACCAGACTACTTTGATGAACTTTATCCCGACGCGGCCTCTCGAAGATATTGCCCGCGAATATGTCGAGGCATTCTGCGAAGTGTACGATGCTGAGAAATATTTAGACCGCACTTATCGCCATTTCTTAATGTTGGGTGCACCGACAGCAAATATACCTGCAAGAATTCCCAGTTGGATAGATTTGCGAGCACTGTTAACTGTGGTATGGCGTCAGGGAGTCAAGCGCAAAACTCGGTGGAAGTTCTGGCATCATTTGTTCAGCATTCTCAGACGCAATCCTGCGGTTTGGGATCATTATTTAACAGTATGTGCTCACAACGAGCATTTCCTCGAATACCGCCAGATTGTGCGGGATGAAATTGAAGCTCAATTGGCTGAGTTTTTGGCTAATGAGTCTCAAACTGTATATCAAGAACCTGTTGCTGTTGAGGAAAAGCAAGTGCAAGCGGTTTAGGGTTCGAGAATTCTACGGCAGATAAACGCAGACAAACGCAGATGAATGTAACATTGTCTGCGTTTATTTTGTTTTTAATCTCGTTTCCAGGTTCTGGCTGGCAATGTCATATCCTGCGCCTCTGCAGCCTGTTGAGAGCAGGCGAGAGCTCCTCCCGAGGCATTCCCAGTTTCTGACTGAAAAGGTGAAATACTACTATTGGCGGCAGCAGTTATTTCGGCAGATAGAGACGCGATCGCCCCCAAGTATGAAAATCTAATAACAAGCTCAAAAATACCAAAATATCGATCGCCCTCAACCCGCCATGTTAGGAACAAATCAACTCAGAACAGCCGCTCTCTTAGGACTCCTAAGCGGTCTTCTCGTTTTAGGAAGTTATTATTTAATCGGCAACGAGCAAGGACTTTACATCGGTTTAGCGCTAGCCGCCTTCTCAAGTTTTAGCTCTTGGTACTATTCCGACACGGCAGCGTTAATGGCTTACCGCGCTCAGCCGATCGCCCGCAGCGAAGCACCCGAAATCTACGATATGGTAGCATCCCTGAGCGAAAAAGCCCAAATTCCGGTGCCGAAAATCTTTGTAGTTCCCACTCAATCTCCCAACGCATTCGCCACAGGAAGAGACCCGGAACACGCGACAATAGCAGTTACTGAAGGCATCATCAATCTGCTTTCCCGCGAAGAATTGGAAGGCGTTTTAGCACACGAACTGACGCACATCCGCAACCGCGACACCCTCACTCAAGCAGTTGCAGGGACAATTGCCGGTGCAATTACATTTGTCGGGCGAATTCTGACTTTTGGAGCGCTTTACGGCCCGGTAACGCGGGATAGCAGACAAGGCGCGAATCCCTTTGGTTTGCTGTTTTTAATCATTTTAGCACCGCTATCAGCAACCGTAATTCAATTGGCGATTTCTCGGACGAGGGAATTTGCAGCCGACAGCGGTGCGGTGGAAATTACCAATAACCCGATCGGTTTAGCAAACGCGCTGCAAAAATTAGAGAAAATGGGTCATGAAATTCCGATGCACGGCAATCCTGCGATGTCGCCGCTGCTGATTGTGAATCCTTTTTCGACTAAAGGTTTGCAGTCGCTTTTCCGCACTCACCCGCCGACAGAGGATCGGATTCACCGCCTTTTGGCGATCGCGCAGCAGCAGCAGCAAGGTACTCCAGTTATGGCTTACATCAACGGAGTTTGAGCGATCGAAAATGCAGCAGTATTTAGAAACCCGGTGTTTTGAAGCAGCCGGGTTTCTGTATGTTTATTTGGTTTTTGGTTATTAATTAGGTAGGGGCGATCGCTGTGGGTAGAATCATCGCACTGTTTGGTATTTGCTGTGACGGGCAAGATCCTTACCCATTCAATAGCACCTATACGAGCGGTCAAGATACTGATCGAGGTGAACAGCTTTGAGGTAAACTGGAATTGCTCTAAGTTCTGGAGTCTGACATGGAAACAATGAAACTGATCTCGCATATTGGATCTGATGGCATATTGCTTCTCCAAATGCCCGCTGAGTTTAAAGATACTTCTGTGGAAGTTGTGGTAGTTGTACAGCATCTACCATCGGAGGAAGTTAAACCGAAGTATAACGCTTGGGGACAACTGACTACTAAAAAATCTATTCAAGCAGCAATTGCTAGAATGCTACAACTCCGGCAAGAAATTGCCTTGGATAAAAGCTCAATCCGTTCCATGATTGAAGAAGGGCGCAGGTTTTAATGCAGTTTGTATTAGATTGTTCTGTAGCCATCAGTTGGTGCTTAGTGGATGAAGATAACGATTATGCCAATGCTATACTCGCGATTATGCCAGATTGCGAAGCATTTGTACCAGGAATTTGGTCGCTAGAAGTTGCTAATACTCTCCTGGTTGCCGAGCGACGAAACCGCATGACGAGTGAGCAATCTGAGATGGCTATTGCTTTGTTACAATCACTTTTAATTCAGGTTGATGAAGCTACGAATAGCAACGCACTCTCCTCAACTCTCGTACTAGGAAGACAAGAAGGTTTAGCTGCTTATGATGCAGCTTATTTAGAGTTAGCAGTACGATTGAAATTGCCGATCGCAACACTTGATAACCGCTTAGCGGATGCCGCAACTCGCTGCGGCGTGGCATTGGTAGTTATTGATTGAGAAATGCCACAGACGGATCGAGCTTAATAAAACCGACAAGAGAAAGTTAAATATTTTTCTGGGCGATCGCTATCTGTACAATCATCGTATTGGAATGGTGGAAATAGATAAGGTTATTAAAAAAAAGATGTTGGGTTTCCTTGCGTCAACCCAACCTACCAGTAAGGGTGATCGTGCTGCGTAAGTCCTGAGAGAAAATAAATTCAACCCCATTTCTCTTCGCAGTAAGCGATGATAGCCTCTCCTAGCAGTTTAACTATCCCTGCTGCGATCGCAGGCTTTATCAAGAAAGCCGCTGGACCAGCTAAAATAGCCGCTTCTAATGCCAAAACTTTACCTGCAACAGCAGCAAGTCCTATTTCACCAGCAAGAGCAGCTGCATCCTGTTGTGAGAACTCTGATTTGTAAATAGAACCAATGTGATAAGCCATAATAGCTTCTTGACTTAGAAGAACAACAGCCGCTGCACCAGGAACCAAAGCAGTTCCACACACAACGGCAACAGCGGCAGCCGTATTACCATTAACCCAGTTTCTTGCTCTTTCACGCTGAGATTGAGACATAGAGTTTTAATTGGATACTGTTGATTAACCGGACATGATATTACCAACTTGAGTTTTGAAGTAGGTTAATTAACTTTGCTCACTTTTGAAATATTAGACTTTCTGCCGTTTTTGGGGTTATCTATTGTCTGCCAATCATTGTAGTCATTGAAATCAATTAGAATTTCTTGACCTACCTCTACACCAAGACTGTCAGAATACAAGACAACGTAACGATTTCCACTCTTTGCTTGAATAAGCATTTTGTAGTTCGGATACTCAAGCCCAAAAGTTTGCAAAACCTTAAACGCCTCAGTTCTCATTGAATTACTCTCTTGTGAATCATTTAAAAGAAGGTAAGCTAATACCAAGCCTGCATTAGTGAAAAACTTTCTCCAATGAAGCAAACTTGACTTTTATCCAGACTAGCAAGTAGTTTTTCTGTTGTCGCTTGCAAAAAATCTGATCGTTATCGGGACTTTTCGAGTTGATAACAGACAAAAAATTGGGAAATATGGGAAAATGTTGGGAAATGTTGGGAAATGTTGGCAAATGTTGGGTACAATACAATCAACCCTGACATCTACCCGACTCTATGAACCTTAAGGAAATGGTAAAACTCGCAGACGATATGGTGTTTGCCAAAACAGGTAAGCATCTCAATGACTTACAAGAGAAAATCCTGCGCGGGACATGGCAACATGAGGATTACAACGAGATTGCCAAGGACGTTAACCTCTCTGAGGCTCGTGTTAGAGAGGTAGGAATGGAATTATGGCAAAGCCTTTCACAAGAGTTGGGAGAAAAAGTTAGTAAATCGAATTTTCGCTCCGCAATGGAGAGGCTGCAAATCTCGATATCTTCAAAATATTTTTTACCACAAGACTCTGTTCAAATAGGTTGCATTAATTATTGTGAAAAAGCAAAACACCTTACCAATACACCAAATTCAACCGAATCAAAAGAACAAACATCTAACCCACAACAAACTCAAACTCTACATCAAGATTTAAGCGAAATGCCGGAGTTAGGCACTTTCTACGATCGCACTCTCGAACTCGACACCCTCACCACATGGATTTTACAACAACACAGCCGCCTGATCGCGCTCACTGGCATCAGCGGTATCGGCAAAACCACCTTAGCAGTGCAACTCGTACAACAAATAAAAGATGAATTTGAATGCGTCATTTGGTGCAGCATCGACGCCTCCTACACCCCAGATGAATTTGAACATAAACTAATACAATTTTTATTGCAGTCAGAAAAGCTAGATTCACCTGCAACTAACCCGAAACGCTTACCGCTAATTAAGTATTTGCAAAAGGATCGCTGTTTAATAGTCTTGGATGACGTTCATAACCTTTTCTGTAGTGGCGAATCAGCAGGAAAGTATAAACCAGAGTATGAAGAATATCGCTCTTTATTCAAACAGATAGAAAAATTATCCCATCAAAGTTGCTTGATGTTAATCGGTTGGGAACAACCGAGAGAAGTGACTCAAGTTAAAAACCAAAATACTTCTATTCGTACCTTACAACTCAAAGGTTTAGACACCGCAGCCGGACGGGAAATACTCAGAGATTATGGGTTAGAAGAAATCGACAACAGTGAAGCACTCATTCACCGCTACCAAGGCAACCCCCTATGGTTGAAAAGCGTGGCGACTCTGATTAAAGAGTTGGGAATCAGCGCGACAGAATTATTACTAGATGATAGCATATTGTTGCCGGAAGATTTGAAAGATGTTTTACAGCAGCAGTACGATCGCACTTCCGAACTAGAAAAACAAGTTATGTCTTTGTTGGCTAGGGAAAACCAGCCAGTCAACCTAGCAAACTTGCTAGGAAAAAGACAAATATCATCATCAGATTTACTCAACGCGCTCCAATCTTTATCACGGCGCTGCTTGATAGAAAAACAGGAAAGTCTTTACACTCTTCCCCCTGTATTGAGGCAGTATATCAAAGGGTTGTAACCAAAATAGTCCAGAAATAGAAAATCTCAAATCTCAAATCGAATAATCGCCCTGTGCTATCATAGAATACAAAACTTATTGAGTCGAATTATATGACCGCAATAACTACAGTAACAACAGCCTCCAAACTGGCTGATTACTACATCTGGTTCGCGAATGACGTAGGCTCCTATCTCAGCAACCACAAGCTACAAAAACTATTGTACTATGCCCAAGCATGGTATCTAGCCTTTGAAGATAAACCGCTTTTTGATGAAGATTTTGAAGCCTGGGTGCACGGGCCGACTATCCCGGCTTTATTTTACGAATATAAAGAACAATTTGGGTTTAAGCCAATTCTCAAAGAAGTTGAAAAACCAGAGTTTCCACAGGAAGTACAAGAGTTTTTAGACGACTTATCCGATGATTATTTCTTTCGAGATGCTTATGAGTTAGAATTGATGGTGCGACGCGAAGACCCTTGGATTCAGGCTAGAGGTGAATTGCCAAGAGATGAACCTTGCCGTGCTATTATTTCTAAGGAATTAATGAAAGCATACTACAAAACCCGTGTCATCGAAGAAGAATAAAAAAAGAAAAGACACAAATCTTCGCAGTCAGCCATCTTCCGCCAAGAGAGAGGTTGTCGAGATACAAATACCCGAAGGAATTAGTTTTTCTTTCAGGTATTATCAGGATGACAAAGATAAATTTTCACTTGCCGATAGAGATTCTAGATATCTAGCATCTCTATTGAGAAGGCTGCGCGATTTATCACAATTGAAATCTCAAGAAATTATCAATAATCAGAGTAAAAGCCTGCGCTGTCATGGAATAGTCTGGCAAGATACAACTGAACCTAATGGCTTCGGCATTCCCAATGAAGATGAGCTAGTAAATATCCCCTACCAGTTTCAAATATCTGCTAATGAATACGGCAGGGTGCATGGATTTTTTAGTGAAAATATTTTTTATATTGTCTGGTTAGACCCAGACCACAATCTTTACAGTTGAAATTATTATAAATTTTGGCGTAGTCAATCAAAAAACGCAGATGATATTGCACTCATCTGCGTTCATCTGCGTTCATCTGCGGTTTAATTAAACCCTATTAAACTCAAGCCGCAACCTTATCTAAAGGTCGCACTTGACCGAGTAATTCGCGAAGTGCGTCACCTTCCACCACCTCAGTTTCCAACAGTTTCTGCGTAATTGTTTCCAACAATTCCCGATTTGCTTTCAGAATATCCACAGCTTGCTGGTGTGCAGTTTCGACAATTTCCTTCACTTCTTGGTCGATCGCCTCAGCAGTTTGAGCGCTGACAGCGCGGCGGGCATTTCCTATACCGTCATTGAGGAACATTGCTTGTTGACCTCGATCGTAAGCTAGAGGCCCCAAAACCTTACTCATCCCGTAAGTTGTCACCATCCGTTCAGCTAAATCCGTCGCCCTTTGCAAGTCGTTGGAAGCGCCAGTAGTAATGCTACCAAACACAACTTCCTCAGCCGATCGCCCGCCCAACAAAGTCGCAATTTGACCCCGCAATTCCGACTCATCTAACAA
Source organism: Oscillatoria nigro-viridis PCC 7112 (assembly GCF_000317475.1). Taxonomy (NCBI): domain Bacteria; kingdom Bacillati; phylum Cyanobacteriota; class Cyanophyceae; order Oscillatoriales; family Oscillatoriaceae; genus Phormidium; species Phormidium nigroviride. The sequence continues at coordinate 5,472,734 of NC_019729.1, forward strand.
AAAACGGTCTTCAGTCGGCAACTGCAAAGTATAACCCAAAGCAGCCATGCCGCGAGGGACGATCGAGATTTTGGCAACTTCGCCGCCGCCAGCCATCAGAGCACCAACCATCGCGTGTCCGACTTCGTGATAAGCAACAATGGTTTTCTCTTTTTCATTGAGCACGCGGCTTTTCTTTTCCAAGCCCGCTACAATCCGTTCGATCGCCTCTGCAAAGTCTTCCTGTGCTACAGTTAGGCGTTTGTTGCGCCCCGCCAACAAAGCAGCTTCATTCACCAAATTTGCCAAATCTGCGCCGGAAAAACCGGGGGTGCGAGTGGCGATCGCCTTCAAATTAACATCCGGGCCCAACTTCACTTTTTGAGCGTGAATATTCAAAATTGCTTCGCGGCCAGATAAATCCGGGCGATCGACTAAAACTTGGCGATCGAAACGGCCGGGGCGCAACAAAGCAGCATCCAAGCTTTCCGGGCGGTTAGTTGCAGCCAGCACAATTACCGTAGTATTGCCCGCAGCAAAACCGTCCATTTCAGTTAACAGTTGATTGAGAGTTTGTTCGCGTTCGTCATTACCGCCGTACATCGCGTTACTGCTGCGGGATTTGCCGATCGCGTCCAATTCATCAATGAAAATAATACAAGGAGCCTGTTTCTTAGCCTGCTCGAATAAATCTCTAACTCTTGCAGAACCCACACCTACAAACAGTTCCACAAACTCCGAACCCGAGATGCTAAAAAACGGCACGCCAGCTTCACCAGCCACTGCTTTTGCTAACAGCGTTTTGCCAGTTCCCGGAGGCCCGACTAACAGCACGCCTTTCGGAATTCTCGCGCCAATTGCCGTAAAGCGATCGGGAGTTTTCAGGAACTCAACAACTTCGACTAATTCAGTTTTAGCCTCTTCTACTCCAGCCACATCGGCAAAAGTAATTTTCGCCGCTTCGCCTTCTACGTAGACCTTAGCTTTGCTTTTGCCGATCGAGAGCGCACCCTGCGGCCCGCCAGCACCCCGGTTCATGAAAAATTGAAAAATCGCCACAAAAATCAGCGGAGGAACCACCCAGCTTAAAACACTGCCGATCCAGCCATTTTTGGAAGGGGGAGTTGCCGCAAATTCAACGCCTTTTTCTTGCAAAAGTTTAGGAAGTTCCAGGTCAAAAATCGGCGTAGTTGACAGAATTTGACCGGGTTTGTCGCCTTCGCCTTTGAGTTGGTAGCGAATTTCATTTTGGCCTACCGAAGCTCGCGCCACATCTTGTTCTTGCACTTGATGGACGAACAAGCTGTAAGGCACTTGCGGAATTTGCGGGCCGAACAAATTCGGCAAAAAGATATTCGCCAGCAAAAACAAACTTGAGAGCAATAACAAAATATTGCTAATTTGCCTAAAACGAGGTGGTTGGGGCTGGTCTTTAATTGCCATTGATAACGATCGTCCTTTAATTTTAACCAGTTTTATTCATTTATTTTCTCATCCAATACGCACACAATGTCAAGCGGATTCCCTCACTCGATCGGTCGGTTAACCCGGTAGCACGGATTTGCTATTATTAACAATATTTTTTTTACGAACCGCGAACAGTAACAGGCGAGACGCCTGTTCCACAAAAGAAGAAAAGAGAAGATAAGAACGGAACAGTAACAGGCGAGACGCCTGTTCCACAAAAGAAGAAAAGAGAAGATAAGAACGGAACAGTAACAGGCGAGACGCCTGTTCCACAAAAGAAGAAAAGAGAAAATAAGAGAGTTATAGTTGTGAATGGTTAGTTAAGCTGTTCTACATTTAAATTGTCTGTTAAAAAACAATTCCCCGTCTTGTGGGGTGGGCCTATGAGCCCGCCCTGAATATACAATTTAAATGCGCGACAGCTTAGTGGTTACTGGATGGTTATTTACTTCAGAATCGCTTGAAAATTCTCTCGCTCTTTTATTACTTAGTGGAACAGGCGTCTCGCCTGTTATCCTTCGCGTCTTCGCGGTTGTTATATTTATGCAGCTTCTGGGTTTAAATTAATCATTTCCCAAGTAGTATAAGTGCCGATCGCACCCCAAATCGCGTAAGGCAAAAGTAACAAAGCGGCGGTTTGAGAAATCGGCAAAACAGCCAACGTCAGCACAACTCCCAAAATCTCCCCAGCCCCTCCCAAAATCGTCCCTACTTTGAGACTTTTGGCTCTGAGAGTAGCAGGAATATAAGCAACTGTTACAATTTCTAAAAGCAAGTACAAAGCCATCAGCAGCAAAGTTTTGAGACTACCGGGTTCCTGTTCCCACACGAAAGTAGCGCTGCCGGCCCCGCAAGCGAAAATCACCGTCCAAATAAACGGAATAGCAGGCTCAAAAAACATCCAATCCGGTCTTTGAAGTTTGATGGCCCAGTTAATATCGCGCAGTTTAAAAAACAAAGTGCCGAAGGCGACTGAGAAAGTCACCCCGCCGATAATCATCCAAGATTGAATCATGGTTTTCAACTTTCCAATTGCTCGATCGCTCATTAAGTCGATCCTGGCAACTCCAACCCGAACTTCGATCCGCCTTTAGTAATAACTTTTGTAAAGCCCGATGCAATTCTCGCTAACCGCCCGACACATTCTTAGCAAACTCATCGCGTCCAGACACCAAATTAGCTGGAACGCCGTTAGGGAAATTTTGCGCGATTAAAGCTTGCAACTTTTGAACTCGGTTTTCAGGGTTGGGGTGAGAGCTCAAAAACTCCGGCGGCGCTTCTCCCTTCCTAGCCGCACCGAGAATTTTCATCACCTCAACAATACCTCTAGGATCGTAACCCGCCTCGGTCATAAACCGAAAACCGAGCCGATCGCTCTCAAGTTCATCCGATCTACCGTACCGCAAACCGACAACTTGATTGACAGCTTGAGCAATTAATGCTGCCTGCTGCCCGCCGCCGCGATCGTCGCTAGCAGCCACCCCAACCGCCGTTACCAAAGCCCTGCCCAACTGCTGTTTTGCCAAGTGTTCCGCAGCGTGGCGCGCCACAACGTGACCGCTTTCGTGCCCCAGTACAGCAGCCAACTGAGCCTCGGAATTCAGCCGCCGCAGCAGCCCCGCAGTAATAAAAACTTGTCCCCCCGGCAAAGCAAAAGCATTCACAGTTTCGGGGTCTCGCAGCAGGTGGAATTCAAACGGATAACCCGCTTGTTTCGCCGCCGAACGGTTGACAACTCGTTCTCCTACTCGATCGACATATTGCTGAATACTCTGGCTGGGATAAAGCCCCCCGTACTTGGCGGCCATTTGATCTCGCGCCTGCAATCCCAAAACTATCTCTTGGCGGGGAGAAAGCTGCACCCGCTGTCTCTCTCCTGTTACCGGATTTTGTACGTCGTTTGTAAAATAGGTAATTGCTCCAAAAAATGCCATTAATAGCCCGATCGCGGCTCGAAATAAAAATTTGTTCACAGGCTTGATACCTAAAAAGTTTAGCGAGTAGAATACTATGGTGACAGCTCTCTCGACATCTGTCTGAAGTATCAAGAAGGGAAAGTTGTTTGAGTTTTTTTGGATGATTGGCGAACAAGGCTTTTTTTAAACGAACCGCGAAGGCGCGAAGGACACGAAGGAAGAGAAGAAGAGAAGAAGAGAAGAAGAAGGTTATAGTTATTAAATTGGTTAAACTGAGATGTTGCACCATTGTCAGCAACAGGCTTTCCGGCCTGTTCCACAAAGAATAGATTTTCTCGCTTCACAGGCCGGAAAGCCTGTTCCGAAAAGGCTAATTGAGAATGGTGGAACATATGAGTTAAATCAGTTGAATCCTTTACAAAATCAGTTGCCGAACTTTTTTCGCAATATGTTCCAAGCTACCCGCCGCCGCCTCGCTATTTGGTACACTGCCGTTACTGCCGTATTGTTACTTTTATTCGCCACTGGTTTCTATTTCTACGTCCGTACTACTTTGATCGATCGCATTGATGACACCCTCAATCATGTTGTCGAAGTAATAGAGCGAACACTGGTTATCGAACCGCTAAGTTTGCCTGCTACCAAAGATAAAAATAAGTTGCAAGTTAATATTCAAGCGAGTTTTCGAGATAGCACCGATGCTGTAGAAGACGACCACATTGATTTAGAATGGTTCAGTCCTACGGGCGAATTGCTGTGGTCTACTTTATCGGAACCGCTGAATATTCCCATTCACGCTAACCGCATGGGCGAAACAGTTTGGGTTAATCATAAGTTGCGGTTTGAAGGTACAAATCAGGTACAAGAAAGGTTGGCAACGGGCAATGTACCGGATGTCACGGATTTAAGGGATAGAGGGAAGAGGGATTTAACCGCAGAGGCGCAGAGGGCGCAGAGGGGAGAAATCAGAGATTTTGATGGCGGTTTGAATGCAGGTTTGCAGGAAAATCTAAATTTAGGTAGTGAAAAGTCGATCGCACAAAATAAAAATCGCGTTTCTACCAAACCGATTAGCATTCGAACAACTCAAAACTATTCCCTCAGACAAGTAACGCAGCGAGTAGAAATCGGCCGCCAAGTTCTGGGATATTTGCGAGTCAGCCATCCTTGGTTTGAAGTGACAAAACCCATCCGCCAACTAATTCTCGATTTGATTTTGGGCGCGGGTTTAACTCTAATTTGCGTGGCGGCTATTGGCTGGCTGCTGTCGGGATTGGCGATGGCACCGGTGCGGGATTCTTACGGGCGTCTCAAACAGTTTACCGCTGATGCTTCTCACGAACTCAGAAATCCGATCGCCACTATTCAAACTAACGTGCAAGTAGCTTTGGCGGAACCGGATATCGAACCGCAGCAGTACCAACAGCTACAAGTTATCGAACGCCTCACCCGCCGTTTGGGGCGCTTGGTTGACGATTTGCTGTTTTTAGCCAGACAAGACAGCGGTATCGTGCAGCAGCAGTGGATTGAGGTTCCTCTCGATGCTTTGCTGATGGAGGTAATTGAAGAACAACAGGCGATCGCCACTACCCAAAATCTCTCTCTTTCTTTGGAAATTGTCGATCTGCCCAACGCTGAGGACAACTTTACACTGTTGGGCGACTGGGATCAACTAGCCCGACTGTTTACCAATATCGTCAGCAACGCCGTGCAGTACACGCCCTCTGGGGGCGAAATTGAAGTAGAATTGCAACTTGCAGCTAAAAACAAAAGAAATTCGCCGATGTTAAATCCAGCGCTGCAAATCAAAGTAACAGACACCGGCATCGGGATTTCCGCAGAAGCCCTGCCGCATTTATTCGATCGATTCTACCGCGCAGATCCCGCCCGCACCCACCGCAGCGCCGCCGGTTCCGGTTTAGGATTGGCCATCGCCAAAGCAATTGTCGAAAATCACCGCGGCCAAATCCGCATTGACAGCCAAGTCGATCGAGGTACAGCCGTTACCGTCACCCTCCCCGCCCACAAATCAGAAGCATCTCGCCTGTAAAAATCCTCTCTTCCCCTCGGACTCTGCGCCCTCTGCGCCCTCTGCGGTAAAAAAAAATCTCTCCCTAAAACCCTGATTCTTCTTACCTCTGACCCAAACCAAGCTATTAAAATTCAATTCCCGCATAGATTAACATGAACTTTGTTGGACAATCTCGATCGAACTTGTGAGGAGTTATTTATGTTTCGCCACAATCTACCGTTAAAAAAAATCAGCTTGCTAGCAGCCACCTGCGGAGGTTTACTCGTCAGTCTCGCAACACTTTCCCAGGCCGGCGGCCCACCGCCCCAAAAAGGAAAACCCGTTTCCCAACCCGCAGAGACTCCCGCCACCACTGAAGAACCCGTCAGCCAACCGACTCCGGCTGCGAGTCCGGGCCTCAGCGGGATGCCCTCTACACCAACAGACGCGCCTCCCCGCTTCCCCATGCCCAGTGCGCGAGTTACGCCTGCCGAAGGCATGATAGTAATTAAACTGGTGAATACCACCAATGCTGTCATCAATTATCAAATCGTAGGCGTCACCCAGCCGCGCACTCTGGGCGAACAATCTGAAATTTTGCTTCAAGCCCTCAAAGTGCCAATCACCCTGACTTACCAGCGCCCAGACGGCGGGTTGCTGCTGGTTCGCCCCCAAGCAACCGCGATGCCGGGAATGTTGCAAGTCAGTTTCGGCGCGACAACTGAGTTGACCGCTGATACAAAATCGTTGGAAATTCAGGAAGATGGCAAGGTAATTTTGAATTAGGTTAATTAGTTGACGGTTGACTGTTGACTGTTGACTGTTGACTGTTACCATTCGTGTCAACTTCAGACTCAGGAATGAGAATTAAATAACTTAGAATTTTGATGGTTCTTGTGGGATGGGCGTCCCGCCCGTCCAGAAAGGGCGGGCTAAGAGTGCCCAACCCCTACTTCCCACAAACTTGTGTAAATTATTTAATTCGCCATCCTAAAATCCATAATAAATATCGTTTATAGTTGAGTTTCGATCCCTCCTAACCCCCCTTAATAAGGGGGGACAAGACTATTCTTACCTCCCCTCTAACTCCCATTAATAAAGGGGAAAGAGCATTCAAAGTCCCCCTGATTAAGGGGGATGCGAGGGGGATCGAAACTTCGATACAAACGAGATATACAGAGGGTTTTAGTATTATGTTGACATCGATGGGCTGTTACTAATTCCCAATTTCCAATTCCAAATTCCCAATCAACCGTCACTCGCCGAGTAACAAAGGAGGTAACTTAGTAAAAGGTAAATCCTCGTTGACGGCATCAATTTCTTCCTGTTCTCTTTCGTTGATTTGACCGATATAAGACTTGAGAATTTGCGCCAGACGGTTGTTATAAAATCGGTGCAAACTATAATTTGGCGTAGCTGGAAAGCCGCGCCGTTTTTTGTGTCTGCCGCCGGCACCGGGATCGAAGCTTTGGATGCCCCGATCGATCGCCCATTCGATCGGCGTATAGTAACAAGCATCGAAGTGCAAGCAGTCGATTTCCTGCAAACTGCCCCAATAACGCCCGTACAGTCGATCGCCCTTATACAAACAAAAAGACATACCCACCGGCTGTCTCTCATCTTCCTTGTCGTAGGCGGCTACAAATAAAACTCGATCGCGATAATTGTGGTGCAACTGTTCAAAAAATCGCTTAGTCAGATACTTGCTTCCCCACCAACCAAATTTGTCGCAAGTATTCTCATAAAAAGCATACATTTGAGCAAACATGGCTTGGGGAATTTCATCGCCAGTCAGCGTTTTTACCAACAAACCAGCTTGGTCAACTGCTTTGCGTTCGCGCTTGATATTGCGGCGCTGGTTGGCATTAAATGCGCCTAAATAATTGTCAAAATTTTGATAGCCTTGATTTTGCCAAATATAACTGTGGTGCAGCCAACTGCTGAAACCGTGGCGTTCCATGCGCTGCCGCCATTCTGGATCGACATAAAGGAAATTGCAGCCGGAGATATTGTGGCGATCGCAAAAATGGTCGATCGCGCTTACCATTACTCCGGTTAACTCGTCTTCATCTTCCCCCTCGGCAATCAAAAACCGATAGCCTTCAGCCGGAGTAAACGGCGTCATTCCCATCAATTTGGGATAATATTTAATGCCCAAACGTTGGGCTAAATCCGCCCACTGATTGTCGAACACAAATTCGCCGTAACTGTGACTTTTGACATAAAGTGGCGCGCCAGCAATCAACTGTTTGTCTCGCCAGACTGTTAAGTGATGCGGCAGCCAACCGGTTTTACCTGTGGCACTGCCCGAGACTTCGAGATTGTTCAGCCAATCCCATTCCAGAAATGGAGTTTTTAGCGGCATTGCCAAGGCATCCCAAGACGCTTGCGGGATATCGCCTATTTTGCTAATCCAGGCTACAGAATATTCAGGTTTTGGCTGTTTCAGCATAGGGAGATTTGAGCGTAGAGCGATCGAACTTCATTTAAGTTAATACAATCTCCCCTGCTTGTGTAATTACTCGCCACAGGGAAGATGCCTGTGCCACGCAAGATGCCTGTGCCACACAACTCTTGTGGGGCGGGCACGCGCCACAGGCAAGATGCCTGTGCCACGCAAGATGCCTGTGCCACACAACTCTTGTGGGGTGGGCTCGCGAGCCCGCCACAGGCAAGATGCCTGTGCCACACAACTCTTGTGGGGTGGGCTCGCGTGCCCGCCACAGGCAAGATGCCTGTGCCACGCAAGATGCCTGTGCCACACAACTCTTGTGGGGCGGGCACGCGCCACAGGCAAGATGCCTGTGCCACGCAAGATGCCTGTGCCACACAACTCTTGTGGGGTGGGCTTCTAGCCCGCCCCGAATCTATAATGCAAAAATACCTCTTGTCCCACCTGTTTAACCGCCAAAAGTTCCAATTTTGGAGCTAAATCTGCCAAAAAACCCTTGCCCTCCACAGGTGTCGGTGCGCCCGCGCCGCCCAAAATTAACGGGCACACCGTCAGCCAAAGTTCGTCTACCAAGCCTGCAGCCAGCACAGACGCTACGAGTTTTCCCCCGCCCAGAATCGCCAAGCGTTTGATACCGAGAGTTTCTAGCTGTTGAAACGCATCAATCCAATCAATCTCTCCACCTGCGGTTTTTGCATAGATAATTCGATCGAATTGAGATGTTGCACCATTGTCAATAAGCCTGGGAGCAACAGGCAAGATGCCTGTTCCACTAGAAAATTCATCTCTCGCTTCACGGGCATCTTGCCCGTTATTGAGAGATGTTGCACCATTGTCAATAAGCCTGGGAGCAACAGGCAAGATGCCTGTTCCACTAGAAAATTCATCTCTCGCTTCACGGGCATCTTGCCCGTTATTGAAAATGGTGCCAGATGTGCGATCGAACTTACTGTCTTTTGTCGGAAGAGGAGACGGCTCCCTACAGTCTTGCCCCGTCAGCAGCCACCGAGGCACGGGTTGCTGGAAAAATCGCAAATTTGGGTCAAATTGGGACGATCGCGAACAAACAATTTGCAGCGGTTGTGGGGGCTTCCCTTGCAGTTCCCTCTGTTTGAGCAATTCCGGCGAAATCACTCTCATCGTCGTCCCATAGGCCTGTAGAGTGCCGTTGCCGAACAAAACCGCGTCGCTTGCTGCTACTTGCTGTTCGAGGTGGGCTTTGTCGCTGGCAGAACCGAATCTCGCGGGCGATCGGACGGCATCTGCAATTTTACCGTCCGCACTAATCGCGAGTATTACAGTTGCGTAAGGTCGATCGATTTTATCTGTCATTAATTTATTAAATTTTCGCACGACATCATATTTAACTAAGTAACTTCACGGATATAAACCCTATTATTGTTCGCTATACGGACGCCATCGCCAAATCTTATAATCGATATCGGCTGGCGATTTCGACATAATTAAGTTTCTCTATACTCACCTGCTTAGCAACTAGAGTTATAATACTTAAAATTACCAATTTCCGTCAAATTATATAAAACATAAACATGGATTATTTAACCTGGAATAATTCAATCGCAGCTCATTTCTTTAAACCGGAAATGGCGGGCAGTACCGTTCACCTGTATGTCACAGAGAAACTAATAACGGATATTGGTCAAGAAAGGGGTGTTGATTTATCAGATTTTATTGCAGCTATCAAAACGGGGCCTCCTGGGGTGACAAGGCAGGGTTTGTGCGTGAAAGCCTTACAAAGCCGGGATAATTGGCAGCAGCGAGAATTAGACTATCCGCCTTATATCGCTTATTTAGCGCTCTTTGTCTTAGCAGCCGGTATTGAAGGAACTTTTGCCGCCCATTCTTACTATCCGCGCTTGCGAACATTACTAGGCGAAGAACCTACCACAGGGCAGTATCCTTCATTTAACCGGATGTCGGAACTCTGGGAAGATTTAGAAAAATGGTCTAATCAAGATAAATCTGGCGAATTGGGTATCTTTAATAGCACCAGCATTGGCCAGAGAAATCACATTGGACTGCCGCTTGCACAAACTCTTCTGACTGAGGAAGAACGGCGCGCCCTCCCGGCTATTTTTGCCGCTGCTGACTTAGATTCTACTTCACCTCCTGCTGAGGAAGCGATCGCACGTTTGTTAGCCAAACACGGGCGCAAACAACTGGAAAAACGGACTTTAAGCTTATTAGAAGAAACCAGCGACAGCAAAGAACTTCGCCAAGCATTGCTCGAATGGATTATTGATGAATTGCGCGATTGGGATGGAACTGCTGAAGACTCAGGTAAAACGCAGATTTACGGACTGTTGAGATTGTGCTGCAAACTCGATTTAATTGCCAAACGCGCTACCCTAAGCCTGCGTTGCAATACTAAACAAGAATTTCCTGAAGATGGTTTGCTGTTATTTTTAGAAGACAATTCTCAATCCTTTTCTTGTTACGAAGATAGTGGGGGTTGGTCTTCACCTCTGATATCTGAGTCAGATGGAAAACCGCTGGTTGCCTCTGAATTTGATTGGTTGAAAGGTTTGCAAGTGCGATCGGCTGACTCTAAATGGTGTTTTAAGCTGCCAGCATCGCCCATTCGAGTATTCGTTAAGGGAGACACTCAGGGATTGCCCCATTTCGTCGAAGTGCGGCAGATTCCCACTCAAAAGCCATTTTATTTAGCTGCTCATCAAGAGTGTTTGGAATTGCTGACAAAATGGGGAGAATTGAGCTGTCAAGGCTTTGAAAAATTGCAAATTACAGATGGTTTGCCCAGCGGATGGCACTTTTTCAAAGCAGCGGCAGCTTGCAGTGACGAGTTAATCAAAGATCGATACCCAAGTTTAGCTTTTTCTACTAATGTGAGGCTAGAGTTAGATGGAGGAATCCGCCTGGGAAGAGGCAATAAATTCTTTAAGTTTGCCCCGCCGAAATTAATTTTACTAGCGGGCAGCGAATCAATCAAAGTATATTTCAACAATCAGCTATTAGATTGCACGGAAGCAGCAGGTATTTATGAACTGCCAGCCGATACTCCAGCGGAAACAAAGTTGCTAATCGAAGCACACCGAGGCGAAGATATTATCAAGCGTTGTTCTCTTTTATTAGTAGAAAACTATTCTTTGTCATCCGAAATTTCTGCGCCACAGTTCGATCGCTTCGGGAATCTCCTGACCGGGGACAATGGGAGCGCAAGCGTTGCTGGCGCATTGGTACGGGGCGTTGATTTCCCAGACTTTAACTTCAACACTTTTTTACCAATACAAGGAAAGCAGCGGATTTTCTATGTAGGTAAAGAACCAGGGCAAATAGCAATCTGCCCAGCGGAATCACTACCTACAGATTGGGAGCCTGTTTGGGCGATTTCCAAAGGTCGCCATCGCGGTCAAGCAATGTTTTGTGGCACCAATTTGGCAGAGTCACAACCGTCGATGTCAAAGTGCAAAAACCGCAAGAAGATGCGCGCTTGGAAAGAAATATTGTGGCACGATCGCAAGATAATTTCCCCGCCAGATCGATCCAACTTTAAACCATTGTGGAAACAGTTTCAGAAGGAGGCAGAACGTGTCTGAAACTAGCGAAAAACTGCTCTACGTTATTTCTGCAAAAAAGGAAGTTGCTTGGCTATCCTTTAAGGAAACCTTTGATTATTTGTATAATCTTGAGACGGGTGCGATGGAGGAAAATACCGGAATTAAGAATAAAAGACTTCAAACAATTCGCGCCCTCAATTCCCTGGGTCACTGTGACTTTGATTTTAGCGGCGATCGCAGCAAGAGTAAGGTTTATGCTGCTCCCCCTGTATTGGTGCGGTTGCCTTGTGCTGGCTTTCCTCAAGCGATTTTAGCAGGAGCGCGATCGCCTGCTACGATCGCACAATTATCAGAGGCTTGTCAGTCGGTGGGACATCACATTAACCTGGAAGTCACAGAACAATCCAATGAATTAGGGTTGATACCGAAGCGAGTCGCCGTGCAAGCGGAGGATGTAGGAGAATTGAGGGCGATCGGCAATTTGCTTAAAATACCTTTTATCGAAACGCCTTCAGCCTGGTCTTTGCTGCATTTTGCCGCCAGTATTTACGATTACTTAGCTACCCTCGAATGGTCTAAAGAACCAGAACTAAACTGGCAAAGCAAAACCTTTGACCCGATTTCTTTACAATTTCAATCCATAAAAGAAACCGATGGCGCCATTCGCCTTAGTGAATACACTCACCCATCCCGAAACACCAAAGTTTACTATCTTTGGCAAGATGGAATGTGTGCGGAAATAGACCTAGATTGGGGAAGGTATGCTGTTCTAAAAGCACTGCGGCGGAATGTTCTTATCTACGACAAACGCACATTCCATATGGCAGTACCCGCCAGCGCTAAGCTGCCACGACTTCTAGAAAGAGCCTTAACCCTTTGTTCGGGTTATGCAGCAAAATATGAAAAAATCCCGCGTGTTCTGCCGCAAATTCAGGGATTCAATTTATTCTCCGCTATTCCCCCTCAAATAGCGGAAATGACCGCAGCTAAATTAGGGCAGACAATGTTGCAGCAATCTTTAGATATAACATAGTGAGGTAACTTATGCACGATCCAATTAACGCATTTAACACAATTCGCGACAACTTTCTACTTTATGTAAAAACCGCTTTCGGAACTCAATTTCCCGAAATTGAACGAGAACGGGAAAGACTGCTGCGGCAACCCGGTGCATTCCATCAAGAACCCTGGATTGAACCGATGCCAAGCTATCAAAAATCAGGTAAAACCATCAATGATTTAGATATTTCCAATGTACCGGGATTAGATGAAACTGCCCTTCAAGACTTTAAACAACTTGCCTCCTGCGGACTTGTAGGCAATTACGAACTGTACAGCCACCAAATCCAAATGCTACGGCAAGCATTAGCAGGCAACAATGCTGTAGTAACTGCCGGTACAGGTTCGGGGAAAACCGAATCTTTTCTGTTACCTTTGTTTGCTTACCTCGCGCAAGAATCAATAAATTGGAAGCCGCCTAATGCCGAACCAGAACACCTTAACGATTGGTGGAAAAATGAAGAATGGCAGAACAAATGCAATCCGTTAGTAAACAAAAAACGCAGCTTTAAGAAATCTTATCGGGTTCCTCAGAGAAGTCACGAACAGCGGGATGCAGCAGTTCGCGCCTTGATTTTATATCCCATGAATGCTTTAGTTGAAGACCAGCTTACCAGGCTGCGCCGCGCTTTAGATTCTCAAGCAGCGCGAGATTGGTTTCAAGATAATAGAAAAGGCAATCGAGTCTATTTTGGCAGGTACAACGGCGTTACTCCCGTACCGGGGCATGAATACAAAGACAATCGTAAACCTAATGGAAAAAAAATAGAAGAACTTTTGGAAGCAATGCAGCAGATGCAGTTATCAGCCGATCGCGCTAGCGAACACGCCGATCGCACTGGCGAGGAAGATGTGAGGTTCTTTTTCCCGCGCTTAGATGGGGCAGAAATGCGCTGCCGCTGGGATATGAAAGACGCCCCGCCAGATATCTTAATCACCAACTATTCTATGCTCAGTATCATGCTGATGCGCGATCTCGAACGAGATATTTTTGAAAAAACAAAGGAATGGTTAAACAAAGATGGCAGCGTCTTTCATTTAATTGTTGACGAATTGCACTTATATCGCGGTACTTCTGGGACAGAAGTTGCTTATTTGCTGCGACTTTTGCTGCAACGTTTGGGGCTGCATCCCGGTCATCCAAAATTGCGGGTTCTTGCTTCTAGTGCATCTTTGGAACCAGACGATCCAAAAAGCTTAGAATTTTTGAATCAATTCTTTGGTTCTCAATGGAATTCCCAACAGATTATACCGGGTCGTTTAGAACAAATTCCACTAATTGAAGGTCAAGAGTTTCTGGAGAGCGAACCGTTTATCGCTTTGGCAGCAGAAATCAACAATGCAGAAACGTTGCAGTCAACGGCTGCATACAGTGCTTGCCGTCAAATTGTGGAATCTGAAACCGCGCAAGTTGGTGCTAGAATGGTCAATGCTTGTAAAGTTGACGGCAAAATTCGCGCCGTAGCGATCGCAAATTTTGCTCAACAGATTTTCGGCAATGACTTACCCGATGAAAACCTCGAACTCGCAGTAACAGGACTTCTAGCGACTCGCGGTTTATCGAACCAAACATCTTTGCCATCTTTCCGGCTGCACTGGTTTTTCAGGAATATTGAGGGGCTGTGGGCTTGCACTAAACCCAATCACGGGTGCGAAGAAAATGAAATTAGTAAAAATCGATTAGTTGGCAAACTATTTGTCGAAAATCCTCCCATACTTTACGACGAATACCGAGTTTTAGAACTGCTTTATTGCGAACAGTGTGGCACTGTGTTTTTTGGGGGAAACAGGCTGACAAGACAGAATGACGGATGGGAACTTTTGCCGACGGAACCAGATATTGAGGGAATTCCTGACAGAAGAGCTGGACGATTTATTGAGCAGAGGACTTACAAAGAATTTGCTATATTTTGGCCTTCCAGAGAAATCCATGAAGATTCAAAGGATTGGGGACAGTCTAAGAAAGCAGAGTCAGGTTGCTGGCGCAAGGCATGGCTACATACTCGCAGCGGTATAGTCCGTTTGGACCCTGATTCCTCTGATGACTTGACAGTTGAAGGTTATATTTTTTATCGACCGAACCTGCTACCAGAAAATGAGGAAAAAGTTAAAGCTTTGCCTTCAGTTTGTGCTTGCTGCGGTGCAGACTATAGCAAACGAAAGTTTCGCAAGTCTTCAATTCGAGGGTTCCGCACAGGTTTTTCTAAAGTGAGTCAGTTACTTTCCAAAGAACTGTTTTATCAGTTACCGGGAGATGCAGAATCCCGCAAATTAGTTGTGTTTTCTGACAGTCGCGAAGATGCCGCTTCTATATCTAATGGCATGGAGCGATCGCACTACGATGACCTGGTACGAGAAGCACTTTTTGATGAACTCGGACAGTTGGCGATCGGAGAATTGTGCCTATTAGAAGATATTCAACAACACAATCGGCCAGCTCGTCCAGAAGCCCTATTATTTGATCGACGCAACCCACAAGCTGTTGACCAGATGCAAAAAGCAATTAAAAACGTTAACAAGCCATTGCCAGGAGGTCTCGATCCGGAAGATTTGGAACTATTACAAAATAGGCGAGATAACGCTCAGAAGCTACTCAATGAAATCCAGGAAAGAGGCAAGATCCGCACAGTTCCTCTCAGAGCGCTATTTGAAGGCATTGAGAATTCCCAAGACCCCGGACTCCTGATCGAGCGATTGATAAAGTTAGGCGTTAACCCTGCGGGTAATGATGTTGAGTACCAAAGATTTTCCTATGACGGCAGAGACGATCACCATTGGACAAAACTATTTGACTTTAAAACCGCTGGGTGGAAACCAGACTTGTCTCCCGGAGCAAAAATTCCAGAGAACAAACTTCGAGACAAAGTAAAATCCGAGGTCTGTGATACACTTTTTAGCCGCCTATACTTTGGGATTGAAGCATCCGGCTTGGGTTATATTCGCCTGAATTTACCCCCAAATCAATTAGAACAGCTAGCCATTCAATGCGGAGTTTCAAGTTTAGTATTTGAGAGTATTTGCGATGGCGTATTGCGAATTTTGGGTGAATTATACAGATATCCAAAACCAAAACAACATCAAGATTATTATCCGCTGGATGACTGGAAAGACTGGGGTGATGCGAGATCAAACTTGCGGAATTATATTAAAGAGTGTGCAAAAGCTGGCGGAATTTCAGAACAGGAATTGAAACCAGCATTATGGTCAGCTATTTGCACGCAGGGTCAACACCATCACTTTAAACTTAATCCCCGGCATTTATCTGTACGAGTTGCTGTGTCCGATGACCCTGTGTGGCAGTGCGAGTCTTGCCAGCGCCATCACCTGCACCGCGCCGGAGGTGTTTGTACTAATTGTTTGGCACATTTACCAGCGAAACCTAATAGAAAATGCGGGGATTTGTACGATCGCAATTATTTCGCCACCCAAGCTGTAAATAAGCGTCAACCGTTGCGGTTGCACTGCGAAGAGTTGACCGGGCAAACCGACGATCAGGCCGAAAGGCAACGGCATTTCCGCAACATCATCGTGAATTTTGGCGAACAAGACAGAGATTTTATCCCAGCGGTAGATATCATCGATATCTTGAGCGTCACAACCACAATGGAAGTGGGGATTGATATTGGCAGTTTAATGGCTGTTGTGATGGCAAATATGCCGCCGATGCGCTTTAATTACCAACAGCGTGCGGGTCGCGGAGGGCGCCGGGGTCAGGCTTTTGCTATTGTACTTACTCTCTGTCGCGGTCGATCGCACGATGAGTTTTATTACCGGCATCCTGAAAAAATTACGGGCGATCCGCCACCGGTTCCTTTTCTTGCTATGTCACAGGTTGAGATGGCCCAGCGCCTCCTAACAAAAGAATGTTTGAGACTAGCATTTATTGCTGCTGGTGTCAACTGCTGGGAGGTGGAAAAAAAGCCTGACAGTCACGGTGAATTTGGCACAGTTCAAAATTGGAAGGAAACGGAAGAACGGCGCGAACAAGTTCGGCGCTGGTTGAGAACTTCTTGTGAAGTAACTGAGGTAATAAATTCTCTGCTAGTCGGCGTTGAAGGTATCGATCGCGATAACTTAGAAAACTATGCACGTCAGCAGTTGTTTGAGAAAATTAATGAGTGCGCCAATAACTTAGAATTGACTGGTGATGGATTGGCAGAACGCCTCGCTGAGGGCGGGATTTTGCCGATGTACGGGATGCCTTCAAGAGTGCGTGATTTGTACCATCACGAACCGTCTAGAAAACAGAAAGTTTCTACTATCGATCGAGATTTAGATTTAGCAGTCGCGGAATTTGCACCAGGTTCCGAAAAAACTAAAGACAAGCGAATTTATACCGCGATCGGGTTTACAGCACCGTTAATTTCAGACAGTAAACACGGGTTAGTTCCTGCAGGCGAACCTGTGAGCGATCGCCAATGGATGTTGAGGTGTCAGCGCTGCCAACATACGGCAACCTCTAATACAATATTTGAAGATATAATCTGTCCGAAATGCGCGGCAACTGAGGAACAGGGATTTCGAGTTTTTCAGTGGGCTGTCCCTTTAGCTTTCCGTACCAGCATCAATCCTGGAGCTGACGCTAAAGAGGAATACGATGCGTTAATTACAGGTGCAGGCAGCGTCGCCGAGTCCCAACCTCAAGATTTTAACTTAGTAAATAACACGAATACTCAGATAGCTTTCTCTAAGTCCGGCCGCGTTTTCCGCGTCAATGACAATAGAGGACAGCTATTTAAGGGAACAATAGGAACTGCCACATTTGGACGCGGTGATAAACTATTACCCGATCAGTGGATTGATGAGCGATTCCAGAATAAGCCTGACGGGGTGAGGTTTAAACCCCAGGGCGAGTCAGAGGCGATCGCTATAATTGCCCCAAAAACTACTGGCGTACTGCGAATTAAGCCCGTTACTGTACCTGATGGATTGTGCCTGGATCCTATTGCACCCGGTTCTGCTGTCAAAGCTGCTTTCTACTCAGCCGCTTTCACTGTTCGTGCTGTAGCGGCACAGGAGTTAGACATCGATCCGGAAGAATTAGACATCAGCGGTTTGCGACAGGTTGAATTAGAGGATAAAAAAGTAGGAGAAATTGTAATTAGCGATCGGCTTGCTAACGGTTCTGGCTTCACCGACTGGTTAGCCCATCGCTGGGAAGATATCCTTACAGACAAAATTCTGAATTCTCAAAATAGCTTTGCTGAGGCAATTATGTCACCACAACACCGCCAAAAATGCGACTCTTCTTGTTACGATTGCTTGCAGCAGTACCGCAATATGAACTATCACGGTCTGCTGGATTGGCGTTTGGGGCTTTCCTTGCTGAGGGCATTGGCTAGCAGCAATTTTCAATGCGGGCTCGATGGGGATTTTTCTACTCCTGACTTAGAAAATTGGCTGCTGAATGCAACTGCTTTGCGCGATATATTTTGTGCTTCGTTTAGTTGTTCCGGGGAACAGTTCGGCGCTTTACCGGGTTTTGCAGTGGGGGATAAAAGCGTTATTATCGTTCATCCTTTGTGGGAGGTAGATAACCCTCAAGGCTTATTGCATGAAGCGATTGCTACAGTAGAAGCGCCCGATCGACTTCGATACCTAGATACCTTCAATCTCCTGCGCCGTCCGAGTTGGTGCTATCAATCGCTAGATGATTAGATGCAGGATTCAAACATTAACACACTAGATGGTGGATAACTTGACTGAATGAGGATTTACGCAACCTTCTCGTGCAGAGCCGTGGCAATTCCAAGAGCGCTTGGGGCTACGCGGCCTGCGGGGGGATTGCCACGGCTCTGCCTAAATCCTATTAATGCACTATGTAGGCGCTCCGGCTCGCTCTCCTATTTGTAAAGTTTTTTATATATCCGATCGCACAGCTTGTATTTAACGGATAATGTGGGTTTATTTATTTTGCAACCTCAGCGATCGCCCTACCAAAGTATTTACTTTTCTTTACAAAAATCCGAGCAAAAAACGGCGCGGGAGGTAAAAATTCTGTTGCAGACTTTAAATGCGCCGCGCGATCGACTAGAGTAAAAAAAATGGCTTGATCCGTTTATTCATCGCAAAGGAAAAAAAGCTCATGGTTCAACGCGGTTCTACAGTCCGGATTCTCCGCAAAGAATCCTACTGGTATCAAGAAGTGGGCACCGTTGCTACGGTAGACCAAAGCGGCATTAAATACCCAGTTATCGTTCGCTTTAACAGCGTAAATTATGCAGGCGTCAACACCAACAACTTCGCCCAAAGCGAATTAGTGGAAGTAGCAGCCCCCAAAGCGAAAGCAAAATCAACCGCAGCTCCCGGCGGCAAGCAAACCACGATCGAGGAAAAAACCCGGAAAACCGGCAGCGGAGGAGCCCCCCAGCAGCCGAAAACTTCAACCGACAGCAAACCGGGTGCCGAAACTCCCGGCAGCGTCGAAGGTGCGCCAAATCAAGGAACAGAACAACGCTAATTGTGCCAGAGCTGCCAGAAGTTGAAACTATTTGCCGGGGTTTGAATCAAGCAACCCTCGATCGAGAAATGTTGGGCGGCGACGTGTTGTTAAACAGCACGATCGCCCGCTCAATCTCTGCGACCGATTTTTTGACACAACTCAAAGGAAAGTCGATCGCCCGCTGGTACAGACGCGGCAAATATCTACTGGCAGAACTATCTCAATTCCCAGAAGGAGAAAGAGAGAGGGGGACAGGGGGACAGGGGGAGAGTGGGAGAGTGGGAGAATTTCTTGCCCAAACTCCAATCTCTTCCCAAACGCCTTCTTTCTGCCCCTCCCTTTTGCCTTCAAAAGCCGGCTGGTTGGGCGTTCACCTGCGGATGACCGGTCAACTGCTGTGGGTGAACCGATCCGAACCACTGCAAAAACACGCGCGAGTGCGGCTGTTTTTTGAAGGAAACCAAGAACTGCGGTTTGTAGACCAGCGCACTTTCGGGCAAATGTGGTACGTGCCTGCAGAAACCGAGGTTTCCAGCACTGTCACCGGTCTGAAACTCTTAGGCCCCGAACCGTTTTCAGAGGAATTTACAACAGAATATTTGGCCCGCAAGCTGCACCGGCGGGCGCGACCCATAAAAACAGCTTTGCTAGACCAGTCACTGATAGCTGGTTTGGGCAATATTTACGCAGACGAAACTTTGTTTTTGTCGGGAGTGATGCCCACAACTCTGTGCGCGGATTTGACCGCAGAGCAAATTGGGCGCATCCATACAGCTATTATCCAAGTTTTACAGAAGGCGATCGCATCCGGCGGCACCACTTTTAGCAATTTTCTCAACGTCCAAGGTGTCAACGGCAACTACGGCGGTGTCGCTTGGGTTTACAATCGCGCCGGTCAACCCTGCCGCACTTGCTCCGCAACCATCGAACGTATAAAATTAGCAGGGCGATCGACTCATTTTTGCCCCATTTGTCAGACATAGGAAGCAGTCAATGGATTTTAGGCTTTAGATTTTAGATTTTCGATCTACCCCACGAATCGCACTCCTTTATTCCTTAGTCCGCTTGGAGTGGACTTAGTTTGTTTAGTAGCGATTTCAATCGCCGAGTGACTTTCCAGGCAAATCTAGATTAAAATTTGTATAGTTTTTTAAACTAAACACAGCAAGTTATGGCAATCAAGAAAGGCAGTATAGTTCGCGCTGTACGCGAAAAATTGGAAAACAGTCTAGAAGCCAAAGCCAGCGACCAGCGCTTTTCCTCGTATATATTTGAAACAAAGGGCGAAGTGATGGATGTTCGCGGCGACTATGCCTTCGTCAAATTTGGCAAAGTTCCCACCCCCAATATTTGGCTGCGGGTAGACCAACTCGAAGATTTTAAGTAACTCACCAAAACTAAACCTCACTGTTCTTAATGTAGCGAAGGGTGCACACCGCGCACCTTTCCCCAATTAAGCTCATTTCTAAAATCTAAAATCTAAAATCTAAAATCTAAAATCAAATGAATTCTCCATCAACCCGCGTATCAATTATTGGTGCAGGCAAAGTCGGCAGTACGTTAGCGCAGCGAATTGCCGAGAAAAATCTGGCAGATGTAGTATTGCTAGATATTGTGGAGGGTTGGCCGCAGGGCGTTGCTTTGGATTTAATGGAAGCCAGGGGAGTGGAACGCCACGATCGCCAAATTGTCGGTACAAATGATTATACAGATACGGCAAACTCAAATATCATAGTAATTGCCGCCGGAGTGCCGCGCAAACCCGGTATCAATCGGGAAGATTTAATTAAAATCAATGCTCGAATTGTCACCCAAGCCTCAAAACAGGCGATCGAGCATTCTCCCGAAGCAATCTTAATCGTCATCACCAATCCCCTAGATATCATGACTTATTTAGCTTGGGAAGCAGCGGATTTGCCCAAACACCGAGTCATGGGGATGGGGGGAGTTCTCGACTCCGCCCGCTTTCAAACTTTTATTGCCATGGAATTGGGCATTTCAATTGCTGACATCAATGCAACTGTCATCGGTTCTCACGGCGATTTGATGGTTCCTTTGCCCCGCTATTCCACTGTCAAGGGTATTCCGATCGATCGACTTATGGATGCTGGGGCGATCGATCGACTCCTACAGCGGACTCGCCACGGCGGCGCAGAAATTGTCGAATTGATGAAGATTAGTAGTGCTTATTTTGCACCCGCATCTTCTGCCTGTTTGATGGTAGAATCTATTTTATTTAATCAGTCGCGACTCTTGCCTTGCTGCGTTTATTTGCACGGCGAATACGGCGTGCAAGATATCTTTTTAGGAGTTCCCTGCCGCTTGGGATCTCGGGGAGTCGAACAAGTAGTCGAACTCGAACTCAGCGATACCGAAAGAGCAGCCTTTATCGAGTCGGGCAAATTGGTTGCCGAAAATATTGAGGAAGCTAGGGCGATGCTGAAAACTGCTTCTTAAGTTTGTAGCAATTCGTCGATCGTAGCAGCCTGCTCGCCGCTTCAATATAATAATTTATACTGAGTATGACAGTGCGATCGATCTCTCGGAA
Organism: Oscillatoria nigro-viridis PCC 7112; assembly: GCF_000317475.1. Taxonomy (NCBI): domain Bacteria; kingdom Bacillati; phylum Cyanobacteriota; class Cyanophyceae; order Oscillatoriales; family Oscillatoriaceae; genus Phormidium; species Phormidium nigroviride. Next base: position 5,494,147 of record NC_019729.1, read on the forward strand.
TTTGGCTTTTCGGATTTAAAGCGCGCTTTTATAAAAAAATCATTGCTCGTGGTTGTTATGATGTATTTCAAAAGCAGAAAAACGGGCAGCAAGAAACCAATCGATAAATATAAAATTTACTCTCAAAAATTTGGTAAAAACGCAAAAACTGGCCAAAGCAGTTGAACTTGGTCGGCGCGGCAATACCATCAGAGTTTATCTAGAAATTAAAGCCAAAATCGGCCATCTTTTCTTTACTACTAAACAACAGCAGAAGCATTCGGTTTTGGCAGATATCCCACTCGCGATATGATTGCCGAACAACACGGTGGCACTTTAAAGGTAGAAAGCGAAATGCGAGTTTCTACGGAATTTGTCATTACTGTGCCCCAACTTTAATCTTCGCGATCGCCATTTCTATCGATCGAGCTTGAAATACCTTTACTTTCGCCAAAAATGTGATACCCTAAACATCTGTATTATCTAAAAATTTTTACACTTCTCAAAAAGGGCAAAAATAGGGCAAAAAGTCTCCGCGCGTGCGAACCTATCCCGAACGCGCGTGCGGGCCCGTTGCGGTAGGGAATCGCCCTTGAGTTGAGCTAATTTAACCATAGCCTGCAACTACCTCAAGTTTTCGGTCAAAAACTAACCTCTGATTCTGTGAATTTAAATCAGTTGAAAAAATCCAATCCCTCCCCTGAAATAACGAGAATGCAACGAAAAATATCTAAAATTTCGGCTGACCCCAAAGGCTGTAAAAAAGCTAATTTAGGAGAGATAAATCTGGTTCATCTCAATGAAAACAGCCCAGCTAGAAATTGGAGCCAGGAGGAAATAGTCAGAAGTCAGGAGCCAGAATAAGTGTTTTTACAAATAGGAGATGCTCCCGATAAATCGAGCATTACTTACTTAAAACTCTAGAAAAGGCGATCGCATAAATTTAAACAAATTTTAATAGAGGCGTTACCAACAGGATATTCGCTCGCCAAAACAAGGAAACCATCGATAGAATTTGCGGTAATAATAAAAAGGTGACAATTGAAACCGAAGGCGATCGAAAAAAATGTCAAAATTAGTCATAATGCTCCCGTCATCCCGTCATGAAACTCGGTTTCTGGTTTCCACTTTCGGAGCTTCCCTGGCTTAATTACATTAAGAAACCTAGTTTATGTGTAAGTTTTGTTAACCTAATTCTCTATTATTGAGAATTTATGTAGTAGCAAATTACGCCAGTTTTTTCAGTAAATATACGGAAGTTAACAGGCTCGATAGACCTGCAAATCTAGAAAAAATACGGAAATGCAGCGTGAGTAGCTGCTAAGTGCTAGCAGAAGGAGGAGAATTTGTCCTTTGCCCTTTTGATTTACCGCGCTCAACTTGTCGATCGCGATTGAGATGCCATCAACCTCGATACCAAACCGCAACATCACTAAAGAAAGAGCATTATGTTTCATGAATACCTGTATCACGAAGTAACAAACCTGCGCGAGAAACTAGCTCACCTAGAAAGAGAAACGCAGTCTCAAACCTGGTTCAAAAAGCTGCAAGCGCTGATGGGAGTTATTAGCAAAATTCGTGAATCCCTAGACTTAGAAACAATATTCAAAATCACAGCCACCGAAGTTCGGCAACTCCTAAATGCCGATCGAGTCGCCGTCTACCGCTTCTTTCCCGAATCCGAATGGAATGAGGGCGAAGTAGTGTCCGAAGACGTACTGCCCCAATACAGCCCATCTTTGGGAACCAGAGTCCGCGACTACTGCTTCGGCGAACAATTTGCCGCCAACTATGCCAAAGGATACGTTCAAGCAGTCGCGGACATTTACAAAGCCCGGTTGAGCCCTTGTCACCTCAAAATCCTCAAGCGGTTTCAAATCCGAGCCAACTTAGTCGTACCGCTGCTGCAAGGGAAACATTTGTGGGGATTGCTGTGCATTCACTCCTGCGGTCAACCCCGCCAGTGGCAAGAAGACGAAATCGAATTTGCCAGACAAGTAGGCGACCATTTAGCAGTTGCCATCTACCAAGCCGAACTGCACTTGCAAACCCAGAGGCAAATAGCACAAATCGAATCCACGCAGCAGAAACTCCGCGACAGCGAGCAAAAATATCACCAAATTCTCGATTCGATCGGCGATATGGTATTAGTCAAAGGCCCCAAATCCAAAATTGTTTGGGCAAATCAAGCATTCCGCGACTATTACGGCATGACAGAAGAAGAACTTCAAGGCATCGTAGACGCACCTTTCGCCGATCCCGACAATACTCTCCAGTACGTCAGAGATGACACCTTCGTATTTGACACCGGGCACACTCTGCAAATTTCCGCAGAACCGGTGACGCGGCACGACGGAGAAGTGCGGCTGTTCAGCACCGTCAAAACACCGATCCGCAGCGCAGACGGCCAAATCGTCATGACTGTCGGCGTCTCCCGCGACATGACGGAACGCAAAAAAGCAGAAGAAGCGGTCAAAGCCAGCGAAACCAAATACCGCAGCCTGGTAGAAACCTCCCAAGACATGATTTGGTCGGTCGATGCTTCCGGGCGCTACACCTTCGTCAACCCAGCAGTTAAGTACATCTACGGTTACGAACCAGAAGAAATGATCGGTCGGCCCTTCTCCGACTTTGTGACACCAGAACAAAGCCAGAAAGATTTAAAAATTTTCGCCCGGTTGTTGACCGGAGAATCAATTTTCCAGTACGAAACCACCCAAATCGCCAAAGACGGCAGCATGAAACATTTAATGTTTAACGCCATCGCCCTCTACGACGAAACCGGAAACTGCCTCGGCACGACCGGTACAGCCACCGACATTACCGATCGCAAGCGAGCAGAAGCAGCCTTACAACACGCCAACGCAGAACTAGAGCGCAGAGTAGAAGCACGCACGGCCGAACTGCGACAGACTTTTGCCGCCCTCACGGCCAGCGAAACCAGGTTCCGGACGATCGCGGCCACCATGCCCGGAGCTCTGTTCCAATTTTGCAGCAGCCAGGGAGTTTGGCGCATTGACTACATGAGCGATCGCATCTTCGATATCAGTGGCGTCACAGCATCAGAAATGATGCAAGACATGAATACATTTATTTCCCGCGTCCACCCTGAAGACTTGGAAGGCTACATCGCCTCCGTCAACGAAGCCGTAGAAAATCTCTCCATGTGGCACTATGAAGGGCGGTTAGTCAAGCCCGACGGCGAGATTCGCTGGTGGCAGGGCGACTCGATGCCCACCTGCAGCGAGAACGGCGAAATCGTATTTTGCGGCGTATTGTTCGACATTACCGATCGCAAAGTTGCCGAAACCGCCATCCGCGAGAGCCAGCGGCAGCTCAAAGAAGCCCAGAGACTCGCCCACGTCGGCAATTGGGAACTCGACGCAGCCACCGAAACCCTCACTTGGTCGGAAGAACTCTTCCGCATCTTCGGGCTCGAACCGGCCGCCTTTGCGCCCAACCTAGCCGAACAGGTCGCTCAGATTCATCCAGAAGATTTGGAATTGTGGCAAACTCAAGTGCAGCGGGGACTCGCAACAGGCATCCCCTTTGATTTTGACTTTCGCCTTTACCGTCCCGACGGCACCTTGCGACACGTGAACGCCGTCGGCAAAGCCGAAACCGATGTGAACGGCAAGGTGGTAAAACTGTTCGGTACGGCGATCGACATTACCGATCGCAAAGCCGCCGAAGCAGCACTGCGGCAAGCAGCAGTCGAGTTAGAAGACAGAGTGAGCGATCGCACGGCCGAACTTTCCCAAGCAGTCACCCAATTAGAACAAGAAATTGGCGATCGCAAACAGGCAGAAGCAGCCCTGCAAGTTTCCGAGCAAAACCTGAGAACCATATTTAACAATGTCTACGATGCTATCTTGATTCACGATTTAGAAGGAAACATTCTCGATGTGAATAATCGAATGTTAGAAATGTACGGAGTTACCCGTGACCAAGCAACAAAATTATCAATTAAAAAGGACTATTCAACAGACGGCAATCCCATTGAAAAAATGGCAGAACTTTGGGAAAAAGTATTAGCCGGCGAAACAGGTCGCGTGGAATGGAAAGCGAGGCGTCCCAACGACGGTTCAACTTTTGATGCAGAAGTTGCCCTGTCCAAAATTAATCTCAACGGCAATCTCAGCATCATTGCCAACGTCCGAGATATTAGCGATCGCAAACAGGCAGAAGCAGAACTCCAACAGGCTCAACATTTTATGGAATCAGTGCTCAAAACCATACCCGTAGGAGTATTTTGCAAAGAAGCACAAGAGTTGCGATTTGTACTGTGGAACCCAGTCGCCCAACAGTTGCTCGGTTTCAGTGCAGCAGAAGTTATGGGCAAAAAGGACTACGACTTTTTCCCCAGAGAACAAGCCGACTTTTTCACCGCCAAAGACCGGGAAGCCCTCGCCAGCGGGCAAATTTTAGACATTCCCGAAGAACTGATTCAAACAAGAGAAGGCGATACTCGCATATTTCATACGAAGAAAACCGCAATTCTCGATCGAGAAGGAAATGCCCAATATTTATTAGCAATTACCGAAGACATTACCGATCGCAAGCAGGGAGAAATTGCCTTGAGGCGATCGGAAGCCCGACTCAGACAGCAGGCCGATCGAGAAAAATTGCTCAACAACCTCACTACTCAAATCCGCAATTCCCTCGATTTCGACAGCATTATTGCTGTCGCCGTCCAAGAAATTCGGGCTTTCATGCAGATCGATCGGTGCTATTTTTCCTGGTACCGCAGCGAACAAGAAGAGGCTTTTTGGGAAATTATTCAAGAATCTCGCAGAATAGAACTTCCCGATTTAATAGGTTCCTATAAAGCTTCTGACTTCGGCACTATAGGAGAACAGATGTTGCGTCTAGAAACGCTGCAAATCGATGATGTAGGAGCGATCGCAGACCCTTTTTGGAGAAAGTCTCTTAACTCTCTGGGTTACCGATCTGTGTTGGCAATTCCGATGCAGGCACTTTCGGGAATAGTGAGCGTTGTTACCTGCGCCCACTCCGCTGCCGTGCGACCCTGGAGTGAGGGCGAAGTAGAATTATTGCAAGCGGTTACAGTTCAATTGGCGATCGCTCTCAACCAAGCCGATCTGTACGCCCAAACTCGCAATAAAGCTCTCGAATTAGAACAAACCTTGCAGAAATTAACCAGCACTCAATCGCAGTTAATTCAAAATGAAAAAATGTCTAGTCTCGGTCAACTTGTGGCAGGAGTCGCCCACGAAATCAACAACCCAGTTAACTTTATTTACGGCAACCTCACCCACGCCAACGACTATACCCAAGACTTGCTACACCTGATCGAACTTTACCAAAATCACTATCCCGATCCAGTCCCGGAAATTCAAGAGGAAATAGACAATATTGAACTCGACTTTTTGATGAAAGACTTGCCAAAGTTGCTTTCTTCAATGAAAGTCGGTGCAGACAGAATTCAACAAATTGTTGCTTCTCTCCGCACATTTTCCCGCATGGACGAAGCTGAAAAGAAAGCAGTCAACATCCACGACGGCATAGATAGCACCCTGATGATTTTGCAGCACCGGCTCAAAGCTAAACACAATCATCCAGAAATTGAGGTGATTAAAGAATACGCTCAACTGCCCTTAGTAGAATGTTATGCCGGACAGTTAAATCAAGTATTTATGAACATCTTGAGCAATGCTTTGGATGCTTTGGAAGAACGGGATCTGCGCCGTTCTGCTGAGGAAATGCGGCAACAGCCCAGCCACATCCGCATCCGCACTGAAATATCGCCAGCGGGCAAGGTAATTATTCGGATTGCCGACAACGGGCCGGGAATACCGGAGACTGTCGGCACTCGGCTTTTTGACCCGTTTTTTACCACTAAACCTGTGGGTAAAGGCACTGGGATGGGCTTGTCAATTAGCTATCAAATTGTTACAGACAGACACAACGGGTCGCTGAAATGCACTTCTGCGCCGGGACAGGGTACAGAATTGGCGATCGAGATTCCCCTCAAAGCTAATTGTTAATGGGGAATTGGTAAGTTGTAATTGACAGTTGGCAATTGCGAAACCGTAACGGTGCCTCAGTTTGGTAATTCTCAACCATAACAAATCCGGTAGCATAGTCCTGATAAAATCCAGTCAACAGTCAACCACGGACGGTGCAACCGGACTCGATCTAATTCATCTGCGTTAATCTGTGTTAATCTGCCCTCATCTGCAGTAAAAAAAAGAAAATTTCTTCACCGCAGATGACAAGAGATTAACGCGGATTCACGCAGATGAAGAATTCCGATGCTAACAAATTTGATATCACCTAAAATCTAATTTTGATGCACCATTTGTTCCCTAGTGCATCAGTTTTGAGATTGTGAGTTGGTAGCAAAAATGTCTTCACCGGGTGAGGCACTATTTACCAATCTTTACGTCACTCAGTCCATAATTGCTATATTACCCAGATTTATCAGCATTTCTGTCACGGCAGAACTGTCCAAAGGTTTAGAAAACCAATATCCCTGAGCTAATTCGCAGTCTATTTCTCGAAGCTGTGCTAACTGTTCGGCTGTCTCTACACCTTCGGCGATCGCATTTAATCCCAAATTGTGAGCCAAAGTGACGATCGCCCGCACAATCTGCAAAGGCTGACCCCCGTCGTCACCGTTTTCGACAGCCCCCAAGCGCCTCACAAAAGATCGATCGATCTTCAGTGTATCCAGCGGAAAACGGTGCAAGTAACTCAAAGATGAATAGCCAGTACCGAAATCGTCGATCGACAATCGAATATTTCTACCTTTTAATTGGGCTAGCACAATATTGGCTTTCTTGACATTTTCCACGATCGCGCTTTCAGTAATCTCCAATTTTAAACAGCTCGGATCGCAGCCTGTTTCTGCTAAAATTTCATCTATTTCATCGATTAAATTCGGGAAACCTAACTGTTTAGGAGAGAGATTGACGCTCATTGTTAATTGCGAAGGATCGATAGTTGGTAATTTAAAATTCGGAATTGGTAGCTGGGAAGTTGTACTGAACGTAGCCGAAGTATTGGGGATTGGGGATTGGGAATTGGTAATAGATGAGTGGAAATCGCTAATTGGGAATTGGTAACTGGGAATTGGTAATTTTTTACCGATTTTTTCTTCCCTGTTCCTTCTTCCCTGTCCATCATTTCCTGTATCCGTTAAATCAGTTAAATCCTGTAGATTGTCCCTTGCCGACTTCAATCGAACTTCTTCATTCTTCCTTCTTCCAACTTCTATCTCACTTCTGCCGTCTTCCTCGGTTAACATTTTTTGCCAAATCCGTAATTGCTGACAAGCTTCCCGCAATACCCAGGCTCCCAGAGGCACGATCAAACCTGTTTCTTCAGCTACAGGGATAAAACTAGACGGCGGAACTAGACCCCGAACTGGGTGATGCCAGCGCACCAAGGCCTCAAAACCTTCGATCGCACCGCTGGCGATCGAAACAATCGGTTGGTAATGCACAATAAAGTGCGAACATTGGTCTTTGCTCTCTCCTAATTCCTCCTTGCCCAAAATAGCCAACCGCAGGTCAGTTTCTAACTGCAACAGCGACATAGTTTGGTCGTGCATCGCCAAATTAAATACCTCGTGGCGGGCCTTACCCAAAGCTTTAGCCCGGTACATAGCAATGTCAGCATCGCGTAGGAATTCTTCCGGGTGAGTGTACGAATTCGATTCGCCACTGGCGGTGGCTTCGCCTCGACTGAAAACAATGCCAATGCTAGCGGTGGTAAATACTTCGTGCCCTTCGAGATGAAACGGCTTCGTCAGTTCTTTTTGTATCTTTTTAGCTGCGAGGGTGGCGTCGCTGAGGCTCTGAATGTGGTCTAGCAGGATGGTGAATTCGTCTCCCCCCAGCCGGGCGACGGTATCAGAAACCCGGACGCAGGTTTGCAGTCGCTGGGCGAGGGCGATTAGCAGTTTGTCTCCTAAAACGTGTCCTAAAGAATCATTAACTACTTTGAAGCGGTCTAAATCTAGGAAAAGTAAACCAAATTTGTAATCGGGGGACTGATTGGATCGGCGGATGGCTTGTCCTAGCCTGTCGATGAACAAAACCCGGTTCGGCAAACCCGTCAGCGCATCGTGAAAAGCGCCGTGCAGCAGTTGCCGTTCTACTCGCTTGCGCTCGGTGACATCTCGGATAATAATCTGGCCGGCCGTCGAGCCTTGATAAGTAGCGGGGATGCCGGCTATTTCAACGTCTATTATTTGTCCGTCGAGTCGCATCAGTTTTTGTTCGGCAAGGTCGAGCGGCTGATTTTCTGTCTCGACTAGCCGAATGCGCTCTGTGGCTATTTCCACATAGTTTGGATGGACGAAATGCAATAGGGGAAAGCCGATGAGCGCTTCGGGAGAGCTCGCGCCGAGGAGTTTCGCACCGGCAGCATTGATGTAGGCGATTTTCCCTTGACTGTGAACGGCGATCGCTTCGGGAGATAGTTCTACTAAACGGCGATAGCGTTCTTCACTTTCTTTGAGAGATACTATCAACTCGCAGCGCTCTTTTTCAGCCTGCTGGCGTTCGACTTCCATTTGGTGAACCGCCAGAATTTTTCCAATACTTTGAGCCATCAATTCTATAATTTCTATTTCCTCGTACTTGAACTTTCTTTTCTTTATTTCAGGCGAACAAAAACTCAGCGTGCCGTAAGTTTTATTGTTAACAAATATCGGCGTTCCGATGTAAGATTCCGACTTGCAGCTCTGATAAGCAGGATGTTCGCGCATCTCAATATCTGCTCCTATATGAGAATACGCAACTGTTTTGTTAAGTTTAATGACTGCCGCGCAGTAAGTATCGCTGAGGTTCAATTCTAAGCCTCGCACGAAGTGTTCTAAATCTGTTTTAGCTGCTCGGACAATAAAAGTATCGTTGTCAACTTCACCCATGATGCCCATAGACAGTCCAAACATCAAACAGCCTGCTGTTAGATAATCGTCAACCAGTTCTTCAAAGTTTTGATAATGATAAGTTGTAATCCGGTGCAAGTGTTTGAGATTAGCGCTAAAAGCTGCTAAAGCTTGAGAATTTAAAAATAATTCTTCTTCCGAACGCTGGCGGTCGGTAATGTCTGTTTGTACTCCAATAAAGTGGGTTAAGTGCCGCCGCGAGTTGTAAACCGGAGCGATCGACAGTTCGTGCCAAAAAGGGGTGCCGTCTTTCCGAAAGTTGCGTAATATAACTTGAGATTCTCTGCCTTCTTCAATCGCAATTCGCAATTGTTTGGCAGCGGGGCTGTCAGTGTCTGTGTCCTGCAAAAACCGGCAATTTTTCCCCATTAACTCGTCTCTGCGATAACCAGTGATCCGCTCAAAACTCGGATTGACATAAATAATCGGATTATCTGCAACGGTTGCGTCGGTGATTGCAATGCCGTTGCTGCAACTTTCGATCGCCCGTTCCATCATTTGTAAGCGCTCTTGCGATATAATGCGCTCGATCGCCGCAGCTAACACGTTGGCGATCGCTTCTACAAAATAAACGTCATCTTGACTGAAAACCCGCCCTTGGCTGGTATGAACCCCCAAAATGCCCCAGGCCGGCGAGGAGGAACTGTTTGCTGGTTCTACTTGTCCCCAGTTCCTCCCCAGTCCCCGATTGCCGGGAATAATTACAGTAACGCCGCTGACAGCCCGGTGGTTGTGCAGTAGCGGCAACTCGCTAAAGCGCGTTTCCACCCGCAAATCTTCGACGATCGTCGGTTCGCCCACTAGCAATGTGTAACCTGCTTGCGATCGGGCAGAAGCGGTAACAGTAGCGCTGCCGACGAGGCCCGGCTGCCAGCCAACCCCCGCTCGCAGCATAAAAGCATGACCGGAGGGTAACAGTTCTAACAACTGGCAATAATCAACGTCCAGAGTTTGAGCAATTAAAACCGCAGCTTTGTCCATCAGTGCTGACAAATCTGTTTCTGCCAGGGCCTGCTGCCCCAAGTAAGCGACGGCCGCTTGCTGGCGGGCCCGCGAGTGGATTGACGCGAGCAATTCCTGCTCCTTCGCGGCCGCTCGCTTCCGATCCGTAATGTCGCTGAACACCGACAGAACAGCTTTGCCCGACACCAATGTCAGATACCGCATCGATACACTTGCCCAAAACAGCGTGCCGTCAGCTTTTTTTAGCCGGACTTCTGTCTCGCGGACGTGTCCGTTGCGGGCGAGCCGCAACAGCAATTCCTGGCGGTCTGCAGGTTTGTGGTAGAGCATTTCGGCTTTTTGGCGGTCGATCGACTTGAATCCTGTGAACCCAAAAGCCTGACGGCATAAATCATTGCTATAAAGAATTGTGCCGTCCGCCAGACTGCTGACGATCAGGGGCATCGGCATCGAGTTGGCGATCGTCAGCAGTAATTCTTTGGTTCCTTGCAGCTCTTTGTACAAGTCTGGCTTGGAAGCCCAGCCGTGACAGTCTTCAGAGTTTTCAGGGATAAAACTTTCCATTGTTTAATCGATCCATTAGCAAGACAACTTTTTTTTAACTTGTGGTAAATGACGATTTCAGATGCAGAGCATTGGCAACAACCGAAGACTTAATTTCATTTGTCAATCAGTAAGATTACTCAAAAAAACTGCTTTTCTAGGAGTAGAAAATTCGCGATTTGGGAGCGGGTCGGCATCAATATGGCGCTCGGCATGATTTCTCGATCGCGCCAATCTGAGTTTTGTACCGACAATCCGAGTATATTCTGAGCATAATTGCTTATTGACAAATGCTTCCCTAGCTTTAGTTGTCAGGGATGGATGCAGAGGACGATCGACAGTACCCCACAACACATTAATCTTAACCACAACAATGCAACTGAATGCCTCGAAACTGCTGGGCTGGAGTTTGATATTTGGCACTCCCGGTGGAGAACACATCTGCCTTTGGTATGACAATCTACTGTTTTTAAAGTTGCGTTAAGTTTTTATGTATAGCGAGGTACTTTGCCCAATGTGCAGCGGAAGCTCCTAATCTAAAAAGTAAAGTCACCTACAAACAACCACCGAATACTATCCGAGGAGAGAGGAGAAATGCTTGAATCTTACCGCCGTACCGCTGCCGAACGGGCCCGTGAGGGAATTCCACCGCTGCCGCTAGACGCCCAGCAAACGTCAGAACTGTGTGAACTGCTGAAAAATCCGCCGGCACAAGAAGAAGAAACCTTAATAGAATTATTACGCGATCGCGTCCCCCCCGGAGTAGACAGCGCCGCCTACGTCAAAGCTGGTTTTCTAACTGGCATTGCTAAAGGCGAAATCCACAGCCCCCTAATTGCTCCCAAATGGGCAGTTTACCTGCTGGGGACAATGATGGGCGGTTACAACGTCCAATCTTTAATCGATTTGCTCGATCCTACTGCCGAAACCGCCATTCCCGCCACCGCAGCCCGGGCACTGAGCAAAACGCTGTTAGTATTCGACGCTTTCCACGACGTTATAGCTTTGTCTGATACCAATCCCTACGCCAAGCAGGTAGTCGATTCTTGGGCGGATGCCGAGTGGTTTACGGGTCGTCCTGTGTTGCCAGAAGCGATTACTGTTACAGTCTTCAAAGTTCCTGGAGAAACCAATACTGACGACTTGTCGCCAGCACCTCATGCTACCACGCGGCCGGACATTCCCCTGCACGCTTTGGCGATGCTGGAAAGTAAGATGCCTGGGGCTTTGCAAACCATTGCAGAATTGAAGCAAAAAGGTCATCCCGTAGCCTACGTCGGCGATGTTGTCGGTACCGGTTCGTCGCGGAAATCGGCGATTAATTCCGTGCTCTGGCATATTGGCAATGATATTCCGTTTGTGCCGAACAAGCGCAGCGGCGGTTATATTTTAGGAGGTGCGATCGCCCCGATATTCTTCAATACCGCTGAAGATTCCGGCGCATTGCCGATCGAATGCGATGTCTCCAAAATGGAAACAGGAATGGTAATTACCATCCATCCCTACAAAGGCGAAATCACCAACGAAGCCGGAGAAATCATCTCCACATTCACCCTCAAACCCGACACAATTCTAGACGAAGTTCGTGCCGGCGGCCGAATTCCGCTATTAATTGGACGAACTTTAACCGACAAAACCCGCGCAGCTTTAGGACTAGAACCCAGCACTATTTTTACCCGTCCCACAATCCCAGTAGATACGGGCAAAGGCTTCACTTTAGCACAAAAAATGGTAGGCAAAGCTTGCGGTTTGTCCGGCGTTCGTCCCGGTACATCTTGCGAACCAGCCATGACAACAGTCGGCTCGCAAGATACCACCGGGCCGATGACTCGGGACGAATTGAAAGAACTTGCTTGTTTGGGATTTAGCGCCGATTTGGTAATTCAAAGTTTCTGCCACACCGCCGCTTATCCGAAACCTGTTGATGTCAAAACTCACCATGAATTACCCGATTTCATGTCACAGCGCGGGGGCATAGCTTTGCGTCCGGGAGACGGCATTATTCACTCTTGGCTGAACCGAATGTTGTTGCCGGATACAGTGGGAACCGGCGGCGATTCTCACACTCGTTTTCCTTTGGGAATTTCCTTTCCTGCGGGTTCGGGATTGGTGGCTTTTGCTGCCGCCTTGGGGGTCATGCCTTTGGATATGCCGGAATCAGTTTTAGTGCGGTTCAAAGGTAAATTGCAGCCCGGAGTAACGCTGCGGGATGTTGTGAATGCAATTCCCTATGTGGCGATTCAAAAAGGTTTGCTAACCGTCGAAAAACAGAACAAGAAAAATATCTTTTCTGGGCGGATTATGGAGATTGAAGGTTTGCCCGATTTGAAGGTCGAGCAGGCTTTTGAATTGACCGATGCGACGGCCGAGCGTTCTTGCGCTGGATGCACGATTAAATTGAGCGTGGAGACTGTTTCCGAGTACATTCGCTCCAATGTCGCGCTGCTGAAAAACATGGTGGCGCGGGGCTATCAAGATGCGCGGACGATGATGCGCCGGGTGGCGAAGATGGAGGAATGGCTGGCAAATCCGGTGCTGATGGAGGCGGATGCTGATGCGGAATACGTTGAAATCATCGAAATCGATCTGAACGAGATTACAGAACCCATTGTGGCTGCTCCCAATGACCCGGATAATGTTAAGTTGTTGAGTGAGGTTGCGGGCGATCGGGTTGACGAAGTATTTGTCGGTTCTTGCATGACAAATATCGGTCACTACCGCGCCACAGCGAAGGTGTTGGAAGGTGCAGGGGAAGTGAAAACTCGCCTGTGGATTTGTCCGCCCACTCGGATGGACGAACAGCAACTCAAAGAAGAAGGTTATTACAGTATTTTTGGAGCCGCTGGAGCGCGTACAGAAATGCCGGGATGCAGTCTTTGTATGGGCAATCAAGCGCGGGTTAAAGATGCGACAACGGTTTTTTCAACTTCTACTCGTAACTTTAACAACCGCATGGGCAAAGACGCGCAAGTTTATCTCGGTTCGGCGGAATTGGCAGCAGTTTGTTCGCTGTTAGGTCGAATTCCCACAGTCCAAGAATACAATGACATTGTGTCGAAGAGAATCGATCCTTTTGCGGGTGATTTGTATCGGTATTTGAATTTCGATCAAATTGCTGGTTTTGAGGATGAAGGCAGAGTGATTGCTTTGGAAGATATGCCTCGCATTGAGGATCTTTTGGGGATTCCTGATGGTGTGTTGAGCAAGTAAAAAGCGGGGCGGGCCATAGCCCGCCCTTTGTTTATAATATGAGTAGGGGTTCACGCCTGCATCTCTAATTCACGTCCAGGATATTGCTCGACCCGCCCCCATCCCCTTTTCGTAAATCAATCAAACTTCATATAAATCTGAGAAAGGAGAAAAGTGATTATGCCTGAGCAAGCTTTAATCAACGAAAGCCAAGCGACAGCAACTTCAGCGCCAGAAACTCGCATAGGTGAAGAAATTGTAGATTTTTTGCGGGAGATTCAGCAAACTCCGAGAGAATATTGGCCAAACTTACTTCAGATGATTCGGCTATTTCGCTCCACAGTAACAATGAAGCCAGGAACCCCCGATACTTCGATAAAAGCTACAGACGAAATTAAGACCATCGATCCCGTACAGCAGCACGAAGCTCTGAGCAAATTGCTACAGTCTTGGGTTGACGATGGAGATGAACAGGAGCAAACAGAAACCGCTGAAGTTCTCCGCAAGGCACTAGAAGAAAACCCCGTGCATATATAAGAGCATTCCATGAGCAGAATAGTGTTGTTAGATTCTGGGCCGTTAGGAATTGTTACCAATCCCAAAGCCACCTCTCCTTTATATCAAGAGGGCAAACTTTGGCTGCAATCTTTGCCACAGAAAGGTTACATTGTAATGCTCCCTGAAATTGCTGACTACGAAGTGCGACGGGAGTCGATCCGCGCCGGTAAATTAGCAGGTATTCAACGGCTTGATGAACTTAAATCGCAACTTCCCTACCGTCCTTTGACTACAGAAGTAATGCTTTTAGCCGCTCAGTTGTGGGCGCAAGCGAGAATGAGAGGAAGACCAACTGCAGAAGCCAATGCACTTGACGGGGATGTGATTTTGGCGGCTCAAGCAATATTGGAGGCAAGTAAAGGCAATCAGGTGGTAATTGCCACGACAAATGTGGGGCATTTGTCGCAATTTGTTGATGCTCGCGAGTGGCGGCTAATTGAGTAATGTTTAAATCGATCGCACTTACCCTATCCCTGCTATACTTTGAGCTACAGATATTTTTACAGACACCGTTGGCGAGATAAACAGGATGGTGGAAACAGTGGACACAATCGAAAAAACTGACGATCGCACACAAACCCGCTACTGGGGCAAAGTTACAGTCATAGACGCGGGCGATCGTTATAAGATCAATCGCATTGAAGTCAAGCCGGGGCATCACATCAGCACCCAAATGCACTATCACCGCAGCGAACACTGGGTTGTCGTCTCCGGTACCGCTAAAGTTATCTGCGACGACAAAGAGACGATTCTCATGCAGAAACAGTCAACCTACGTTCCCATGAATACTGCTCACCGCGTAGAAAATCCAGGCGTTATTCCCCTGGTGATGATTGAAATCCAAAATGGTGAATACCTCGGCGATGATGACATTATCCGCTTCGCTCAAGATGCTCACGAGGAAGATTGATCCTAAATCCCCAAATATGAAGCAATCGCAGACGCCAGGGAAAAGCTTCGCACACCGAACAATGACAATCAAGCTTCCAGGATACAAGCCCCCGGATTCATCCGTCCAGAAATAAAAAACCTGTATCCGATAAAGGAACCCCCGAATTTATCCGTGGGGTCGCCTCTAAAATCTAAAATCTAAAATCTAAAATCTAAAATCTAAAATCTAAAATCGCGCAATCGATCGCAGACGCCAGGGAAAAGCTTCGCACACCGAACAATGACAATCAAGCTTCCAGGATACAAGCCCCCGGATTCATCCGTCCAGAAATAAAAAACCTGTATCCGATAAAGGAACCCCCGAATTTATCCGTGGGGTCGCCTCTAAAATCTAAAATCTAAAATCTAAAATCTAAAATCGATTGACCTACGCAGCGACCGGAAACAAGATAAATCCTACAATTAAAACTTTAGGGGCAATTTCATAATTGCCCCTAACTTATTATATTAAGTTCGTTAATCAGCAGAATTTGATATAGCAAGTGGCGATCGTCCTACGGCAAAGAAGCGTTTTTCAAATCTACATTTGCCATATTGGCATTCTTTAAATTAGCACCTGTCAAGTCCGAACCGTTCAAATTTGCACCGTTCAAATTTGCATTGGTCAAATTTGCATCCCGCAAGTTGACTCCCTGTACGTCTACTCCCGACAAACTGCCACCTCTGAGGCTGACATTAGATAAATTCGCTATAGACTGGCGAGCATTTCTCAGGTTTGCACCAGCCAAATTGGCGCTTTCTAAATTAGCGCCGATTAAATTAGCGCTGGTGAGGTTGGTATTTTTCAAACTCGCAATCACTAAACCCGCCAAACTCAGATTAGCGCGGCTCAAATCAGCACCCTCCAAATTAGCCCCGTGCATTTTAGCCGCAATTAAACTCGCACCTTGCAATTTAGCTTGTTTCAGATTTGCTTGATTCAGTTTGGCTTCGTTCAAATTTGCACCGTTCAAATTTGCACCGCTCAGATTCGCACCGCTCAAATCTGCCCCAGTCAAATCAATACCAGCAAGCTGCGCTCCTGTCAAGTCGCATTGGCTACATTTTTGAGTTTCTAATAATTGCTTGACGTGTGATACGTTTTCTGCCTTTACTCCAGAGGCACAACCGATCGCAATCAGCAGCCCTGTTGTTGTTAAAATTCCAAGTTTCATATACTCACCCTCACCAATATCTCTCTCTTAATAATATCCCACATTATTAAAGAGGGTTGGGTGATCGGTCTCTTTGATAAACTGTGACAATCGTCACCCTGTTGTGCACAAAATATGCAATAATTATTGACGTTTCAACTCCGAGAAATTATTGTAAAGAATTATTGCTTTTTCAGGAACCAAAAAGGAAAAGATTGCGTCGGTTCTAGACGAACGCCCGTGATTGTGTTCTGAGCAAATGTATAGTCCTTATCCTGCCAAAGAGGAATGAAAGGTACATCTTGACCCAGTATGTCTTGAATTTCGGCAAATATGGCTTTGCGGGTTTGAGGGTTTGTTTCTTTGCGCTGCTTGTCGATCAGTTGATTTACCCGATCGCTATAATAAAACGAACCCTGACTTTGACTTGCACCCTTGGAGCAGCCCCCAGCTTCCGAACCTGTGGCACAATCTAAAAACGGCTGAATGTAATTGTCAGCGTCAAAAAAGTCGGCAGACCAATCCACTAAAACCGCTGGATAAATGCCCTTCTCTATGTTTTGAAACAAAGTCGGAGATTCAACGCTGTTAATTTCTACCTGCATTATCCCGTCCATTTTAAGTTTAGTTTGCGCCTCGATCGTACTCGCGACTAAAGCTCTTTTTCTGGAAGCCGAAGCATACCAAATTGGCAGAACAAAAGGATTTGTGGCCGAGTATCCAGCTTTCGTTAAAAGTTCCTTGGCTTTTGCGGTGTTGGCGTCGCCGTAAAGTTCTTTGAAAACCGGTTTTTGAACGTCCAAGGTTGTGGGAATCAGACTGTAAAGCGGTTGTGCTTGTCTCTGCAGTACGCGATCGTTAATCAGCGGGCGATCCATCACTGCTGCGATCGCTTGTCTCACTTCTAACTTATCCAGCGGTTTAGACTTGATATTCAGCGTCATGTAATTAACCGTACTGCTTTCCCCCGCGATTTCCTGCCATTTCCCTTTTTTTGCTCCCCCATCCAAGCTGCGAACTTGATCTGCATCCAGAGACAAATAAGCCACATCGATCGCACCAGTCTGAAAAGTATTGAACAAATTTGACGAACTAGAAAGCAGCAAAATGTCAATTCCTTGATTGACCGGCTTTTCCCCCCAATACTTGTCAAACACGTCAAACTTGAGAGAATCGCTGCCGTACTTCGCCAACTTGTAACGTCCAGTTCCCACAAAGGTATCGGGTTTAAATTTACCCTGCCCAATCTCGTAAGCTTTCGGAGAAACGGCACACATACCCGAAAATGTCAACAGGGAAGGAAAAGCAGCAAAAGGCTTTTTGAGTTGAAAAGTTAATTCGTATTCGCCCGTCGCTTTCACCGATTCTACTGCATCGCTCAACAACAAAGCCGGACTGCCGCCATTTTTGATAAACCGCTGCAAGGAAAATTCCATTGCTGCGGCGTTAAACGGTGTGTCGTCGTGAAAAATAACGCCTTGACGCAAGGGAATTGTATATGTCAATCCGTCTTTGCTAACTGTTGGCATTGCTGTCGCTAAGTCGGGGATTAACTTTGTAGTTCCAGACTCGTAGGTGTAGAGAGTGTCGCCCAAATTGCGTAGCAATTGTCCTGATATGGTTTCGTAAGCGTCCGCAGGGTCGATCGTCCGCAATTTCAAAGTTGTGCCAATAGTAACGCGGTTATTAGTATTTTCGCCGCTCGCATTTACCGAGCGACGCGATCCCTGTCCGCAACTTGCAGTTAACAAGCAGCACAGAAAGAACAGAGCTATCGCTTTAATCACTGAAGGTTTTATAGATATTCTAGACTGCTGCTTGTTGATGATCATCGTCTTTTTTTGACACTCCAAATTAGTGATTATATTATCAGGACTTACGCACTGTTAGACTAGAAACCGGATTTATTGCTAGATTCTCCTGCAATACAAATATCGCTGCCTAGCCAGAGCAACTTAAAAGCTTGGTGATGTTCGATCGGCTTGAACTCGATCGGATCGATCCTTAGAGCTTGCTGGGCCATGACTGTTCTTGCTTGCGAAGTGCGGCGATCGTCTTAATTAATTCATCCGGTTCGATCGGCTTTGCCAGATGTCGCTGAAATCCAGCTTGCAAAGCTTGCTTGTGATTAAACTCGCCTGCATAGGCAGTCAGGGCGATCGCGGGAATCAGCCCACCCCGTTCTGGCGGCAGGCCTCTCACTTGCCGCAACAGCATATAGCCATCCATCCCCGGCATTCCAATGTCGCTCAACAGGACATCTGGCTGGAAATTAGTCAACGCTGTGAGGGCTTCTGAAGCGACAGCAACAGTCACTACCACTGCACCAGCATCTTCTAGCAAAAAGCAAATCAACTCTCGCATATCCGGTTCATCATCTACCACCAGTATCCGCATCCCGGATAACGGTTCATCCGCAGTCGATCGTTCCGAAAATCCTGCAAGAGAGTTTTCTTGTCCCTTTACCTTCGGTGATAGGGGCAGCCTTACAGTAAAGGTAGCTCCTAGCCCTTCACCCTGGCTCTCTGCCGCCACGGTACCGCCGTGAAGTTCCACTAGATGCCGCACGATCGCCAGCCCCAATCCCAAGCCACCAAACTTGCGGGTTGTAGCGCCATCTTTTTGCCGGAAGTAGTCAAACACGTAGGGTAAAAACTCCGGTGCGATGCCAATCCCTGTATCCGCCACCGTAATTTGAGCGCGATCGCCAACACGAGTCAAATTCACCTCAACGCGCCCCCCGGCCGAAGTGAATTTGACCGCATTGGAAACCAGATTCCAGACAACTTGCTGCAAACGGCCCGCATCCCCCAAAATTTGTCCGATCTGAGGATCTAACACAGTCCGAATCTCAATGGATTTGGCAACAGCAGCCAAATTGACAGTTTCGATCGCCGATTCCACAGTTAAAGCTAAATCGACTGCACGAATATTAAGACTGAGCTTGCCTTGGAGAATTTTCGAGACATCGAGCAAATCTTCAATCAGTTCAGTTTGCAGCTTGGCATTGCGTTCGATCGTCGCTAACGCCTGTGCGGTTTTCGCAGCATCCAGCTTGCCAGTTTGCAAAAGCTTTGACCACCCCAAGATGGGATTGAGGGGCGATCGCAATTCATGGGATAGTACCGCTAAAAACTCATCCTTGATCCGACTTGCCTGTCTTAGCTGTTCCGCTTGCTGCTGGAGTGAAGCGTTTAGGTTTGCCCGTTCCAGAGCGATCGCGATCTGGTCGCAGGTCGATCGCAGCAGATCGATTTCTGCAGCCGTAAAGTGCGTCCGAGTCAGGCTGGCAAATGAGAGCGTTCCTAATAACTGCCCTTGAGCGATTAACGGTTGACCCGCGTAAGCCGTGATGCCCAGTTCACAGAGGGCTTTAGCATTGGGATGAGTGGAGAGTTCGGCTTGATTCAAGACAAGTTGCTGCTGCGTTTGGGCAACCAGTCCGCAGAGATATTCACCTAATTCGATCCATGCGATCGCCTGCGCCCTTTCTTGTGAGATGCCATCATAGTTTCTCAAATGCAGCATCCGGCGGTTGTCTTTTTCTTCCACCATGAAGTTGTAGTAAGAGTGCAGATCGAGTTGCACTGCAAGTTTGCGGAATAGCCCGTGCATCAAAGCCAGAGGGTGTTCTGTATTCAAGAGATCGCGGGTAGTTTCATACAGCAATTGCAGTCGCTCACTTGCTTGCCGTTGTGCGGTCTTGTCCTGCATGATTTTGACAAATCCCTGCGGACAATCGGCTTCATTAAGCAGGGGCATCATCAATCCACTGGCCCAAAAGCGATTCCCATCTTTGCGGACGTGCCAGCGTTCGTCTTCTGCCCGTCCTTGCGTTAGAGCGCTTTGCATCTCGTACTCGGCTTGTCCTTGTTCGTTATCTTCGGGTGTGAAGATCGTCCGACTCGGGCAACCAATTGCTTCTGTCTCGGTATAGCCCAACAGCCGTTGGGCCCCTGAGTTCCAACTGGCAATGATGCCGTTAAGGTCGATGGTGAAGATGGCATAATCTTTGGCGCTTTCAAAGATCAGGCGGAGGCGGGATTCACTCTCGCGCAGGGCTTCCTCAGCTTGTTTGTGGTCTTCAATATCAACACAGGAACCGATGTAGCCCAAGAACTGACCTTCCAATCCGTACCGAGGAACACCTTCATCCATAATCCAACGGTATATGCCATCACAGCGTTTCAAGCGATATTCCATCTTGAACGGTTGACGGGCATCAAAGGCAGTCACATAGGTGTCTAAACACCGATCGAGGTCGTCGGGGTGGACTCCTTCTGTCCAACCATTGCCCCTTTCTTGCTCGATCGTCCGTCCGGTAAAGTTTAGCCACGGGACGTTGAAGTAATAACAGAGTTTATCGGTGCGGGCCATCCAAATCAGCACAGGGGCGGCATCTGCCATCAGCCGGAACCGTGCCTCACTCTCCCGCAGTGTGGCTTCGGCTTGTTTGCGATCGGTGATATCGTTGACCAGTGTTACAAACCCTTCAACTTTTCCCTGGCTGTTGAAGCGGGGAACATAGGTCGCATCGATCTCGCGGGTTCCACCATCTTTGTAGGAAATTTGGCTTTCAAAGGTCACTTCCTGTCCTGCCAAGACTTGCTCAACATAAGGACGAATCCCTTCATAGCCAGTTTCGCCTAAAACTTCTTGGAGGTGCTTGCCATAGATTTGGGCTGCCGGATGTCCAAACCATTCTTCATATGCTCGATTGTTGAAGCGGTAGCGCTGGTCTGAGTCTACAAAGGAAATCAAGGCAGGCACGGCATTGGTAACTAAACGGAGCTCTGCTTCTCGTTGTTGCAATACCTCCTCGGCCTGTTTGCGATCGGTGACATTTCGGAAAAAAATGGTAATCCCGTTCGCGGCCGGGTAGGTGCGAACGTCATACCACCGATCGCGATCCGGATAAAACGCCGTGACTGACAAAGCCACGCGCTCGTTTGCCACGCGGCGATAAACCCGCTCAAACTCGCTGCCATCGAGTCCTGGGAATTCTGCCCACACATTCTTCCCAATCAGATCGCTGGCAGTGCGGTCTAGCAGAATTTCCGCTGACCGATTCACGTAAGTGAAACGCCAATTCTCATCCAGGGCAAAGAATCCATCATCAATGCTCTCCAGAATTTTCCGACTCTGCTCTTCGCTTTGACGCAACGCTTCTTCGGCTTGTTTGCGATCGCTGATGTCGATGAATACGCCGCGCGTCGAAATTATGACGCCATCAGCGTTGTAGGCGCAATTGCCCTTTGCCAAAATCCAGCGAACGGTGCCATCGGCCCACAGCGTCCGATACTCAATTTCAGCAGGCGGTTGATTCGCTTTTAGCTCGGCGATCGCGGTGTGAACGAATGGGCGATCGTCGTGATGCACCGCTTCTAAAAACACCTCCACCGACATTTCGGTATTGAGGGGTAAACCAAACATCGCTTTGGCTATGTCCGTAAAACTCAGCGTGTCAGTTTCCCTATCCCAATGCCACAAACCCAAATTGCCGCCTTCGGAAGCCAGCCGAAGCTGTTCTTCGCTCTCGCGCATCGCCTTCGAGCGCGATCGATCGCGCTCGAAGGCGATGCTGGCAAGTTGGGTGCCGAACACCGCGAGTTGATATTCCCAATCCGTCGGCCTCCGCGCCTCGCTAAAGCACAGCATCAGCGACCCCAGAGCTAGATAGTCCTGTCTGAGCACGGGCTGAGAATGACACGCTAGAATGCCGTGAGCCACGCATAAATTTCGCCATGCTTGCGACCAGCGATCGTCGTTGGCAATGTCGGCGCAGGTCACGGACTGACCGCAATATACTGCTGAGCCGGAGGTTCCAATGCACAAATCGTTAATCGGAGCATCCTTGAGTCCTGCACCAAAAGACGGTGGAAAGTCTGGAGTAATGGATCTCTGAAACGTCAGCCGCTGAGTGTCGGCTAGCAGGAAGCAGGCGCGGGTACCCGGATTCAGCCTGGATACTGAGTCACACACGGCTGCCAGACAGTAGTCTAGCGGCTGCCCTAAGGCGATCGGCTCCAGCAGTCGTTTCTGCTCGATTAGGAGGAGTTCCGCCTGTTTGCGATCGGTAATGTCAGCAAGCAAAACGGTCAGTCCACTGGGCGAAGGGTAAATTCGACAGTCATGCCAACCATTCCAAGGCGAGTAGAGATAATCAAACTGGAGCGGCGTTTGTGCGCGCATTGCCCGATGAAACTGCACGTAAGCATCGGTGTCAACTGTCGCCGGAAATAGCTCCCAAATATTCTGACCCAGAATCGCTGACCGCTGCTTTCCAACCATTTCACAGTAGCGATCGTTGGCATAGGTGTAGCGCCAATCGCGATCGAGGATGTAAAACCCATCGTTGATGCTAGAAAGTACCGTTTCTAGATGTTCTTTTGCCTCCGTCGCCGCAGCTTGTGCGGTTTCGCCCTGCGCCTTTTGTTCTAGTTCCATTGCCTCCTGTAAAGTTTGCAAGGCTGCTTTCGCGTTTTTTAGAGCCGTGCGCCACGATAGATTGAGTGAAGCGATGAATCCTGCCGCGATCGAAAACGTACCCAGCCGAACAATTGTCTCTACATTAACTATCTGTAAGGAATTGAACGGCTCAATAAAAAAATAGTTGATTGCCAGCGTGGATAACATTGTTGCCAGTAACCCAGCCCCGAAACTGCCATACCAGGAACTCACTATTACCGCGATGAAAAACAGCGGCGTCGTGGTTGGGTAGAGCCACGGTAACAGCGATCTGGTTAGCGCCAGTGCCAGAGCCACGGAGAGGGTCGCCACACCATAGGGAAGTAGTCGAATATCTCTGAAAATGCTGTTTATTCCCTCTAAACTCACCCTTTGTACTCCTTATCCGAAAAATATCTTGCTCGCAGCGCCTTACTGCTTTCGCGAAGCGTTGCATCTGGCAAATTACCTAACTCATCCAGCAAGATGTAAATTTGCTTGAGTGGCAAGCCAGAAGGCGTAGCGTTTTCATTTTCCCAACGATTAATCGTGGGAAAGGTCATCCCTAATTCATCCGCCCACTTTTGCTGAGACAGGTTCACCCCTGGCCGCCGTTCTCCCACCAAATTACCGATCGCTGCTTGTTCCGCCCTCAGCCGTTCTATTTTGAGAAGCCTCAGAAGTAACAGGTATAAAGCTGTTTATATTTTACACCTTTGACAGATTCCAGAGGTCAGTCATCACTCTCAAGATATATTTTAGTTGTAGTGGCTTGAAAATATAAACGCTTCACCTTAAAAACCAGTATCGTACCGGAGACGATTCGGCTTTTCTTGAAAGTCTCTGGGTTGTGCCTAAAAGCTCGATTGTCGATCGTGTTGTGGATGATTTTAAACACGGGACAAGCCTCTGTTTTCTTCATCCCAGAAAGCTCTGTGGCCTTAAATTACTTTGTGATGTAGCTCATAAATGTAGGGTTTGGTTATGAGGAGATTGAACACTATCAAGACGAGGGACTATCTCTAGTATCTGTCCTCACAGCCTGGGCGACTGTTATATTATTCTGATGTAACCGGATTTGATATGAGTCATGATTGATGACTCTTCCCAAAAACGGATACTTGCTTTCCGACAGAAGTCGTCAGCAGCTCAAAATTTTAGACTCTTGTTCAATATCCCCGATTCATCTGTGGAGTAAATCTCAAATCTCAAATCTCAAATCTCAAATCGACTAACTTGCTTTAAATTCCTTTAAGGAGCGATCGCCAATCCCGACAGCGTTTCAGGTAAATGCGAGCTACCCGATCGCTGGGATTTGTCCGCAAACATTCCTCAAACAATTTTCCCGCTTCTCGGAATTCCTTGCGATCGCACAGTAACATAGCTTCATTATATACAGACAAATTTGCTAGCTTTGCCGACAAAATTTCCGGCGGATCGGCATCAAATACCTCATAGACTACGACATATTTAGATTTTCCTTTTACCTGTACTTTATCCACAATCCGAATAGCATAATCTGCCGGATTTCGCAACCGTTCCAAAGTCTGCTGAGAAATTAACAGAGGTACGCAGTAATCTTTGGTCAATCCTTCAATGCGAGATGCCAAATTAACAGCATCGCTAATCACAGTGCTGTCCATTCGGCTTTGACCCCCAACTGTTCCCAGCATCAAAGAACCCGAATTGATGCCAATCCCAATTTGAATCGGGATGTAGCCGACTCTTTGACGGTGTTCGTTGTAATCATTCAGGATATTTAGCATCGCAATACCCGCTTTCACTGCATCATCTGCATAGTCGCTAAACAAAGCCATAATTGCATCGCCGATGTATTTGTCAATAAACCCGTTATTGCGAGTAATTGCAGGCTCCATACGCGAAAGGTAAGCATTGATAAATTTAAAATTTTCTTGTGGAGTCATAGTTTCGGAAAGCGTCGTGAAGTCGCGAATATCCGCAAAGAGCACCGACATTTCCTGCTGTACTTGGTCGCCTAAGTTGACATCTATAATACTTTCATATCCCAACAAATGTAGAAATTGATGTGGCACAAATCGCCCGTAGGCATCAGTTAAGTCTGATTCGGCATCCAGGGATTTTTTCAAATTTAGATGGCGCTCAGCTTCAGCTTGTTTGCGTTCTGTGACATCTTGAAAAACTGCGATCGCAAAAGCAACTTTGCGACCCTCGTCAAAAATTGGCGTTCCCCAAATCTCAAGGGGAATTTTCTTGTCGGGTCGATGAATTTCCAGATCCTCAGCCGTCGCGTTTTCCCCCCTCAAAGCTCGGACGATCGGCAAATTCTCGAAAGGGTAAATAGTCTCCGTTCCCGCGATATAAATTTGATAACTTTCTGATAAATCCTCAAGTGCATTTAAGGGCAAAACTCCTTGACCGAGTAACTGCTGTCCGGCGTGATTTACGTAGTCAGGTCTGCCTTGAGAATCCAGCACGAGCACACCTATGGGAATCGCTTCGAGAAATTGAGCCAGCTTGATTTCGCCTTCGCGCACCGCCTCGAATGCGCGAGAGCGCAACTCAGTTTCAACCGTATCGGAATGTTCAGCAGTAGTTTCCAGCAAGATTTCCAGATCCGCTTTTTCCTCCTTCAAGTCTTCCACTTGCTGGCGCAATCTTTCTATCTCTAAAAGTAGCTGTTCTCTAGATGGTTGTTCTTCCAGCATAACTCGAGAATTTGCGCCTCGACTAACAAAAAATTGCTCAACAGATCGCACCCTAAAAGTAATCGTGTTTCTATAGAAATTGCAACTGCAAATCAGGCATCAGGCGCTGGAAATTCTTCAAAGATTTACCGTGCCAAGCTATGCTTTGAGAGCCTTGTACCGCCATTTGCACCCTGGCTGTTTTGCGGATCTCGATAATAAACTTCGATAGCATATTGATGCCAGAACTGTTCAAAAATTCTAACTGCTGCAAATTCAGGGTAATTTTCGTCGGTTCCACGTCGGCAACTTTCGTCAGCAACTGCACTATCGGCGCGTACTCCGCAGGCCCGCTCAGCCTTAGAGAGCCAATAAAACTCACGGTTGCCGTTGCTGGATCGTAACAGATCTGGTAATCTTCTGTATTAATTTCCATAGCCACAAAAAAAAGTCCCTTAGATATTATCGATCGCCAGCGTTGCTTATACTGTTAATTGCACCATAGTTGTCACCGCAATTACTTCCGGGTCTTTGTGCACGGTCTGGAATTTCCAGCCAAGTTTGGCTCTATAATCGGTGAGCATGGTCAACAAACCCAATCCAGAATTGGTACAGTTGTCGTCAGCAGCATTTTTTTCCAACCGCTCAATGTAAAGTTCGCTTGGCTCCGAGGCCAGCAACTGCTGAATATCAGCCTGAAACTTGTCCACAGCTTGGGGAGAGATGCTGTTAGCAACTGAGAAAATCACTCCGTCGCTCTCTAATTGCAGTTTAATATCGATCGGGTACTCCGAGGTTTCATCATTAAACTTCATGGCATTTTCCAATAACTCGTTGGCAATGTAGCTAACAGCGCTTTTTATTTCAGCTTGTCTTTCAATTGTCGAGGGATCATCTTGGTTGCCCGGAAAAAAAGTCGTCAGGTAGTCAGCCAGAAAATCCGCCGACAAACCGTTGTTCCGCCACCGCTGCTTGAGAGGAACCGAACTCGGAGAAAATCCAATTATTAAGTATTCTTGGCTAGCGGGCTGCTCGATGAAATCGCCGAAAATCTGAGTCATACCGATGTGAGAGCTAAAGTTTGAGAGGAGGGGGATCGCTGAATATATTTTAAACTTTAGAAGGGATATTCAAGTAGTTATTTTGGTTTGAGTACCAGCAATGTGATGTCATCAAAAACTTTTTGTTCGCCGATGTGCGTGAAGCGTAGCTATCCCGTAGGGAATCGCACGTCCTTAATTACAGCCTGCCTGATTTCGGCAGCCGAACTCTGCCAATTAATCTCTATTACCTCATTTAACCGCTCTAAAACATAAAACAGTTTATCCATATTTTTAGCTTCCGTAATCCCGTCAGTGTACAGCACTACCACATCTCCTGAATGCAACTGCACAATTTTTTCAGCAACAAATTCAGCAATAAGCTGTTCAACATTTAAATTGTCTGTTAAAAACAATTCCCGGTCTTGTGGGGTGGGCCTATGAGCCCGCCCTGAATCTACAATTTAAATGCGCGACAGCTTATCTGCATCCAGCCCGATCGGGAAACCCAAATCGATCGTATCAAACCGCTCTACACCACCGTTAGACCGCACGACAATCATTTCTTCGTGCTGGCCGCTCAACTTCAGCATTTCCTGCTGATAGTCTAGCAAGGCAAGGCCAGCATTTTTTTCGCATTTCATCCGCTGCACGTTATCATAAATTACACTGTTAATAGCAGTTAAAAATCTTACTGGATCGGGTTCGTTGTAGGCGAGCAAAGTTCGTACTGCCGTTTGCACCATAATCATTAAAATGCCGCTATCCAATCCGTGTCCCGTCACATCGCCCATGCCAATTTTTACTCTACCTTTGTGCTGGAGTACGTCGTAATAGTCGCCGCCTACTTCCTCAGCAGCCTCCATAAATCCCGCAATATCTAATCCCACAACTTCATTGAGTTCCAGGTCTTTTGGGAGCAGCATCTGCTGGATCTTGCGAGTAACGTCTAGTTCGGCGCTCATTCGCATATTTTCAGCTTTGAGGCGATCGTTGAGAACAGTAATTTCTTGATTTCCACCAACTAAGGCATCGGCAATTTTGTTAAACGCACCCACAACTTGCCCCAGTTCATCTCTGTTATCCAAAAGAATTTTGTGGTCTAGATTGCCAGTTGCCATTTTTTTTGCAGATTCGTCAAGGATACATACAGTTTGCATAACAGCCCGGTAAAAATATACAAATACATAAATAAATACGGCTAAATTTATTAACACAAGAATAGAAATAATGTCTTTTTTGGTAACATAAATATCAATGGTTTTTGCCAGAAAAATTCTAATTTATTGAGAGTTGCGTCCCCGAGTTCAAAACTCGAATCCAGGACTCAATCGCTTTCATCAAGATAGGCATAATCTTCCACTAAGGCTGTGGGATTAATCAGTTTATCTAGTTGCCCAGTTAGCTGCTCTGCTACGGAGTTAAATTTGGTCAAATCCTCGCTTAATTTCTGTCGCAGATTGCCGTGAGGATTATTGTTAGATCCTACCTCCATATTGATTGCTAAATCCTGATTGAGTTCTCTCAATTTGCCCGCTAAAGTAATCAGTTTCGCTCTTTATTCAGGTGTGGCATCGGAGCGGAAGCTGTTTTTTTGAGCAATTAGCCTAATTTCTGACAAGATTTTTTGCATTTATGGAAGCTTCAGTAAAATCGCATCCATCAAATAATAGGTATCTATATCTGGCTCTAAAATTAGATGAGAAGTATCGCCGACGCGAGCGCTTAGTCTATTAATGTCGGCAGCTAAACGTTGATATACAAAATCGTAAGTTTCTAAACTCCACTGGCTGCGGTGAAGTTTGAAATTTTGCCAATCTTGATAAATTTTATTAAATTTATCACTGGACATTAATATGTTTCCAAGCTGGCGATCTGTATTAGCCAGGGATTGAAAGTTCTTGTCTATCTTTGCTTTTAAATCGGTTGGTGATTCTGATGTTATTAAATTAGGATTTAAACCCTGAGAATTTAACAGTTGCAGTTGCGGTATGTATTCCCTCAACTGGCGCAGCGGGCGCAGGTATTGATTACCGTAGATTTCTTTTTGGGAAAAATCAACCCTGCTGTTAAGTTTGGAAATCAGCAGGTACATAACCAAGGTTAACGGTATTGCAAATAGAAAACCGATCGGGGTAAATTTTTTAGGATAGCTCAGCCGATTCATTAAATGGATTCCCAGGGATTTTCTGTTCATAATCGAGCGATTTCAAAAATATTCAACAAAAAAAGTAGCGTTTGCTACTAAAGTATTTTCGGGGACGATCGCTCTAGAAAACCACAATGCTAATATAATTAATCAGCGATAGATAATTTAATTTCTAGTGCGTTTTCGTCCTGTTGCAACAAATTTTGCGGCATCCCTGTGATATCCTTGGCTTAGCTCGCCTCCCACAGTCTAAAACACGTTTAGCAGTTTTGGAACGAAGAATAGTAATTTGTACTGAGATTCGGGGGCCGGATTAGAGGCTTTTAAGAATATTTACTTAAGCATAAATTTTTCTTAATACCCTGAGACAAAAAGTAAAAATTAAGTAATAACTGGGTAGTGCCAGTTTCCTGAAACACAACTGCCCGCAGCAAGTAGGAAATACTTGCGCCGCACCAGCAACCAGCAGTCAAGTCGGTTCTGGACAACGGAACCAATAGCACCAGCAATAGTGTCTAAATAAGTATCTGCTGTTGAGTGTTCAGGAGCGATCGCGCATTGTGTAAAGTGAGGCAGAGGGCGTATGATGAAAAGAATCTCCAAAAATAACTCTCAAAACAATAAAAACCGAGACCAAAAGCAGCCCAATCCTATAATCTTGGCTTCGCTGCTAACAGGAATTCTGGTATGGGAAATGTATCCGGCGCTAAGACACACCGCTGCGGCTAACGCGGGCGCTCTCAAATATTCCTTTGCCCAGTTGGAAAGGCAACAGCAGCAAACCGCGCAGCTATTTTCCTCAGCCGCAGTGCCCCAAAAAATCAGCTATTCGGTATTGGCACTCAATACTCTAATTTCCGAACCGGGCAATTTGGCCGAGGCTACGCGCCAAAATCCCCCGAATCAAGTGCCCGCAACCGTAGCAGCAGCAGTTCGCCGAGAGTTGTCGGACTCGACTGGCATTGCTGCTGACAAGTTGAAAGTAACTGAATCGAGCGGACAAAGTTGGCCGAATACTTGTTTAGGACTCGCGAAAGCGGATGAAATTTGCGGTCAAATGATTGTCGAAGGCTGGCGGGTTGTGGTTTCTGATGGTAGGCAAACTTGGGTTTACCGTACTAATGCTAGGGGAAATATCTTGCGTTTGGAAAAAAAGTTAGCTAGGTAAATGTACCCCTGTGAAATGAAATATAAGTTTCCTTTTGGAACAGGCAAGATGCCTGTGAAGCGAAGAGTGAATTTTCTTGTGGGAAGTTTCTTGTGGACTTCTGGGAACAGGCAAGATGCCTGTTCCACACAGAGTGAATTTTCTTGTGGGCTTCTGGGAACAGGCAAGATGCCTGTTCCACACAGAGTGAATTTTTTTGTGGGAGGTTTCTTGTGGGGTGGGCACGCCTGCCCCTGACCAGAGAAATGGGTACAAGCCTCCCCCTTCTAGGGGGACTTTCAATGAAGATGTCTTCAGTGAGGAGTCTGAATAAACAACCTCCTATTTATTCAGAGTCGCTGTATAATGGTTATATGTTGAATCTAACCTACGAGTACAAGCTCATTCCCACCAACGCGCAACGCGAAACATTCGACCTGTGGCTGAACATCTGTCGCAAGGTCTATAACTTTGCCCTGCGGGAACGGAAGGATTGGATCAATTCTCGCAAGTGTGATATCAACTCGTGCAGCATCAAACAGGAATACATCATCCCTGCCGATGCAGCGCGTCCAACCTTTGCGGGCCAATGCAAAACACTGGCATTGGCAAAGAAGTCAATCCCCGAATTGAAGCTCCCTCACACCCATGTCTTGCAGCAAGTGTTGCGCCAGTTAGAGGCGGCGTTTGTGGCCAGGTGGGATCGCGGACACGGCTTTCCTAGATTCAAAAAGCGGATGCGCTCATTTGTGTTTCCTCAATTGAATCTAGAATCTGTTAAGCGCTTTAATGGCATCCATTGGGTCAACTTGCCCAAGATTGGAAGCGTCAAAATGCACCTATCGCGCCCAATTCCTGAAGGCTTTGAGGTCAAGCAAATTCGCGTTGTGAAACGGGCATCTGGCTACTGGGCCATGCTCACTTTACAATGTGATGTCCAAGTGCCTCAAGTCTCGGCATCAGGGCATGGATTGGGGATTGATTTAGGGCTAGAACATTTTTTGGCAACGTCTGATGGTGAATTGATTGATAGACCTCGATTCTTTGTGGGTGGACAACGCAAGCTGAAATCGCTGCAACGTCAACTGAAACGGAAGAAGAAAGGCTCTAGGAAATTTCGTCAGCTTCACCATCAAATTGCCAAACACCACGAGTACATCTCGAATTCTCGGAAAGACTTTCACTTTAAGACCGCTCATCATTTGTGCGATGGAGCCGAGACCGTCTTTGCCGAGGACTTGAATCTCAAAGCCATGTCAGCCGGGATGCTGTGTAAGCACACCCTAGATGCGGGGTTTGGGCAGTTTCTCAACATTTTGAGTCATATCTGCTTTAAGCGAGGTGTGTACTTCGCCAAGGTAGATGCTCATGGTACTAGCCAGACCTGCCCCAAGTGCCAAACCCATACAGGTAAAAAGGAACTGTCTGAAAGGGTGCATAAATGTCAAACGTGTGGCTATGAAACGAATCGAGATGTTGCAGCCGCGCAAGTGGTTTTGCAACGTGGATATACAGCGGTGGGGCACATCGCAGTGAATTTTGGGGAGGGCAAGCTACCTGAGTAGTCCCTATGAACCAAGAATCCCCTCGCCTTTAGGCAGGGGAGTTGTCAAATCAACCTGGGAGTTGGTTTCTTTTGATGATGCCGCCACCCAACAGCACGTCTCCGTCATACCAAACAGCCGCTTGTCCGGGGGTAATGCTCAACTGCGGTTCGTCAAAAATCAACTTAACTCTTGTAGCGCCAGCTTTTTCCTCTGCTTGGGAGGGCTCCACAGGAATAATTGTAGCCGGGACGGGGTGCGATCGATAGCGAATCTGTACCTGAGCCCGAATCGGAGCCGTGGGCGCAGCCACAGAAACCCAATTCACTTTCTCGACTGTACACTCAGATTCTACTGCCAACTGCCGATCGCCCACAACTACCCGATTGCCAGCAGCATCGAGTTCAATCACGTACAGCGGTTCCGGTGCAGCAATTCCGAGTCCCTTCCGCTGGCCGATGGTGTAGTGGTGCACGCCGTCGTGCTGTCCGAGCACCCGCCCTGACTTGTCCACAATGTCACCCTTTTGCGGCGCAATGTACTTATCCAGAAAAGCCCGCATCGAACCGTTACTTTCCACCAAGCACAAATCCTGACTTTCCGGCTTATCAGCAGTTTTCAAGCCAAATTCCGCCGCAATTCTGCGAGTTTCTGTCTTGGTAATTTCCCCCAAAGGAAATTCCGTACCCGCCAACAAATCCTGTGTTAGATCGTACAGGAAATAAGACTGATCTTTCGCAGGGTCGATCGCCCGCAGCAACTGATAGCGACCCGTCTCAGCATCGTAACTAATCCGAGCGTAGTGCCCTGTAGCGATTTTTTCAATTCCGAGTTCTTCGCGAGCATACTTGAGCATCGGGCCGAACTTCACAGTTTTATTGCACTGCGAACAAGGCAGAGGCGTAACTCCTGCACTGTAACCCTCCACCAAATAATCGATAATACTTGCCTGAAAGACCTCGCGGCTGTCAACAATGTGGTGGGGAACGCCCAAATCTTCGCAAATTTTAGCGGCATCGACCATTCCCTCAGAGCAGCACTGACCTTTGCCCTTCATCAACCACAGCGTTAAACCCACCACTTCATATCCCTGATGGTGTAAAATTGCGGCTGCTGCGGAACTATCGACCCCGCCGGAGAGGCCTACAACAATCTTGTTCATGGTTGGGGAGAAATTGCTATTTTACTGTTACTTCGTTCGATCGAGCTAATTTATTATACCACAAAGATACTACAACTTGCCACTGCTGCTGTTAGCTGAAATTTTAGCACTAATATGACTATTCAAAAATTTGTTGTCACCGCCGACCAAATGCGGCAAATAGAAACCAGAATCTTTGCTGCTGGAATGCCAGTCGCAGCTTTAATGGAAAAAGTCGCGCTCCTGATTGCTAGACGCATTCAGCAGCTTTTGAAAGCGGAAGGAAGTTCGGCAACTAGCAGTGTACGGGATTTAACGGACAGAAGGAAAAGGGAAGAAGGGAAAAATCTTGTTAATTCTCAATTGCCAGTTATCGGCGTATTGGTTGGGCCGGGACACAACGGCGGCGATGCTTTGGTTGTTGCCCGCGAATTGCACTTTCAAGGGTTCCAAGTAGTTATTTACTGCCCGTTTTCTAAACTCAAAGAACTCACACAAAATCACGCTGATTATGCGCGTTCTTTAAAGATTCCATTTGTTGACAAAATTGAACTGCTGAAAAACTGCTATTTGCTCGTAGATGGTTTATTTGGCTTTGGATTAGAACGAGAAATCACCAACGCTACGGCCGCAGCTATTGACGAAATAAACAATTTAAATATACCTATTTTAAGTATAGACATTCCCTCGGGAATTCATACAGATACCGGAGAAGTTTTGGGGACAGCAATTCGGGCAAAACATACATTATGTTTGGGTTTGTGGAAAATGGCATTTCTGCAAGATAGAGCGTTAGAATATATCGGGAGTTCTGAATTAATAGACTTTGATATTCCCGCAGCAGATATTGCAGCAATATTGGGCGAAACGCCAGCAATACAACGCATTACAAAAGCATCGGCAACTCAGCATTTGCCGTTACCCCGATCGCCAATTTCGCACAAATATACCAACGGTCACATACTAATTATTGCAGGTTCCCGCCGCTACAGCGGAGCCGCAATTTTGTCTGCATTGGGAGCAAGAGCCAGCGGTGTCGGAATGCTGTCAATTGCCGTTCCCGAGTCGATTAAACCGATGTTGAGCAGTCAGTTGCCAGAGGCGTTAGTTATAGGATGTCCCGAAACCCAAAGCGGTGCAATTAGCGAGTTGCCAGTAGCAATTGATTTGGGCCTCTATGATGCGATCGCCGCAGGGCCAGGTCTGACATTGGAAGCGGCAATAGCTGTAGAATCTGTACTGGAGAGCGATCGACCTCTGGTGTTAGATGCTGACGGTTTAAATATCCTCGCTCAACTCGGCACAGTCCCGATTTTGTCCGAACGCTGTGCACTGACAATTATCACGCCTCACCCGGGGGAATTCAAGCGTTTATTTCCCGAATTAGCCGACGAAACCGGCGACGATCGAATTGCCGCCACTCAAGCAGCAGCTCAGCTTTGCGGTGCAGCGGTATTGCTCAAAGGAGCCAGAGTGTGCATAAGTTGGAAAGATGAGGGCGATTCCCTACGGGATAGCTACGGTTCACGTACCATCACCTACCTCAATCCCGAAAGCACCCCAGCCCTCGCCAGAGGCGGCAGCGGCGACGTTCTCACCGGCTTGTTAGGGGGACTGTTAGCAACTGCGATCGCCCGCAAATCCCCCCCCCAATCAGTCGCTGCAACAGCAGCTTGGTGGCACGCTCAAGCCGGAATCATGGCTGCCAAAGAACGGACAGAATTAGGAGTAGATGCCTTTACTTTGACACAGTATTTAATTGCAGCTTTGCGAGAGTTTGCTAAGTAAACAATCAACATGAGTTGGTAGGGCGCGTACCCCGCATCTTTGTATTTGGTAGGTGTGCACCGCGCACCTTGGCATTTTGTAGGGTGTGCACCGCGCACCTAGCCCCTTCGTTTGTATTGACAACGGAAGTCCTCATCAAGATATTACAACTTGCATTCCTTACGACAAACCAACGGGTAACTCAAACGAGTGACACTCAAATGAGTGACACTCCAAAAAGTGACTGTCCATTCACAAATCCCACCAGTTATACCTGAAATATCAAAGACCAAAACTTAAATATTGAGAGGAACTACATTATGTACACCGAAGAAAGAAGCTTAAACAATGAAACTACGGCTCTCGTCGCCGATACTACTGCTCAATCAAGTCTTGCATTTGCTGAAACCACTGCCATCAACAAACCCACTTTACAAAGGGGTTCAACAGGTCAAGCTGTCAAAGAACTACAACAGCTTCTATATCATTGGGGTTATTATTTTGGCCCGATTGACGGTATCTTCGACATCGAAGTTGAAAACGCCGTCAAACGCTATCAACACCGCGTCTTTTTACGTGAAGATGGGATTGTCGGCCCTCTCACCTGGCAAGCACTATACTCTGGTGCACCCGTGAATATGCCGATTCTGATGGAAGGTAGTTCAGATAATGCTGTGAAAATTGTCCAGAATGTCTTGAAATTGAATGGATACTATAGGGGTTTTGTTGACGGATTCTTCGGGCGAATGACAAAAGTAGCAGTGATACAATTCCAAACGGCTAAGGGTTTATTACCAGCCGATGGAATTGTCGGGCCGAAAACTTGGCACGCTCTGAGCAAGTTACCGCATTAATAACGCTTAAAATCCCGCTCGGTAGGTAGGGACATAGCATTGCTATGTCCTATTTCGCTTTGATGGGAAGGGCGAGCGCAAATTCTGTTCCCCTTCCCGGCGATGAAAAACATTAGAGCGACGTTCTCACAGGCCTATTGGGGGTGTCTTAGCAACAGCAATCGCCCGCAAGTACCCCCACAATTAGTGGTAACCACAGCAGTTTGGTGGCACGCTCAAGCCGGAATTATGGCTGCTCAAGAACCCACGGAGTTAGGAGTAGATGCCTTTACTTTGACAGAGTATTTAATTCCAGCTTTGCGAGAATTTAACCCCTGTATTTAAGTAGTTATACTTAAGTTAAATGAGTGACAAGCTAATGAGTGACACTCAAATGTGGTAGCACATAAAAGTGTCACTATAAAAAGGGACTGTGCAACCACAAAACCTATTAGTTATACCTGAAATATCAAATGCAAACACTCGAATACAGAGAGGATTTCGATCGTGTATACAGAAGAAAAAAACCCCAACAATGAAGCTATGGCTCTCGTCGCCGATACTAATTCTCAGTCAAATATAGCATTTGCTGAAGCGTCTGGACTGAACAAACCCACTGTACGGCGCGGTTCCACCGGTCAAGCTGTCAAGGAAGTACAACAGCTTCTATATCATTGGGGTTATTATTTTGGCCCGATTGACGGTATCTTCGGCATCGAAGTTGAAAACGCCGTCAAACGCTATCAACACCGCGTCTTTTTAAAAGAAGATGGGATTGTCGGCCCTCTCACTTGGGAAGCACTATACTCTGGTGCACCTGTGAATATGCCGGTACTCATGAAGGGCAGTTCTGGTAATCCTGTTAAAATTGTTCAGAATGTCTTGAAAATCAATGGATACTATTTCGGCTCCATTGACGGATTCTTCGGGCCGATGACAGATGTAGCAGTGCGACAATTGCAAATTAACAAGGCTTTACCCCAAGATGGAATTGTCGGCTATAGAACTTGGCACGCCCTCAGCAAGTTACCGCACTAATGACGGGTTGGATTCATATAAATTGTGCTTGTACGAGCGAAATGATTGTTGACTGTTGACTGTTGACTGTTGACTCGATTTTATTATTCTGATGCAACCGAAAACGATATCACTTTCAGTGATGGCAAAAAATCGGTAGCTCAATTAGGGATTTAGGCTTTGCCTAAGTCCCTAATTATCGTTAAGGGTAAGGGGAGCATCTCATATTTGTAAAAACACTGATTCTGGCTCCTGACTTCTGACTTCTGACTCTTTTCTCCTGGCTTCTGACTCCTGACTCCTAACTCCTATTTCTAGCGGAGGGCTGCTTTCATTGAGATGCTCCCAGGGTAAGGCAGCGCGCGGGAAGGGCGATTAAGAGCGGGATAGCTTCGCTTCACGCAAATTCTGTTACCGTTCTCGGCGATGAAAATATTCTTAACTTTGCCGTGTTTTTTTGTTAGTATATCCTACAATATTGGGAGTCACAATCCGGTTTATTTCCCTTCTGATTTAGTTGTAAATAGTTGCACTCATAAAGTTATTATTCCGATACTTACCTAACAAGACTTAGGCATGGGGGCTTATTCCCGGTTTGTAGGAATAATTCGAGGTTTAGTAACGAGAAATCTAGGAATTAACCGGGTTTTTAAGCCAAGCGCACGCAAGTCCCGAACTAGCCTTTGATGAATTTTTCTAATTTGTGAGCCATTTTCTCGACAATTCCCTCTGAAGTATCTGCAGCCGATGATTCAGCTTCAATACGCTTGACCGCATCCTCTGAAAGATTCAGCAACTGCACTAATTTTTGATAAGCTGCGGCTTCTTCAGCGTTAATTTTTGGTTCGTCGGGAGTACGAGAACTAGAGGAAATCACTTCATAGCCGAGTTGCAAGACTAATTCCTTTTCATCTTGAGTTTCTAGTTGACCGATCAACTCGTCAAGGGGGATATTTTGCATGATGTAATCCCGCAGTTCTTGTTGCATTTGTTGTCCGTCGGTATCTGGGGCAAACAAACGACAAAAGCGATCGAGCATTAAATTAACTTCTTCTGTGGCGAGTTCGCCGTCCGCCCAGGCCATAGAAGCAACAATTCTCAGCAGATTCATTTGGCGGGGCGTAATTGATGGAGGAGGTGGGGTTTGCATAATCAAAATTGGTAATTGGTAATATTAATTCCGGTGCAACCGGAATTATTGTTGACTGTTGACTGTTAACTCGGGGTCGAAAAACTGACGGGGTAGTTGAGTATTGACGGGCGATTCAATTTTACCAGGAGAATGCTAGCGGAATTGGGAATTGGGAATTGGGAATTGAGAATTGAGCTTAATTTCTTCTTGTCTTTTCTTTCCGGTTCCCCTTCCTTTATCTCACAAATTCGATAGAGGAACTCCCAGCCATCCAGTAAAGTTTTGTTTCTGAATAGCGGTGGGCTGTTCCACAGGCACGATCGAGTAACGTGTCGGGCGCGGCGGGGCGAGAGTAACAGGACAAGTCCGCAGTTCGTCTTGGTGAAAAACCGTCACCTCTATTGTGTCCCCCGGCTGATAATCTTTAAGCCTCTCGCCCGCTTGTTCTGCATTTACCCGAAAACCTTCGATCGCCAGCAACTCGTCTCCAGCATCAATTCCGGCTAATTGTGCCGGAGATCCTACTTCGACAAATTTAACCATTTCCCGCCCGTTTTCCGTTCCCAACGTCCAACCGATGCGAGGTGTTTCGCTAGTTTCGCCTGCGGTGAGTTCCAGCCCGAAAGGTTCCAGATACTTGTTGTAAGGCAACTCTTCTGTACCGTCTATATAGCGCGCGAAAAAGTCGCTCAAATCCATGCCGGCGACGGACTCGATCGCACTTTGCAAATCTTCGGGAGTAAAGCCTATTTCTGCTGGCAGCGAAGGAGAATTTAAGTGTCCGTTTGAGGTTAAATGCGCCGCTTTGCCGTCTGTTCGAGACTTCAGGTCAAAATCGCCGTTTTGGGCCGAATTAGCATTGCCAAACTGCTGCCACATCAAACGCATCACATCGTCGAGCGAGCGATCGTTGCCGTGTCTGGCTCGAATCAACAAATCGAGCAAAAACGAAACAACTTCCCCTTTCAAATAATAGGAAATCTGCGAATTGTCGCTATTAGCATCCCTGCGATAAAGTTTAATCCAAGCATCCCAGCTCGACTCGCTGACAGGCTGCACGCTCCGCCCCGGAGTCATTTGCAAGCGAGTGATTTCCTTAGCCAGATTTTGAAATAAACCCTTCACGCCGTAGAGACCCGATCGAAAAGGAATTACCAAATCGTAATAACTGGTAGTGCCTTCGGAGAACCACAAAGAAGGAGTATAATTTTCTTTTTCGTAGTCAAATACTTCGAGAGCTTTCGGTCGAATGCGCTTGACATTCCAGAGGTGAAAAAACTCGTGAGCTACCAACTGAATAAAACGTTCATACTTTTCCTTAGCCCGAAAGCCAAAACGCGGATAGTTGAGAGTGCAGCTCTCCTTGTGTTCCAAACCGCCAAAACCCGAGCCGGACAAATGCAGGAAAAACACATAGCGTTCGTAAGGCAAACCGCCGAACATTTTTGCCTCGACTTCGATCACTTTTTGGATGTCTCGAATCGTGCGATCTGGTTCTAAATTGCCTTTTCCCCAAACAACTAGCTGGTGGGGTTTTCCCCTCACTTCAAAGTCGTACACTTCGTGACAGCCAATCTCAAAAGGACTATCGACAAGGGTATCAAAATCCGCAGCAGCGAAAGTAAAATTTTGACCGGAAACAGGCGGCAAAGTTGTAACGGTGCGCCATTCTGGCTGCGGTGGCACAACTGTCACGGTGTAACAGTTGCGCTCAAAACCGGGCAAGAAAAAGCACAAAGCCGCCGGATTGAAATAACCGTGAGTCGAGTCTAAATGATTGGTTCGCACTGTCAGTTCGTTGGCAAAAATGCGGTAGAAAACCGTGATATCTGACACCGAATCGGTCTCGATTTGCCAGTGATTTTTGCTTTTTTTGCGCCAAGGTAAAGCTCGATCGCCCGCCAGGGAGCTAAAATCTTGCAAGTGGCGGGCGTACTCTCGAACCAAGTAAGAACCGGGAGTCCAGACAGGCATTTTTAAATCCAGAACCGGCTCCGACCAACCTTGCACGCGCAAAGTTACTTCAAAAAGGTGGGATTCAGGATTGGGCATCGCCACCGAATATTGAATTGTCGGTGCTGTTAGTTGCCCCTGACAGTTGCCGGCAGCGGACGAGGTATCCAAAGAAGTAACATCAGTCATTGACTTGCCAAATTAATCAAGTGCTTGAGGTTGATCAAATGGATAGTTTGGTTGTCTGGATCGATTTTGATCCAACCTTTACTATCGAGTTTTTCCATAATTTTGCTGGTTTCATCTAGGGTGATATCTGTGACATCAGCTAAGTCTTCATAAGGGATATTGAAGATATCTTTGCCCTCAGCAGTTTTCTGACCGTAGTTTTCTGCCAGCTCGACTAAAGTATTTGCTAGTTTAACCGCTGGCTGGCGGTTTCGGAGTTGATAGCGGAGATTGGTTTGGCGGAGTCGCCGTACCATCAGTTGCAGCATCCGGTGGTGCAATTGCGGGTCTTTAAACAGGGTTTGGATAAATCGCTGAGCTGTGACGCTCAGAAGTCGCACGGGCGATAGAGCAAGTACGTCATTCGATCGGGGAGATTCGTCCAGAATGGCCATTTCGCCGAAGAAGGCACCCCGTCCTAAAATAGCCATTGATACAGCTCGATCGTTTGACAAGCGGCGGACTTTTACCCAGCCAGACACGACAAAGTAAATCGCGTTGCCCCAAGAATCCTCCATCACCACAGCTCGGCCCGGGGGATACTCATGCTTGACGGCATTTGATAGCAGCCCTCCCAAGGTTTCTGGGTTAGCACCCTTAAATAGAGGGAATAGCTCACTGAAAGCTTCTGTCTTCATGCAAACTCGCGGAGGTGGGAAATATGATTAGGCGACACCCAACAGCTAGGGAACGATCGATGTTTGGGAACACAAACAATCTGTTGCTCCTTTAATTGATGATAAGGGTGCAGAGGCCCGGTTCACGTAAAATCGGCAGATTCTTTAATCTTAAACGGGTTTACAAGCCTGTCACTGCCTGTTGAACTTTGCCCAACAGAGGTTCTATGTAGTTCGGCCAGCCGATCGCGATTGACTGCGTGTGGGCTAGAGTCTCCGGCTCGATCGCATCTGCCGTCCACCTCAGCGGTTGACCTTGCAAGTCGCAACAAACCAATCCGGCTGCTTTTGCTAGAGCCAGAGGGCCGGCGGTATCCCACACTTTCACTCTGCCGTTGAGATACAGGTACAAACCAGCTCTACCGAAGATAACTTCCATCACTTTTAAGCCAAAGCTGCCCAGCGAGTAAAATTCGGCTCCGGGGATGCTTTGGGCGATCGCCCGGGCGTAGTTTTTCTGGTCTTTGTCTCCGAGAACAATTTTACAATTTTCCGCTGTCGGAGCCGGGGGTTTGCACAGGGCGATCGGCTGAGGCGCTTGGGTTCCGACAGTTTGGAACAATCCCCAATCTTTGCCGCCAAAATACATTTGGTCAAAAGCCGGGGCGTAGATCCAGCCGGCCACCGGTTTCCCCTCAAGCAGCAGCCCCACCATCGAAGCGTAGTGCAGTTTTCCCCGAATAAATTCTTCAGTCCCGTCGAGGGGATCGATGCACCAGAGGCGCTGGTAATTGGCGCGGTAAGCTGCTCTGGAGGCGGTGTTTTCCTCGGTAATCCTGCCGTCTTCAGGAAACAAAGCGCTAAATGCTGCCGATAGTTGTCGGTCTAGGTATCGATCGATACTCGTCACGTAGTCGTTGGGCCCTTTCTCGGAAACTTCAAAAGGTTCGGCTGCGAGCTTGTAAGCTTCTTGACCGCACTCGCGCAGGGTGTAGCGAATTTTTTGGTCTTGCTCTGGAGAAATATACATGAGGTTAAACATAAATGCTTTAGCTAACTTCAGCATAAAAGCTTAAGTCCTTGGAATCGATCGACCCCTGTCACTGT
The DNA here is from genome assembly GCF_000317475.1 of Oscillatoria nigro-viridis PCC 7112. Classification (NCBI taxonomy): domain Bacteria; kingdom Bacillati; phylum Cyanobacteriota; class Cyanophyceae; order Oscillatoriales; family Oscillatoriaceae; genus Phormidium; species Phormidium nigroviride. The sequence continues at coordinate 5,535,171 of NC_019729.1, forward strand.
TTTTGATTCGTACAGGATTTGCGCGCGGGTGTCGAGAAACCCGGTTTCCTAACCGTCAGCGCCGTTGCGATACAAACCCCAGACAGGATTCGCGGAACTCAAAAAAATTCACACATAAGGGAGAACCCCCCAGATTCATCTAAAATCTAAAATCTAAAATCTAAAATCTAAAATCGACTGACCGATCGCACTAGCACTTTCAACAGCAGAGGATAGAATCTTCTGAGGTTAGATAATTTGTAACTGCTCACCGCAACTGCGTTGCAGTATCGCAAATGGAGCCACAAATGGTGATGGAAAAATTTGCGCGTTTTGTAGAAACGGGAAATTTCCCAAGCTCAAAATGCAGGCTGCCACTGAAAATAGCTACCGTCACAAGCCCACAATTAAGTTCAACTGAACTGTAAACCCGGAGGACTACGACCTGCTAAACAAAGTAACTGATAAAGTTGCGCGATCGCTTCATGTCCTTGCAACCGAACTGTTTCGAGAAAGCTGAACATTTGAGCCACCAGTTGAGCGCCCCAATCGCTGCGCGCCCCGCCAGTTACTTTCCGATGTACAACTACTGGACGTAAAGCTCTTTCGGCATCATTGTTATCAGGTTTCACTTGTGGATAATCTAAAAAGGTGAACCACTCTGTCCAATGACGTTGCATTCGGTTGGTTAATCGTTGGGCATCGGCAGGCCATCCCGTAACTGGTGGATTGTGCAAAACTGCTTGCAGTTGAGCTTCAATTACCGAACGATTGCCAGCGAGTTGAAGGCAACTCAATTTCCCAGCATGATAGTCCCTGTGCAAAGTTCTGGCAGTGGTTAAAATCTCACCCACGCCTTGGGCAAACAAACGATTAGCTTCAAATCGACTGAGCTTGAGTGCTTCTAAATCTCGTTCCAGATGTGTTAAACATTTCTGTTTCGCCGCTGCTGATTGTCGGTTGTAAGCACTGAAACAATCGCTGCTGAGAATGCCTTCAAAGTTTTGTCCCAATAACTGCTGAAGTTCGGCACTACTCCGAGTCGGAGCTAATAATAGTACACAAACTCGATCGCTGGTGGCTACCCACAACCAATACTTGATGCCATCAATACAGTAAGTTGTTTCATCTACGCAGCGCACTCCCGGCTGTTGCACGTAGGTGAGCCATTGTTGATAAATTGGCTGCAAACTTTGCTGAAAGTAGCGCTGCATTTTGGCTAAACTTCCTTGAGAGATGGGTACTCCTAAGACGTGTTCCACAAAATATTCTTGTTTTCTCCAGGGTAAGTTACCACCATATCCCAGCCAACCCACCACGCTACATAACCTGCTACCATAGCTAAACCCTTCGATGACGGAGGGTGGTAGTTGAGAGTATCCCGACCAGCCACAATCAACACACTGACATAATGGGCGACGGTATTCTCTGATTTCTACTGGTTGCTCTACCAATTCGGCTACTTGTTGCACTTTGGTTGGTGTTGTTGTGATCGCCTCAACTCCTGCCTGACAAACTGGACATCGCTCGGGTTGTAACTCAATGATGTGGTCGGGTTCGCCAAATCCATTTCGTGTCTTGCCCGGATGGTCGTATTTTGGACCGCGTTTTTTTCCTTTTTTTCGCTTGCTTTTGTCGCTAGGTTTTTTAATTTGGTCGGCTGATGGAGGGATAGAACTGTTTGATGAGGAGCGGTTTTTCAGCTTGGATAATGCTTCTTTTAACTGTTCGATTTCCTGTTGTTGTTCTTCGATAAGCTGCTGTTTTTCTGCCAGTTTTCGCTGTTGCTGTTTGAGTTGCTGTTGTTGCTTGAGCAGCCATTCTCCTAATGACAGCATTGTCTGTGCCATCTGCTCTACTGCGATGGCTATCTCTGGTGGTTCGCTGGTCAGTGCTGGTGTTTTAAGCATGAAAGCTACTATACTCTATTTTCGTCGGCTTTGGCTCAACCCCTTACTACACTTGCAACAGATGCAACAGAGGCCAGCTCGATTGCCATCATTAGCAATACCGCAACGCAGTTGCGGTGAGCAGTTACGATAATTTGTGCCAGCACCAGAATAATTATAAGGAGAATAGTTTGAAATACGATTGGGCATTAGGTCGCAAAATAGACCTAGATGGAATTGACCGCGATGCACAACTCGGCAAATGCCCCCGCCACGTCCTGCGGGCCCTCAGAGACAGCTTAAATGCCACCGTTCACGCCCCGGATGGCGAAGCGATATCGTTGAGTGACAAGCTGCGATCGAAAATTTCTTCTAAACCCGAACATTAACCGCCGCCCGCAAATTGTCCGAGCAAGTCAGCAGCGACGACGTGATATTTTTTGACACTCCCCTGCCTGAAGGCGAGGGGATTCTAGGATCGGCCAGTCGATTTGCTCCAAAGGATGCTACCACCAGCGAGTAGAGCTCGGTCTGTCCCCCAGCGTGAATTCCGGTGTGCCCCACCGTATTTAAATTGATTTTTGCTTGCTTGAAACCCTTTACCAAAATGTTTCTCGCGGCGTTGTGGTCGCGATCTAATATCGTTCCACAACCGCAAATATGGGTTCGAGTTGATAGGGTTTTCTTGACCTGGTTGCCACAATTTGAACACTCCTGGGATGTGTATTGTGGTGGAATAGCAATTACGGTTTTGCCGTACACTTTCCCAAAATACTCCAACCACTGAGCAAACTGCGACCACGCTGCATCGCTAATTGATTTAGCAAGCTTGTGGTTTTTGACCATGTTTCGCACCTGAAGGTTTTCGTAAGCTACAAAATCGTTAGATTTTACCGCGCACAATGCCGTCTTTATGGCAAAGTCTTTACGCTGCCTGCTGACCTTTAGGTGCTTTCTTCCTAACTTGTTAATCGCTTTCTTTCGATTTTTAGACCCTTTCTTTTTCCGAGAGACTCGCTTTTGCAATCTCTTCAAAGCTTTTTCGCTTTTTCGGAGATAACGGGGATTGGGAACTGTTTCGCCGTCGCTGTCAGTATAGAAGTGGTTCAACCCTACGTCTATTCCGATAACTTTACCAGTCGGAACAAGTTCCTCTTTTCGCTCTACGTTGATGCAAATTTGTGCGTAGTATCCGTCGGCACGGCGCACAACTCTAATTCGCTTAATTTCATCAGGTGCATAAAAATGCAAGTCTCGACTACCGATTAATTTGAACTTCCCAGCGGCAAAACCATCTTTAAACGTCAAGCATCTTTTGTCGTGAGAAAGTGCCCAGCCGGATTGTTTGTACTCAACGGCTCGGGTATGCTTTTTGAACTGTGGAAATCCCTTTTTTCCTGGTTTTTTAGCTTGGCAATTAGCAAAGAAACGTTGAATGGCAAAAATAGCACGTTCCGCCGAAGCTTGACGTGCTGTTGAGTTAAGCTTGCCTGCCCATTCAAACTCTTTCGCCATGAGGGCGCATTGTTTGTACAGGTCTACTAACTTAATTCCTTGATTGTCTATCCAATGTCTCAGAGTTTTATTGTCGGGTAGGAGAGCATACGTCGCCGCATCTCTCCCCCCTAAGAACCGTACTTGACACTTTCGCATCATACGGCTCAAGCCTCCAGAACCTCAGAACTTTTACCCGTATGTACGTGCTTGTGGCAGGTGAGGTGTAGGTGGACTAGGTTGTTTTCCCTATTAGTTCCCCCATCTTTCACTTGCATTTTGTGGTGGGTGTGTAGCTTTTCTCCATTGAACAGGTGTTCACCGCATACGGGGCATCTCCAGCTTTGGCTCTGGGCTACATTGAATAGCTTTGAACCTTTGGCAAAATATGTTTTTCCGTAGTTAGTTCTACGTTTTTCCCAGTATTCGGTAAGGTTGGGGTCATCAGGGGACGCCGTTCCTTTGATTTTGACGTGGCGGGTTATTGGTAAGTCTCCGAGTTTCGTTAGGATTAGGTTTTTCTTCCTCCCATTTCTGTCTTCAACTGCTGCATGAAAGTTCCATTTCCTGCCATTGACAGTGATGAAATACTTTCCTGCCACCCACTTCTTCCCCTTGTTTGGATGTCTGCTTAGTGACCATTTCCAGATTGCCTGAAAAATTTGGTGGTCAACATAGCTGAACACTTCGCTACTTACCCCGTGCTTATAGTAGTTTCCCCACCCCCTGATTCGGGGGTTTAGGTATTGGATAACTGCTTCCGGGCTGGCGTGTTTATTGGTTTTTAGCCATTCCCGAATTTCTCTAAGGAATAGTTTGACTTTTTCCTTTTGAGGTTTTACTAGACAGCTTTCCTGGAAGTGTCGGACATTAAATCCCAGAAAGTTGAATCCTTGTTCTATATGAACAATATTGGTTTTGTCCTCATTTAATTCCAGTCCTCTTGTCTTGAGGAGTTCCTTTACCGAGGGAATTATTTCCTCAATATCCTCTTTTGTTTCGGCGGTGATAATGAAGTCGTCAGCGTATCTGACAAATCCATATTTAGGCGCTCTAGGAGACTTGTTCTTCCCTTGCCTTTTCTTAAATTGACTTAGGAATTGTTCTATTCCGTCCAGCGCTATATTAGCTAAAAGGGGTGAGATTATCCCCCCTTGTGGTGTTCCGCTTTTCGTTTCGTGGAATATCTCAGATTCTACATAACCTGCTTTCAGCCACTGTTTAATTAACTCTCTGCCTGGTATTTCTCCAATAGTTTTGAGTATGAAGTTGTGGCTGATGTTGTCGAATGCGCCTTTGATATCTGCGTCTAATACCCACCTGTCATTCCCTTGTTTATTAAGGCGAATCCAAGAGTGTTCTATGGCATCATGACAGCTTCTACCTGGTCTGAAACCGTAGCTGCTACCCTCCATTCGGGCTTCCCAACTAGGTTCCAGTGCATTCTTGATTACTGCTTGTGCTATACGGTTTTTAACTGTTGGAATCCCTAATGGTCTTTGTTTTCCATTGGCTTTTGGAATATATACCCTTCTAGCGGGTTGAGCTTTCCACAGGGTGTAATCCTTCATTTCTTTGACGAGTTTTACTCTTTCGGAGGGGGTGGTTGCCGTCTGACCGTCTATGCCAGCCGTCTTTTTCCCCTCGTTTTCTTGAGTTACTCTCCGCACTGACAGTAGTAGGTTGGAGTAGCTACATATCATCAGTTTCATAAGGCTGCGAACCTTATTCCACTGTCCGTTCTGGGTTGCTCGATAAATTCTCCGTCTCAGGTTTTTAATCCGTCTATTCACAAGTTTCCAGTTGATGGATTCCCATGTTCTCAACGGTTCCTTCGTTCCGATGTCATTACTGACCCTATCTTTCACGTCGGTTCAATTCCTTTACTTTGATTTATCGCTGAAGACCTACCAGAAGTCTGCCACCTTTTGGTGAGAGGCAAATTTTGAACCCCTATCCAGGGCGTTACCCTTGGCTTTCGCTTTTTCTGGCATCCTTTACCCCCTCGGCAGTTCCGTCTTCCTTACGGTTGACCTACTTGGGCTTTCGACCTTACCCAAGAGCTAGTGGGGTTTACCGTGTTTCGTGTATGTGACCTGCGAGAGGTTCGGGTTCCATCTATACTCCGACAGGGGTTTTACTCCTTCATCGTTGATGTCCGAACTTCAACGACTTACCTGCTTGCCTTTTGGCATGGCGTATCAGCTCATTTCGCCATTGTCATTTCACGGAGCTTACGATGATTCACTTTCGTTAACCCTTACCTCCCTTTCCCTTGCCGGATATATCAAACGAGCTGTCCGTATTCCAGCTTTTGTGCCTTGCATTCCCTTAGTTTCATTACTTACTATCTCGGTAGGCGGGGTACTTGACCCTTTTACATGGGAATATGGGGAAGGAGTCCCATAGAGGAGACGGCTCCTCAGTCTTTAGTGCTGATGCACCTACACACGACTTTCACGTCGCACTCGCACAAATTGAGCCGTCCGAATCATGTCGTCGATGATTCGATATTGCTCTGCTTTGCCCTTTAATTTAAACTCTAATACTATCATTGCAATAGTTTACCACTTTTACATAAACTTTTATTTGCCAGCTTGCATCTTTAACGAATCTTCACAGTTTTATTAAAGCCGTCCTGTAAGGACGGGGCTTTAGACCCAGTTTCTTGGTAACGGCGAGGACATTGGCATTCCAGTGGCGGCGGTTTGCGGGGCTAAGCCCGATCGTCCGAAAATTGTTGTACATTTCCACAATATCGATCGGCTGCGCGGCCGCCTCGCCCTAAAACTATTTGGTTTGGCTGACAAAATAGAGGTGTTCATGGCCTGCGCCAGCCCTCAAACTGACTTCCTCCGCAGTTATTTAGCTTTACCTGAATCCCGGATTTTAGTGCATCTAGACCAGACAGACACCCAGTTTTTCACACCCGGTCCCGTTTCTGGCGATAAAAAGCGGCAAACGGTTGTTAGCGTCGGATTAGAAAAGCGCGACTACCGACTCTTAGCAGCAGCAACTGCTGACTTAGATGTTGACGTAAAAATTAGCGGTTTTTCTAAAGATGCCAAAGCTTTATCGCAAGCTTTCCCCGATACTATGCCAGAAAATATGTCCCGCAAATTCTACGAATGGCCGGATTTAGTGCAGCTTTACCGCGATGCAGACGTAATTGCAGTTTGTTTGGCGGACAATAAATATGCTGCTGGAGTGCAGGGTTTGCTAGAAGCAATGGCCTGCAAGCGGCCGGTCGTCATTACTCGGACTCAAGGTATGGTCGATTATTTAGCGGCCCCGGATATTGCCAAAGTGGTAGATGTGGGAGATGCAGCAGGTTTGCGCGAGGCGATCGTCCATTTGCAAAAAAATCCTCAAGAAGCTGAATCTCAAGCGCAGCGGGGCTGCGAAATGGTGGTGAACCAGCACAGCAGCGAACCTTATGTCGATGTTTTGGCCCAGAAGCTGCGATCGATCTAAACTCGTAATATCAGCAACGGGCTTTCCGGCCCGTTCCACAAAACAGAAACTTGGTTGTGGAACAGCCCGGAAAGCCTGTTCATTAAAAACTGGTAAAACAGCCCGGAAAGCCTGTTGATTAAAAATCACGACTCGCGTCCACTCGCCCACTTATCCCGCCATTTCACAGTCCCTTCCGAAACTAAAACCCAGCGGCGACAAACCAGATTTTCTCGCAGCGGCGACAGTCCTTCCCGTAGCAGCGCATACTTATAAGAAATCAACTTCCCCGCACTTTCATTAAAAGGAATTTCCCCAAACCAAGTATTAGTATTGATATACTCCAAGGGATAACCCTTACTAATATCCCAATTCCCCAATTCAGGACAATCTCCAATCACCACAATTCTTTCCCCAGGCTGAGTTCTAACGCTGTTAAGCTGCGCCCGCACAATAGTTTTCGCCTTAACTCGCTCTCCGACGCGACTAAAAATCATTACTTCCTGCGAACCCAACTCTAAATTATACAGCATTCCATCTTTAACTTCAAACTTGCGGCGCGATAAAACCTCCGTATGCTCTCCATCAGGGAGCTCAGTATCAACCTCTTTAATTGTCACAGAATTCCCACGATTCATCGCTACAAATACTACCGAATCGCGATAGCGGCGCACGTAACAATAAACATCAGCAGTTAGATATTTTTGCCACTGACTCCCCATCGAAATAGCTGGATTCAGCCGCCGCAATCCCGACAGCAAACGCACATCTCGGTAAATCGGCGAATCAGTATCCCACTTTTCCATCATCGGGCGGTTGTAGGGGTCATTTCCCCCATCTGTATCATCGTGCAGATACTGTTCGGTGCCGTAATAAATGCAGGGAATGCCGCGAGTCGTCATAATTAAACATATCGCCAAATTCAGCATTTCTGGAGCGGGATTCAACGACTGAAACCTCGGCATATCGTGGTTGTCAATAAAAGTAATCAACTCCGTCGCCCCGTAGTAGCGGTGATCCAAATTCAGGACATCTTGGACTAACTTAAATCCCGCCTCCGCACCCTTTCCCAATACTTCTCGAATTGCCACGCACAGACCAAAATCTAAAATAGTCATCCCCGACTCGTTGGCAAATTCCACAGAACGATCGTTTCTAGGGTCGCTGTAAATCCATTCGCCAAAAATGAAAACATCAGGTCTGTGTGTTAAAATGTCAGCATTAAATTCCTGCCAAAACCAAATAGGCATATGCTTGACTGTATCAACCCGCAAAGCATCAACACCTCTGTCCAGCCATTGTTTAATTGCTGATTTAATGTAATTGCGGTAGGCAATATTGTTTTCGTTGAAAGTTGCTAAACCCGACAGTTCGCAGTTTTGGACTTGCCATTCATCTTCCCAGTTTGTGACTTCGCCGTAGTGGTGATACCAGTCATCTTCATCGTCGTTAAAGTCAGCTATTTTTACGCCGTCATCGTAGAGTTCCCCTTTTTTTCCGCTAAAATCTGGGTTGCTGTGATTGCAGACAATATCGAGCACGAGTTTCATATTTCGCTGGTGCAACTCGTGTACTAATTTGTCAAATACGGTATCTTTAGTTTCTTGTGTTTGGTTGATAGAAGGATTGTCGCCTTTGGCAATAAAGCGGGGATTTAGTCGCTTGAAATCTTTAGTCCAGTAGCCGTGAATCGCCGCTTGTTCGACAAATAATGCTTCTACTTGCTCGAACAGTGGAGTCAGCCAAACTGCGCTAACTCCCATATCTTTTAAGTAATCGAGTTTGTCGATAACTCCCTGCAAGTCGCCGCCCCAATACTTGCCCCAATCTTTCCCTTCTGGATCGTAAAGTTCTGGATTGGGGCCTTCGTTATTTGCGGGGTCGCCGTCGTAAAAGCGATCGACTACAATGAAATAAATTGTTTCTTGTCGGAATTCAATGTCTCTGGTGTAGAGGAATTCTAAATCGATTTCGCTTTCTGGCTTAACTTCTTCTACCAGAGACTGAATTTTGTCTTCTGACTCTGTAACTTCGTATTGAGAGGAAGTTTGATTGGGAGTGACTGATGTCATGAGATGTATTTTTTGATTATAGTAAGATTTGTCAGTTATGCGGAGCTAGAGTCGGAGATAGCTTTCCCCTGTGACTGACTTTTACAGCATCATACGGAATTTACTCGTTTAATGAAATCTGCCTTTAGACGGAGGGCAGACTCATCCTTGAGTATTAAGTGGATGAGAGTTAATATTTAGCGTAATTCTCAATCCAAGAGGCAGAACCTCAAAAACCTGCGCTACCAGGCTGATTCTGGTAACGAGAAAAGCTGCACTAATTGTGCGATCGTACTTTTTCCCTTCTTTTCATTCCTCCCGCAAATTTTGGATATCTTCAACGCTCAAACCAGTAGTTTGACTAATTGTTTGATTGTCAAGGAAATTGAGAAGTTGCCTAGCAATTTCTAGAGCCTTTTCTCTCATTCCTAGGGCGAGTCCTTCTTCTCTACCTTCTTGTCGCCCTTCTGCGATGCCTTGTTCTCTGCCTTGTGCGATTCCTTTTTCAATTCCCTTGAGCAAGACACCCTGCCGATCCAGAATAAACATTTCGCGTTCTTCTAAATCTGCCAACTCCTCTGGATTCAAATTAGTTTCATTTGCAATCGCAAAAGCTTGCTGTATTTCCGAGACTGTTTCCATTGTTGACGGCACTATTTCCAAGGTGGGAGCATTTTTCATAAAATAAATCCACTTGTCAGTCAAAGTTTCTAACTCATCCAGTTGTTTATTGAATTTTGGCAATTCGATAAAGATCGGTTCAATCTCTGGATCGACATAATCAAATAAACGCTTTTTCTCCTTGAACACAAAGTGAGAAATTACTTCTCGGTCATTGTCAAACATTTCAAAATCAGTAATTGTCAAAGCAATTACAGGTTTTAACTTAAAGTAACCTTGACCGCGAATCAGTTGAGTAGAATAAGTTTTCGCAGCATTGTAAACCACTCGTTTCGCAAAAGATGCTACATTTAAAACTTGCATCTCGATAATTACAGTTGCGCCTCCTGCAAGTCTGGCTTTGACATCTAGGTAAGAGTCTTTGAGATACGGAACTCTCGATGCTAAATACGGGTCGATAATTTCTAGGTCGGCGATGGTGGGGTTGCCATCATAAATCATGGCATTGAGAAAGCTGATTAAAATTGGTTTGCTTTCGTTGGAGCCGAATATTTTTTTGAAGGCAAACTCGATTTTGGGGTTAATTAATCTCAATGTCAATCTATTTTAAAGTGAGTTACCTATTATTTTAATCCAGTAAAAAATGGGTTATACCTGTTAGAATTAAGAGCGATATCCAAGCTTGAGCCGGGGACTCCATCAGCCATTAGCGCTTGCTCTATGTTCTATTCTGTCAAATCGACTTGTCGAATCTCTTCTAGCGTCATATCCAAGCATTTCGCGATTTGCTCGTCGCTCAATCCTATTGCTTGCAAGCGTTGGATCGCCTCAATTTTTGCCTGCTGCTTTCCCCGCCAAAAATCAGGCGACTCTTCCCGTGACGCGCCGATATTAAGTCTGGACTTCCCCCATACAAATGTACTAACAGTCCTAAAACTCTTACTCTACAAAGGATGCAACTTTTGAGCTGAAAATTTGTACCCATTTATCAGCAATAGCTGACGCAGGATCTCGCGCTCAATTGTTGTAGATTCAATATAATTGCCGATCGCAAACAGATAAGCTGTCGCGCATTTAAATTGTATATTCAGGGCGGGCTCATAGGCCCACCCCACAAGACGGGGAATTGTTTTTTAACAGACAATTTAAATGTATAACTGCTTATCAATCATCTACATGGGTACACAATTTTTTACTCAAAAATTACAACCTTTGTGATGAAAGGCTTGTGAGCTTGTGTAAGTATATTGGCAGGGGTAAGTTCAGATTTAAGTAAGCCCAGCTAAAAAAACAGAATATCCAGAACTACGACTTCTTTAAGTGCTGCGGCGATATAAAAGAAGAGCATTTTACGTTTAATTATAGCGACTTACTTATCCGAAAAAAGAACGATCGCCCGACATCCACCCCAACCCTAGCTCACTACAGCCACCGCAGACTCTGGAACCTGAGAATGCTCCACACGGAACACATTCGCGTTCAAATTAGCAACAATTTGTTTCCCCTGCTGCGTCAGTTCCAAATAGCCGATCGCATCCTTCACATACCGATAAACCACATTCCAATAAAACTTCGGATAACCATCCCGCAACGCCCCTGGATTTTGATAGCCCAAAACCAGATTTTGCCCAGTCTCCTCAAACTCGTAAAACAGCGCCGCAATCTTTTGCAAATATCGCGGATCGCTCAACTGACCAATTAAATCGGCAGCCCGAACTAAACCCGGATAATTTACAGTATCTTGATAATCTTCATCGGCAGGAACTGGGAAACGAGTCAGCTCAATATTGCGCTTAACCAGCTCGGCATCAATCAGTTTGTGACCGCCAAAACGCTCGTCAATAAACATTTTTCCGCGATCGACATGATAAGGCATCAAACTAGCATCCGTCGCCCCCGGAGGCAGCGTTAATTTCAGGTCGCCTATTCCCGTCGCATACAGTCCCAAATCTGTTCTATCTTGGCGGCAAACACCTTTAACATACCCGATATCGTGACACAGCAAAGCAATGTGGAAGTGCAGCCAATCTTCGCAGGAAACACCCCCTTCGCGGATGTGCTTCCCACCCAGAATTGCTTGTCCCACCAAGGTTACTAAAATAGTGTGTTCGACATTGTGGTAAAGAGCATCGCTATTAGCAATATTTTCTAAAGCCATACTCGCCACCCAAGCAATAATCTCACCATAGTCAGATTTAAACCCGCCGTAAGTGTGGCAGTAGCCTTCAATCAGGCGATTGACAAAAGCCTTAATCAGCAGTTCAGTTGCGTTAAACATATTCACTTCCCCGATCCCACGTAGATTATTAAATTATTTTTATAGTTATTGTTTTTGCTGCTACCGTTTGATGTTATTTTTGGCTTAAGCGCCGCGATGGATATCCACTCCTATCGAGAGGCATCCATTGATATTATCAACAATTATGGCTTAAATTATGGCTCTGGCAACTACCAGAGCGACAGACCCCATAAATAATTGATATCAATGGGCGATCGAGGTATGACACCCCTCAATCAGCAGTACCGTGTTACATCTTCCGCGCATACGTCAGTCGATTTTAGATTTGAGATTTACTCCACAGATACATCTGGGGGCAGGAAGTAGGATCTAAAATTTTGGGTTGCTCACCACTCTTGTCGGAAACTTGTCTCTGTTATGGCTGACCCCCCCAACAACGAGAGCGAGTGAAAGCGTAACCCCATTCATTAATTCCTCATACAAAGGATTAAGCTTGCACATAGGCAGTATGTGGAAAAAATGGTGTCCCCATAACTGAATATCTCTCTCACAAGAACACTGTGCGAGTATAAGTTGGCACACCACTGAGTTACTGGTGTCTCTCCCACTGCAATGCTATCGAGCCACTGTCGCACTGGTTGCACGAGGCGATCGCGAAAAGTTAAGTCTTGGCACTGATTTTCCGGGAAAATACTTGTAGTCAAGTTCACGATCGATCTCAGTAATCATTACTAACAAAAACTTATGAATCACCCGACTCAATCATCAACGAAACCCACCGTTGCGCCGGTGACGTGAAGAAGTTTTATGGGTGGCACTCGTCGCACCCAAATGTGATGCGAAGAGCTAGCATTTGTGATTTAAAACTCGCTAAAGTGTGAGACCGATCACGCCCCCGGTTCCCTACAGAATGTATATTTAGATAGATGGCAAGAAAAGAAGACAGAATAACTTGCAACCCTCCGTCGCAGCTTCCCTTCCCATCATCTGCGATGTATTACTCTGTATACTTACTAATATAAGGTTTCAGGCAATGATTAAACAAAAACATAAATATGCCGACCTTGCTCAACTCCCCCACACAGATACCGTGCTGCAAAAACTCCCTGTAGAAGTTAAAGATTGGGCCCAAAGCTTGCCTTGGAACCAACGGCGCTATGTCTTGTCCCTCTGCTACATATTGTGTGCATCTACTCCCGACTTGCAAGCAGAATTTTTAGATAATTATACAGCCGACGGTTTAGTCTCAAAAATGTTTGAAGATGTAGATACTCTACACCGAGTCAAAGAGTATCTAATCAGATTTAGAGTCAAAAAACAATTAAACGAATCAGATTTAAGAAGCTACATCAAACAATTTTATATCCACTCAGCTCAACAATCGCGCCGGGAAACTGACCAATATTTAGAATCTGCACTCCGCTTCGTTTTGAGTACAGAAGAACGCAATAATGTTTTTAACTACATTTTGGGCTTTGAATTTATTAAGATTGTGTTTCAAATGAGCTGGTTGCAACACGAAAGATTAGCGAGACTCCAAAAAAATCAGTCGCAGTTTATTGAAACCTATATCAAGCCGATTCAACACGCACACAGAATTAATGGCATAATTCTACCGAAAGATGAGAGAATCTTTTTTGCCAGACGCACCTATTACGTTCAACTGCCTAACATTTCTTACAGAAAGCTCATTGAGTTAGTCATGGCAACTTTTACTACAGAAATGGTGAGTAATTGCGGATTTTCTATCAGCCGCCACTCTCAAGCTCTGCGTTTTGACTGCGATTACATTTACGATCCAGAACCAGAAGAAGAAAGATTTCCTACTGACTTGCAATTTATTCATTGACTTTACCCAGTTACTTTGCTTTTTTCTTTTTACTTCTCTTTACTTTTAATTCGCTTTGAGAACAGAAGAGTTTTTGAAGCATGGCACTTCTAGTCGGCAATTTAAAATCTGATGTTACAGCCGGATTTTATATAAAATAGGAGGGCTGCATCAATTAACTTTCCGCTTGCATTTCTTCAATTTCAAACCAGCTAACTATCACTCCTGCTAGCGGAATCGCCAGAAATATACCTAAAAGTCCTGCCGATCTTGCCCCGACTAACAGCGCAAAAAATACCACTACCGGATTCAGGTTAAGGGAATTTTGCATGAGTCTCGGCTGAATAAAATTGTCTTGAAGTTGCTGCAAAATAATGCAAGCTGTCAATACTTTTAAAGATAGCCACACACTTTGAGACAATACAATAAAACAAACTAAGCTAATGCCCAGAGTCGCTCCAATCCCCGGAACTAAATCAAACAATCCGATAATAAAGGCTAAAATCAAGGGAAATTTTACATCTAACAGCAGAAAAATTAAAAAACTTGCTGTTGTCAAAAATAACATTAACAGGATTTGTGCCTTAAAAAATCCTAAAAAGTTTTTCTCTATTGTTACACTTAAACGCCTGTGCAGGTGTCTGGGTATAAATTTGAGAACTAACAGCCACAGCCTCTCTCCATCAAGTAACATGAAAGAAGCCACTACCATAATTAATATTAAATTCAATAAATTGGTTAAAAATACTTGTAAAAAAGCAATACTCGATACAACTCCAGCCAAAGCTTGATTTCGCAGTTGTTCCTCAATAACTCGCAGGTTAACTTGCAGGTTTCTCGCCCGCAGGAAGGCTTCGATGCGCTCTGAAAGAGGCGCCAGAGCATTCACGAATTCCGTCATGCTGTCAATTAATTGCTGTCCTTGAGATAAAAGAGTGACGCCTACGGTGACGGTGAGACCGCCAAAAACTAAAATGGCGATCGCGACAACGAAGGCGACAGCTAAACTTCGCGGTAAAAATCGCTGGAGATTTCGCACCGGATAGTTGAGCAAAAAAGCCACGAGTGCAGCAATCGCGAACACCGCGACTGCTGTTTCAAAGTAAGCTAGAAGTTGCAGTCCAGCCCAACCTGAAGCAAATAAAAGCAAAAACCGAACTAAGGCTAAATTGCTTAGCATATTCCAAAAATTGGGAGGGGTTTTTTCAAGCTGTTTCACAGGTATTTCCCGGGGTTAATAATAGCTCAAAAATATTGCAGAGTCCTCTTTTAGAATCGCACCCAAGATATATCTGCGGCTATCCCTCTCAAGGCAGAAAACAGATGTCGAACTGAGGCAGGGGAGGGTTCTCTTCACCATAAGTTCGATCGTCACGAATGCCCAATAAAAGACGCCCGCGATCGAACAAACAGCCTTTCTGACTCTAAAACCGCCTCGGAAACTCTTTGCGAAGGGAGCATTTGTCCTGACAGGCCCTCAACTAACACACAAACGCTCAAACTTGCTGGCGCCGAAAAACCCGGTTTCAGTGCCAGTCGCGAAAAATTTCAACTCTGCCTCGTGGCAGATAGTATGAACAGGTCAATTTTTGGGATACTAGAAACTAGCACTCAACTTAGCTGAGGAACAAACGTGCTGCTATCGAAAGGCTTTGAAGTAGAAATGTATACCGGCACGCCACAAGGTGAGGTGGTCGGTCTCTCCGATCGCATAGTTGCCGATCTAGAGGGATTTGTGCGGGAGCCTGATAGCCGCAATGTGGAGTACACGACTGCCCCGCTGTCGAGCTACGATCGCCTGTTGTGCGCCTTAGTCAAGCCGCGAGTTCGGCTGCGCGAGTATTTAAAACAATTGGGCGACTATACCTTGCTGCCGGGAAGTACCTTGTCTCTCGGGGGGAGCGATCGATTTTACCGATCCGATCCCAACAACCCCTACCACACCTACATCGAGCAAACCTACGGCACCAAAGTCGTCACCGCCAGCATTCACATCAACATCGGCATCTCCCAACCAGAAATGCTGATGCGCGCCATCCGCCTCGCCCGCGTCGAAGCACCGCTGTACCTTGCCTTGAGCGCCTCTTCCCCCTTCCTCGACGGCGAAGTCACGGGCTATCATTCCACTAGGTGGGGTTTGTTTCCCAAAACTCCCGCCATCGTCCCCCTGTTTGAAAGTCACAGACATTACATCCAGTGGACTGAAGAACAGCTAGAACTCGGTACTATGCAAAACGTCCGCCATTTGTGGTCTGCAGTGCGGCCAAATGGCGATCGTCGCCCCTACTGTCTCAACCGCCTCGAACTGAGAATTTGCGACCTTGAAGTCAATCCTCTGGCTTTGTTAGCCATCACTGCCTTACTAGAAGCTCGCATTTGGCAGATGATGGAAGACCCCAACTTAGACCCCTTAGAACTCAGCACCTTACCTGCGGCCACCCGCAACCAAGACTTAGTTGCTCTCACAGACGCTAACGAAATTGCTGCATCGCGGCAAAGTTTGGATGCCGAACTCACCCACTGGCAAGACGGCAGAACTATTCTGGCACGAGATTGGATTGAGGAAATTTACCGCGAAGTGTGGCCTATAGCCAAAAAACGCGGCTTTAGTTGCTTTCTCTCGCCACTCAAAAAGATTCTCCGGGAAGGCAACACGGCCCAGCAGTGGTTGAAGCTGCACGAGGGCGGTTCGGACACCCGCAGTATTATTCTGCAAGGAATGCAGGGGATGGCTCACCAAGAATGGGAGCTCGAAGACAACTTGTGCGCCCAGTTAGTTGCGTGAAGTACCCGCCGCTATTATCAGGGGGGCTTTCACTAGCCCCCTGGCTATGCGTACTCAGCCAATAATAAAAATAGCCCGAACCTCCATGAAAAAAGTTGCAGAGCGACGCCCAAAAACAAATCAGAATATTTAATCAATGGAGCTCGACAAAGGTTATAAATAAAAGCTATAAGGTATATCTACCTGTGGGTAGTTTTATAAATTTCCCAATAGCTGTATTTTTCGCTTTTAATTAGCTTCATGCCGCAACTTGTCTTGATTCACCCGCAAATCCCCCCGAATACTGGCAATATCGCCCGCACTTGCGCTGCCACAGGTACGGAACTGCATTTAGTGGGCCCGCTGGGGTTTGAAATTAGCGATCGCTACCTGAAACGGGCCGGCTTAGATTACTGGCCCTACGTCAATCTCCACAGCCACGAAGACTTAGCGGCTTTTGGGGCCTATCGGCAGCAGCGCGGGGGACGATCGATCGGATTCAGCACTGGCGGGCGATGCAGTTACGCCGAATTCCAATTTCAGCCCAGCGACTGGCTGATGTTTGGCTCGGAAACTGTAGGCATTCCCCAATTCGTCTTGGATGCCTGCGACGCCACAGTTTTTATTCCGATGAGCCAGCCTGGAGTCAGGAGTTTGAACCTATCCGTCAGCGCCGCTGTAGGTTTGTTTGAGGCTAAACGACAGTTGGGGGAGCTGGGATAAATCATTATCAACACATAAATATATAGATATTTAATAGCTGCCGGAGGCTGCTAAATCTTCATTTAAATATAAGAAATTTGTATCAAAGGGGTGAAAATCTAAATAGCAGACATTAATATATTTTATTCATGCAAAAACAGATTGTTATCAGCAACACCAAATTACTCCCAAGATGATTCAGCCGCAAAAACAGAGTATTTTAGCGATTTAGGGCGCGATCGAGTACCAGCTTGGGTCTGAACACTATATCTAGTAAATATACGGTTGTAGGTTGTCCGGAAATTAGCCTAAAGTCTGATAATAGGTGAGAGTCTTATGCCTTACCGGAACGCAGAATTTACATATTCGTTCCAGCTATTGCGGTGTAAGGCTTGTGGGGTTAATTGCAGCAGGTTTGACCGAAAATTTTAAAATTTATGACGGTTTGAGCTTGTCTAAATTAAAAAAGCAAGGTAATCTGGCCTAAGCATGATAGCTGTCAACAATCAGAATATTTTGCTTGTTGATTTAAACTCAGCGTCATGCGATCCCCTTGAGTGTTTCCAAGGACAGTTAGCGCTTCTCAGTAGGAGGTCGTTTTTTTGAAACGAACATATCCCCAAATTAAGCCTGTTCAGGCTAGTGAAATCGACAGAGACGGTTCTGCGGAACCATCCAAACAGACAACGCTCAGCACAGGCAGAGTTCGCTCTCTCGCCACGATCGGGCTGGCAATATCGGTAGGTGCTTCTGGCATCCTGCTACCGAGAAATGGAGACAGCGCTCGCGCGTCTGAACTCGCACCGACATCAGAATCCACCGCTGAAGTACAGCCAGTATCGGCCAACGGGCCAGCTACGCCGGCACAAGTTGACGGTTCCAGGGCCCCACAGCCCGTATCGCCTTCTGAACCCGCGACGGTTAAGGTGCAGGAGGGGCAAAGCCTTTTGGAGCTTTCTAGGGATTATCAAGTTGAACCGTTGGCACTAGCAACTGCCAACGACATCAAACCCGATACCCTACTCCAAGTTGGGCAACAGCTCAGAATTCCGACTGCGACGGAAGCCACACCACAACAGAACGCCGGCAATAGCACATCGGGTTCGCTAGATCGCCCAGCGACGGTCAATCCCGAACAAGAGTTAAATGTGACTGGCTCCGAGCCGGATAGTGCAGCAATGACAGCGCTGCCATCAACCGCAGCGCCCCCGCCGATCGCGACTGTACCGGAACAAAGTTCGATCGACATCCCGAATGCAGACGGGGCGATCGACAGTTTGAAAAAACAGGAAAACCGCACCACAGAATCTGGTCGAACTGCGCTCGGGTCGGAGGGGGGAGCAAATTTATCTACACCTGCGGCATTTTTGCCGGAGTCAGCACCGACGCTGACCTCCCCCGGATCTGCAACTGGGACAACTATTCCTGACCTCGGTGCCACACCTGTAATTTCCAATGCTGGGGTCGGTCAAGCAGCATCTCCCGATCGAGCATTCGAGTCAATTGAACAGTCTTTGGCAACACCCAGTTTGCCCTCGGCTGTGGTAGTCCCCCCTGCAGGAAGTACCGCCGCGCCGGCTGAGGTTCTCTACAGCGTGCGTCCGGGAGATACGGTAGATGCGATCGCCAAAGGTCACGGCGTATCGCCCAAAGATCTGATCTCCGTCAACAAGCTCGGCAACCCCAACTTGCTGAATGTCAATCAACGGCTCAAAATTCCCCCAGTTGGGTTAAAAAATCCAGGGGTGCAGGCAGCAGCCTCTTATTCTGCCTCCAACTCTACATCTGTCTGGGCGGCGAGTTCGGTTCCCGCATCTTTGAACCCCAGCTCGTCTACCTCGGAAATAGCCGGTGCTGGCGTTGCAGCTCCCGCGCCCACAGTGCCTGTTGTCTCTCCCCTGGAGAACCTCGAAGGTCTGAACAATATTTCAGCGCCGATGGTTCCCAAAATTAACAGCATTCCGCTGACTCAAGTTTCCCAAACCATTAGCGATCCGCGGAAGCTGGATCTTCAAGGCGAACCAACATTTACAGGTGCAGTTGACACCAGTGCCCTGCCTGGGCCAGCGAGTGCAACTGCTACCGCCATCGCTACGGGAGAATACCCGCAGCCGATCGGCTTCGCGGCAAATACTAGCGCCCAGGGTTCAAATGCCGATCCAACTAGCGCTTTACCAGAGTCGAATTCGGAGGCTCTCCCTACCGCAGAAGCTCTCAACCCTTATTCCGAACGCTTGAGGGCAGAAGTTGTCAGGCTGCGAGAGGAATATCGTGCCTCGCGCAATTCGATCGGCGCCAATGCGGTGTCCCTGGCTCCAACTGACGGGCCCTCGGTCAACCCGTCTGAGGATATGCCAAGTGTCAATCCATATCTCTACACCCCCGACTATACTGAGGCGGTGCAGAATGAAATCAGCAGACCGCCATCAAGAGCCTGGTCCCAGCAGGTTCAGAAGCAGCAGCAAGAGCGTTTAGACCCGGCTCGCGCAGCGGAACTGCAACCGATCCACCTGACGCCGACCTCTGCTGGGCAGCGGCCTGTCGTAGCAACTGCTCCTTTGGGAGCCGAGGGTTACGATCTCCTAAGCAACCCGTCTTTGGGACGCATGGTTTCTCCAGAACTGCCTCCGCTTTCGAACCCTGATACTTATCTGCCTAACGGCAAACAACAGTCGGCTAAGGGGTTTATTTGGCCGTCTAAGGGCGTTCTTACTTCTGGCTACGGCTGGCGGTGGGGACGGATGCACAAAGGAATTGATATTGCAGGGCCGATCGGCACGCCAATTGTGGCCGCATCAGACGGGGTGGTTACCTATGCTCAGTGGAATGACGGCGGATACGGGTATCTGGTGGAAATTACCCATCCTGACGGCACTGAGACTGTCTATGCCCACAACAGCCGGATTTTGGTGCAAAAGGGTCAGAAAGTCGCTCAAGGGGAACAAATTTCCGAAATGGGCAGCACGGGCTTTAGTACCGGGCCGCACTTGCACTTTGAAGTCCATCCCGCCGGACAGGGTGCTATCAATCCAATGGCTTTTCTGCCCGACGATGGGTCCAGCGCTTCTCGGTAACGACTGGTCGGAAGTTATGGGTTTTGAATGATTACCAAAACTCATAACTTTTACTGGAAGTCATTAGAAATAATGTTGTTTGAAAACCAGACATAGCTAGCCCTACCGTGCTACGATAGTAAATCGTGAAGTAGATTTGGCTCAGTGGCGCAGTGGTTAGCGCAGGGGACTCATAAGCCCAAGGTCGCAGGTTCAAATCCCGCCTGAGCCATTATTTAATCAAAAAAACCGCGCTCTCAATATTGAGAGCGTGTTTTTTTGATCGATCGAGAAGATACTTGTAGTCGTTATGAGTATGATATATTTGTAACAGTTCGTAAAAAAGGAAACAAAATCTATGACCAGTGAATGCCTCCGGGTTGGTCAAGCTGCACCCGATTTCGCAGCAACAGCCGTAGTGGATCAGGAATTCAAGACAGTTAAACTGTCCGACTATAAAGGCAAAAAGTATGTAGTCCTGTTCTTCTACCCCTTGGACTTCACCTTTGTGTGCCCGACTGAGATTACAGCATTTAGCGATCGCTTCGAGGACTTCAAGAAAATCGATACTGAAATCCTCGGCGTATCCGTTGACAGTGAATTCTCTCACCTCGCTTGGATACAAACAGACCGCAAATCTGGCGGTGTTGGCGACCTCAACTATCCCTTAGTTGCTGACCTCAAAAAAACCATTAGTTCGGCCTACAACGTCCTCGACCCAGAAGCAGGCATTGCCCTCAGAGGTCTGTTCATCATCGACAAAGAAGGCATCATCCAACACTCTACTATCAACAATCTTGCCTTCGGCCGCAACGTGGACGAAACTCTCCGTACTCTGCAAGCTATCCAACACGTCCAGTCTCATCCCGATGAAGTTTGTCCCGCCGGCTGGCAGCCCGGTGACAAGACCATGACTCCCGATCCTGTCAAGTCTAAGGTATTCTTTGCTGCGGTCTAAGCACGTTATATTTGTACGGACACGGCGCTGCCGTGTCCCTACCCGCAGGGGCATTCAGGGAACCGGATTTTTAATTACCAATTAGCAATTACCAATTACCAAATTAGGAAATATGCTGACTTCTACTAATTTTAGCGGCTTGTTAAATCAGCGGTTTTTCCAAAATTTATTGCCTGTTCCCGCGAGTAATGTTCTGAAGTTGGGACAGATGACCCCAGATTTTGAATTGCCTGATATTAATAATGGCAAATTGGTGCGACTGTCCAATTATCGGGGCGATAAGCCGGTTATTCTGGCTTTTACGCGGATTTTTACTGAAAAGCAATATTGCCCTTTCTGTTTTCCTCACATTAAAGCTTTGAATGAAAACTGGGAAAAATTTGCCGATCGCAATATAGAATTATTGATGGTTGCCAGTACCGACGATCGCCAAAGCCAAATTGTGGTTAGAGATTTAGGCTTGAAAATGCCTCTGCTTTCCGATCCAGGCTGTCAAGTTTTTCGGGCTTATCAAGTCGGTCAGGCTTTAGGTGCTCCTTTGCCCGCTCAGTTTGTTTTGGATGCAGATGGAAAACTCCTCTTCAAACATTTGTTTTCTTTCATAGACCACAATGCTAGTGTGGACACTTTGTTGAAATATGTCGATCGGTAAGGAAACCGCTGCTGTGTCCTAATTTGGAGTTTTTCACCGCTGATGCACCCTGGTGTAGGCCCATCAGCGGGATTTTTTCACCGGTTGGCACTGGGTGCGACAGCTCTTTAGTCATAAATACTTATTGTGCCAATTTCGATGGCGGAATGTTGCCATGTTCGATCGACATTAATCTAGGCTATAGCTTGAAGGTACTTAGTACAAGTATAAGCCCATGTCGTCTCCCAAAGATCGATCGAGCAAAATTGAATTGAGCATCTTAGCCTCGCATCCTGAGTTGTTGACAGGTTTAGATGCGTGGCTGCGTCTAGGTTTACTTTCGCCCGCCGAGGTTGAGGAATTGTGCAGGCAGTATTTAGTCTGCCCAATCAGAGATCCCGCTGTAGATTTTTCTGAAATTGACGATAGCCCGATCGCTCCTATTGCCGAGCCAAAAGTACCTGCCTTATCAACGCAAAAAGCAGTACCTAGCAACAGAGAAAGCGTTGCTAGCCCCACAGAAACTACTCAAACCCCTAATTTGATCGCTCAAATTTTGCACTCGCTAATGGCAGAAATTAGCGTGGTGTGGCTGTTGTTTTTAGGAGTGTTCATGGTAGTTGTCTCCTCTGGAGTCTTAGCTGCCAGTCAGTGGGAAAAATTTCCTGCAGCCGGAC
Organism: Oscillatoria nigro-viridis PCC 7112; assembly: GCF_000317475.1. Lineage (NCBI taxonomy): Bacteria > Bacillati > Cyanobacteriota > Cyanophyceae > Oscillatoriales > Oscillatoriaceae > Phormidium > Phormidium nigroviride. Next base: position 5,557,510 of record NC_019729.1, read on the forward strand.
AATATGGAGTTTTATTAGCTTATACTTTAACCTTTTGGGCGATTAGCAGTTGGGCAAACAGACAGCAGAATTTACACTTGACTGCTCAAACTTTGCAAGAAGTGACGCTGTTGCTAGTGCCGATCAATTTTTGGGCAATGGATAGTTTTGGATTGTGGCGGTATCCTTGGGATTGGGCGGTAGCAATCGCAGCGGCACTGATTTTGACTTGGATAACTGCCCGGATTATCAAAGATCAATATCAAAGCTGTTCAGGAAAAAACATCGCTCGATCGATCGCCCTAAATCACTTGGGATTGAGTTATTTGCACTCTTGGTGGGCATTGGGCGGCTTTGCCCTGACTGCGGTTTATGTGGGTACAGTGGGAACTGCTGCTGCTACAGTTTATCAAGTTCAGCAACAACGATTGCAATCTATCCAAGGCGGGGGAAATACTGAAACATTCGCCGCTGCTTTCAGTTTGAGCAGAGATTTTCTGACTTACAAAAAAGCGGCTTTAGTAGCTTATTCGTTAGGAATTTTACTGGGTCGAGCGATATTTGTCAAGGATGTAAATATCGCTGAAATGGGTTTAGCTTTGGGAATTTGCGGCGTGCTTTTAGCATGGCTGGATTGGCAGCACCCCCTCACATCTGGGACTATTGAAAACAATATATCCGACCCGCCCAATCCCAGCAACTTTTTTTACTGGCAATTAGCGGGAGGGGGTTTGTTGGGTTTGGGATACCTGGTTTGTTTTCGGGACATTCCGCTACAGGCGATCGCAGTTAGCGGATTGGCTGTTTGGTTTTTTTATAACCGTTTAGTGCGGTTTTGGCAAGAGTTTGATTTGGTAATGCTGGAGGCGGTGGGACTTCAGAGTATTTGGCTGTTTTGGCGACTGGTTCCTTTAGGGATTAAAACACAAGTTGTGGCCTTTTTAACTCAGCTTACAAACTCTCAGGAAACTCCTTGGGCTTTTTGGGGTGTTCTGCTGTTGCCTTATTTAATTTTAATGGTAAGTGCGGCGCAGTGGCTCTACCGCAAGCGAAAGTTTCAACTTGCCCGTTTTGGCGAAAACCTTGCTCTCGGTTTGGGGAGTGTGTTAACTGTTATTAGTTTTGTCAATCCGTTTTGGCGATCGCTCAATTTATTAGTCTCTACTTTAATTTTAGGTTGGATCGCTTGGAAATACGTAATTCCCGATAATTCCCGGCGAGTTTCAAGGCCGGCTTCTGCGGCTGAACAACAGGGAAATCCGGCAATTTTGGTTCCCCTAACTCACATTATGGGTTTAGGCGCGATCGCTTCGGCAATTGACTTATTTTTCCCAAACCTGACACCCAATATTTGGTCGGCAATATTATTAATATTCATGGCGAGTGAATGGGTATTTTTTGTCTGGATGAAAGCGGCAAATTCCCGAGAAAACTCTGCCTTTTTCCGCTGGCATCCTGCATTGTTCCAAAGTTCCTGGTATCTGGGCTTAGTATTAGCAGGATGTAGCTTTGTCTTGTTGCAAAATTATTTGATTGCGGGTACTGCCACTCACCGCCCTCAGTGGAGTTTGCTCTGGCTGGCGACTCCTTTGGCTTTGACTGCTGTTGCTAAATATACTGAGGTTCCTCACAAACAAGTTGCCAGTACCTTTAGTACGATCGCCCTAATATTCGCACAAGTTCTAATTTTTATTTTTCCGGGATATCGGTTAATTGGTTTTGGTTTTGCAGCCGGATTAATGTTCGTCAATACTTACTATTTAGTCGAGATACCAGCGGCTGCAATTGGAGTGGGGTTTGGCTTGAGTTTCGTAGCTGCGGCGATCGATCGATTAGGTTTTGTGTCGGGTTGGGATTGGGGAATTGCCGGGGCGATCGCTATTTTGTCTCTGTGGGTGCTTCGCAGCACGATCGTTCGTTTTTCCAGCCGTTTGCCTGAGTCTTCTCAATTAGCTGAAATTTACGATCGAGCTTTAGATGGGTGGGCAATCCTACTCGCAGGCTTACTGTTAACAACTATTACTTTTTATTCCTATGAACTCTACGCAGTCAGTACCTTGAGTTTGCCGCCCTCTACAGCAGTTTTGGCTGCTATTTTGGTGATAATGGCTGCGATAATTTTCCGAAGTTTACGCCAACTTTCCCCTCTGGCAATTTATGCCTTGGCTTGGAGTTTGGAGTTGTTGACAGCAGTCGGTTTGAGTTTTGTCGATCGCACTACGATTAATTTGGCAGTTGCTAATATCGCTCTCGGATTATTTACTCAATTGCTGGGGGATTGGTGGCGGCGCCGCCAGCCCGATCCAACAATCTTACCTACCATTCATTTTATACCTTTGGTTTACGGGGTATTGGGTTTAACTTTCCGATCCCACACTTTTGCGAATTGGACTGGTTTAACGGTGTTGGGGGCGTCTTTAATTGCGATCGGCATTGGTAGGCGGGAGCCAGAATTCAAACCTTTGGTTTATTTAGGATTAATTGGCGTGTCCGCTGCTGCTTACGAATCGCTACTCTATCAACTTTTTCAAACACCGGGAGGAGCTTTTGGCGACGGCTTAATTGTCCTGGCCAGTCTCGGCACAACTTTAACCTATATCTATCGCATTTTATCTCCTTGGCTCAGCAATTATTTACATTTAACTAATGCAGAGTTAAAAATATTTGCTCACCTGCACTGGGTTTTGAGCAGTTTGCTGCTGATTTGGGCTTCTGCCGAGGATATTAAGTCCGCCCTAAGTTTAGGATTAGTCACTGGTGCTTTATTAGTTCAATACGCTTTCTTGCAAGGTCGAAATAATCTCGATCGCCAATGGGCAGAAATTTGGATTTACTTGGGTTGGCTAGAAGCCTTTGGCATCCGGCTTTACTGGATCAATACACCTTTAGTTAAGTATATTTCCGGGCCGCTGGGGCCTTGGAAAGTTGCCCTCGCTTCTCTATTTGCCTATTTCATTTACATTTTGCCTTGGGACAACTGGGGTTGGTCAAAAAAACCTTGGCAGGTAATTGCTTCGCTGATTCCAATAGTTGCTATTTTGGAAAGTCCGGCTAAGTTTTATCCGATTAGCTTGCTGATAGCTGCTACCTTCTATTTTTTCCTGGCTTGGGAAAGGGAGGAAGTCCGTTTTACCTATGTGAGTTTGGCGATAATTGATTGGATCTTGCTGCGGTGGTTCTGGCAAATAGGATTGACTCAGCCAGAGTTTTATGTTACTCCTTTAGGACTTTCTTTACTTTACATTACTCAGTTCGATCGCAGTCTCAAATTACCAGCAGAAAAACCGCTGCGCCACACTCTGCGAATGGTCGCAACTGCGCTAATTTGCGGGATGCCTCTTTTTACTCAGCAAAGCCACGGTTTAGTTGGAGGAGCTTTTAGTTTGGCGGCTATTGCAGCGGGTTTGGCGCTGCGAGTTCGGGCGTTTTTGTTTGTGGGAACGGCTGTATTTTTAATTAATGTTTTCTATCAGTTGGTGGTTCTGATATTCGATTATCCGCTGATTAAATGGGCGATTGGTTTGGCTTTTGGGATTGTGTTTATCTGGATTGCTGCTACTTTTGAAACTCGGCGCGATCGCATTTCTGCTTTGGTGCAGCATTGGGTTGTGCAATTGCAATCCTGGGATTAGATTCGTCGATGGTAACGCGGGCAATGCCTGCCCTACTGAACGACTACTGGTCGATGTAGTATAATCAAATTATGCAACCTGGGTCTCAGACAAAAACTCCAATATTCCTGTACTAAACAATGATGACAACTCAGTTAATTAAGCGGTTATTTACAGTAAAAGAATATCATCATATGATTGAAGCTGGCATCTTGACCAAAGATGATAAAGTTGAATTAATTCGAGGAGAAATTGTTCAAATGGCCGCCGTCGGTAGAAGGCATACATCTCATGTCAAGCGTCTGACAGAGTTATTCTATATCCGCTTATTATCGAGAGTAACCATTGGAGTTCAAGATCCGGTAGAATTGGACGATCGCTCCGAACCAGAACCGGATATTTCCTTGCTGCGGCGGCGCGATGATTTTTACGAATCGGGACATCCTCAGTCTGAGGATATTTTACTAATTGTGGAAGTAGCGGATGCAACCGCTGAAACTGACAGAAATATCAAAATTCCTCTGTATGCCGAAGACAATATTGTAGAAGTTTGGCTTGTAGATATTAACGAGCAATGTGTAGTAGTTTATCGCGAACCTTCTCCCTCGGGATACCAAAATATTCAAAGATTTCAGCGGGGTCAGGTTTTATCTATTCTAGCTTTTCCAGATGTAGAAATTGCTGTAGATAATGTGTTGGGGTAAAAGAGCTAGAACTCATACTATTTTAGATTTTAGATTTTAGATGTTAGATTTGGGAATGATATCGTTTCCGGTTGTATCGTCGGAATGATTTAACCGCAGAGGGCGCAGAGAACGCAGAGGGAGAGAATACAGAGAGGAATAATTCCGATGCTACCGAATTTGATATGACTGATTATATAAGGATTTGGAGCTTGCCTAAAGTTGCTTTTTTTGGACGGCTATTTTTTTATTAAAAACCCGGTTTCTCTGAGAAACCGGGTTTTTAATCAACAGTATTTATCCGTTGGTAGAGTGCATTAATGGCTTAATGCGAATTCGGGCAATTTCGGCTCAGATGGACCATCGGGCACTATCTTAACCTGACCGTTTTCATCCACATCAACGATCGCCTTTTGGCCGTCTTTCAGCTTCCCAGACAGCATTTCCTCAGCCAGTACATCTTCCAACAACCGCATGATTGCGCGGCGCAAAGGTCGAGCACCGTAGCTGGGATTGTAGCCTTCTGTCACTAACAAGTCCTTGAACCTTTCTGTCACCGACAAAGTAATACCCTGTTCGGTTAAGCGGCTGAAGACTTGCTGCAACATAATGTCCGCAATCTGCTTGACTTCTTCCCTGTTCAACTGGCGGAAGACGATAATCTCATCCAAGCGGTTGATAAATTCAGGACGGAAAAACTGTTTCAGTTCTTCGTTTACCAAGCTGCGAACGCGGTTGTACTGCCCGTCTGCGGCACTTTCAGCAAACTCGAAACCGAGACCGCCACCGCCTTTTTCAATCACTCGCGAACCGATGTTTGAGGTCATGATCAGCAGCGTATTCTTAAAGTCTACTGTCCGACCTTTAGCATCAGTCAAGCGGCCGTCTTCCAAGATTTGCAGCATCATGTTGAAGACATCCGGGTGAGCTTTTTCGATTTCGTCGAACAGGACGACGGTGTAAGGACGGCGCCGGACTGCTTCTGTTAGTTGGCCGCCTTCATCGTAGCCGACGTAACCCGGAGGCGAACCGATGAGTTTAGAAACCGTGTGGCGTTCCATGAATTCGGACATATCTAACCGAATCATGGCTTCTTCGGAACCGAAGAAATATGTTGCTAGGGCTTTTGTAAGTTCCGTTTTGCCGACGCCTGTGGGCCCGGAAAAGATGAAACTGGCGATCGGGCGATTCGGATTTTTCAAGCCTACCCGCGCGCGGCGGATGGCCCGAGAAACTGCGGTGACAGCTTCTTCTTGACCGATCAAGCGCTGGTGCAAAGTATCTTCCATGTGCAGCAGCAATTCCGATTCGGATTCTGTCAGCTTGCTGACCGGTACTCCCGTCCAATTAGCCACGATGTGGGCGATGTCTTCTTCGGTGACGGTGGGAGAGGTTTTGAGTTGGCTTTTGTTGATCGTAGCTGCGGCGATTTCGGCTTCAATTTCTAATTCGCGATCGCGCAATTTTCCAGCTTTGTCGAAGTCTTGCTCGCGTACTGCTGCATCTTTTTCTTTTGTTACTGCGGGCAGTTGCTTTTTGAGCTCTTTAACTTCGGGCGGGGTTTGTGAATTCATCACGCGGACGCGGGAACCTGCTTCGTCAATTAAGTCGATCGCCTTGTCTGGCAAAAACCGATCGTTAATGTACCGATCTGACAGTGTAGCCGCTGCTTCTAAAGCTGCGTCGGAAATTGTCAGTCTGTGATGCTGTTCGTAAGCCGATCGCAACCCGTACAATATTTCTATTGTTTCTGCCACGCTCGGTTCGCCGACTTTGATCGGTTGGAAGCGGCGTTCTAAGGCAGCGTCGCGCTCGATGTGCTTGCGGTATTCGTCCAAGGTAGTAGCGCCGACACACTGCAATTCACCTCTAGCAAGGGCGGGTTTGAGCATATTAGAGGCGTCCATGCTGCCTTGAATTGCGCCTGCACCGACTAAGGTGTGAATTTCATCAATTACCAGAATGATGTTTCCTGCAGCGCGAATTTCGGCCATGATTTTCGCCAGCCGTTCCTCAAATTCGCCTCGGAATTTTGTACCAGCAATCAGCGAACCCATATCGAGGCTGATTACTTGTTTGTCTTCTAAAATTTCCGGGACGTTTCTATTAACAATCCGCTGGGCGAGGCCTTCGGCGAGGGCTGTTTTGCCGACTCCCGGTTCGCCTACTAACACCGGATTGTTCTTCGTGCGGCGCCCGAGCACTTGGATCACGCGCTCGATTTCATTTTCGCGGCCCACCACGGGATCGAGTTTGCCTGCTGCGGCTAACTTGGTCAAATTTGTCCCGAATTCTTCTAAAGTCGGGATTTTGCGATCGCCGCTATCCCCCCTACCTCCGGGTACCGCCGCAACTTCTCCCACGGCACGAATTACCTGCGTGCGGACTCTCTGGCGATCGATTCCCAAGTTTTGCAGCACCTTCGCCGCCACCCCTTCATCGTCCTGAATCAGCCCTAGCAGGATGTGCTCGGTGCCGATGTAATTGTGGCCTAACTGCCGCGCTTCGTTCAGCGCCGTCTCAAAAATGCGCTTGACGCGGGGCGTAAAAGGAATTTCCGGCGGGAGGAACCCGGAACCTCTACCGATGATATTTTCGATTTCATTGCGCGCCTCTTTCAAGTTGAGGCCCATATCCAGTAATACTTTTGCAGCGATGCCAGTGCCTTCGCCGACGAGCCCCAGAAGAATTTGCTCGGTGCCTACAAAATTGTGACCGAGGCGTCGCGCTTCCTCTTGGGCTAGCATGATTGCTTTAATGGCTTGTTCTGTAAAGCGTTCAAACATATTTTTTCTATCCTACTGTCTGGGCGAGGGCTGTATCGCTGCTGGTGAGGAGCGATTTGGAACACTACACAAATTATAGATGTAAATTTTTGTGTATTTCCTTCTCTAACAATGTATCTTGCTAAGGGGGGAGGGACAGTGGGGAGACCCGAATAGTAGAGGTGTGGTTGCCGTCCGCTGTCGATCGGATATTAATTGAGAATAATAATAGCAAAATGGCTTGATTCCATGAATACTATCATTTTATCTATAAATAGATTCTTGTCCGAGTAAATAAAGCTTGATTTTTGTTGACCTAAGTACATGGTTGAATTAAGCATATAACAGTTGCCATGTCAAGACTTTTGACAGTTGAGGGTGGTCGTAGCGTCAGCCAACAGCCAACAGTCAACAGCGAACAGCGACTCGAATCAGATATATTTTCAACTCTCAGGAGAACTCCATGCAATTTCTCTCGCAATACCAAATCCACTCCACTCTCCACGAAGGTATCGAAACAATTATTTATCGAGGAAAAATCCCCGCCCAGCAGGAGACAACTGTACTCAAAATCCTGAAAGCTGAATATCCCACCCTCGATGCAATTACCCGGATCAAGCACGAGTATCGCATTCGCCAACATTTAGACCATCCAGGCCTAGTTAAAGTCATTAGCCTAGAAACCTTTGATAACCGTCTCGGCTTGCTTTTAGAAGACTTTAATGGCGCATCTCTCGATCGCCTGATTTCCAGACAAAAGCTCGAAGTCATCGCCTGTTTGAGGTTTGGTATTCAACTCATAAAAACCTTAGAATATCTGCACCTTCAAAAAATTATTCATAAAGATATTAAACCTAGCAATATCATCATCAACACCCAAACAGGAATTATTAAACTGACAGATTTCGGGATTGCTTCGCGATTGTCCAAAGAAAATCCCCAAATTAATATTAACTCGATAGTCGGCACTTTTGCTTATATGTCTCCCGAACAAACAGGGAGAATGAACCGCACCCTCGACTACCGCACCGACTTTTATTCCCTCGGAATTACCTTGTATGAAATGCTGACAGGTCAATTACCATTTATGAGTAACGACCCGTTAGAAATAGTTTACAGTCACATAGCCTCTCAAGCAATTTTACCGCATAAAATTAATTCAGACATTCCACCACCAATTTCACAAATTGTGATGAAATTGATGGCAAAAAATGCCGAAGATAGATATCAAAGTGCAGGCGGATTGTTGGCAGATTTAGAATTTTGTTTGAATCAGTTAGAAACTACAGGCAAAATAGTAGATTTTACGCCGGGAAACTTAGATATATTGAGTCAGTTGCTGATTCCTCAAAAATTGTACGGTCGGGAAACACAAGTCAGGGAACTATTGGCTGCATTTGAACGTGTAGCTAATCCTTGCGAGGAAAATTCTTCCCCTTCCCAAATTGAAGCGATCCTAGTTTCTGGTTATGCAGGTATAGGCAAATCAGCCGTAGTCAGCGAAATTCAAAAACCCATCACCAGACAGCGGGGCTATTTTATTTCCGGTAAATTCGATCAATTCAAGCGCAATATACCTTACGCATCTTTAATTCAAGCTTTTCAATCTTTGATCCAGCAGTTACTTGCGGAAAATAACGAAAAATTACAAGATTGGCAACATCAACTCTTAGCCGCACTAGGCGATTCCGGGCAAGTAATTATTGACGTGATTCCCGAAGTAGAATTGGTAATTGGCAAACAGCCTGCCGTTGCGGAACTTGCTCCCACAGAAGCACAAAATCGCTTTAACAGGCTATTCAAAGAATTTATCCACGTATTCGCGCAAAAAGAGCATCCATTAGTCATATTTATCGATGACTTGCAGTGGTCAGATTCAGCAACCTTGAAATTAATGGAATTGCTGGCGACTGACCCCGATAGCAAATATTTACTATTAATTGGAGCCTATCGAGACCATGAAGTTAGCTCTACACATCCTTTAATGCAAACAGTAGAGTACCTTCAAGCAACGGGGATTATTATCAACAATTTAGTGCTGGAACCTCTTTCTTTAGCCCAGGTGACTGAGTTAATTTCTGAGACATTGAATGACTCAGAAAGAATTCAACCTTTAGCGGAGTTAATTTGGAATAAGACTGGTGGGAATCCTTTTTTCTTGACGCAATTGCTCCACACTCTTTATCAAGAAAAACTTTTGAGATTTGACTTTACCCGGCTGCTGTCTCCCGGAAGAAGAGGGGAGTGGCAGTGGAACATTGAGGAGATTCACGCTATTGGCATCACAGATAAGAGTGTAGTTGAATTGGTAGCCAGTCGGATTCAACAATTGCCAGAGACTACACAACAAGTTTTGAAATTGGCGGCTTGTGTTGGGGACAAATTCACTTTAGATGTTCTCTCTACTGTCAACGCAAAATCTCCATCAGTCACGGCGACTGAACTCTGGGATGCTTTGCAAGCGGGGTTAATACTTCCCTTGAATGAGAGTTACCTCATTCCTTTATTTTTAGATGGAGAAGCAGGAGCTAATTTAACTTTCGATTGTTCGCGAATCAGCTATAAGTTTTTGCACGATCGCGTTCAGCAAGCTGCATATTCGCTGATTCCTGATGATGAAAAGAAAGCAACTCATCTTAGCATCGGTAAATTGCTGTTTGAAAATACGCCCGCCGATAAAGTAGAAGAGAAAATTTTTGATATTATCAACCAGTTGAATGTAGGAATTGATTGTCTGAGCCTGCAATCAGAAAAAGATGAATTAGCAGGATTAAATTTAATCGCTGGACATAAGGCAAAAGCAGCTAATGCTTACGAACCCGCTGTTAAGTATTTGAATGCGGGAATGTCGTTATTAGCACCTGATAGCTGGGAACGCAACTATAGCATGACGCTGCGGCTGTATGTAGAGACGCTGGAAGCAGAATATTTAAACACCAACTTCCAGCAAGCAGAAAATTTGGCGGAAGTGGTTTTGCGATCGGCTAAAAACCCGCTTGACATAGTGAAAGTGTATCAGCTAAAAGTCCTATTTTATCAGGCTCAAAGCCTGATGCTAAAAGCTGTTGAAACCGGGCTAGAAGTGCTGGAAATTCTGGGAGTAAAACTCTTAGATAACCAAACTATTGCAGTGCCAAAATTGCCGCGAATTGAGGAATTAGAAAACCTGCCAGTTATGACAGATCCTTATCAACTGGCAGCTATGGAAATCCTGACAGCCCTCTATCCTCCTGCTTATATTGCCAAACCAGAAATTGTGTCGTCCCTTGTCTTGACTATGGTCAATTTTTGTATCGAGCGCGGTCATTCAGCATTAGCCACTTTTCCCTATACTCTTTATGGAATGATCCAGTGCGGTATCGAAGGGGACATGGAAGCTGGCTACTACGCTGGACTAATCGCCTTAAAGCTGCTAGAACAATTTAATGCTAGCCAACAAAAAGCTAAGGTTTATGTAATGTTTAATGCTCATATCAGAATCTGGAAAGAGTCTACTAAAAATACAGTGGCTTCGTTTCTAGAAGGAATGAAAGTTGGCGTAGAAACTGGCGATCTAGAATGGGCAATTTATAATTCCATGCACTATATTACCAATTTATTTTTGGTGGGAAAATCGCTAGAATATGTCGAAGATAAACAAACCGTTTATATGGAGTTTTTGCTGAAAAATAAACACGAATTTGCCATAGGTTATGCTAAAATATGGCAAATAATTGCTTCAAGCTTAAGAAGCCAAACCGCAGAGCAAGTACGGTTAGGTAGCTCCAGGTTGGATGAACCTGCTGTGATGTCGCGTTGGCAGAAAGAAAATAATCGAATGTCGCTGTTTGCAGCTTATGTTGCTAAATTGATGCTGCTTTATTTATTTAAAGATTATGCTGCGGCTGTTGCCAGCGGTAAATTAGCGGCAGAATACGCAGATGGGGCGATCGGCTTAATCACTGTTGGGGTACACAATTTCTACTATTCGCTGGCCCTCCTCGCTCACTATCCTGACAGTGACGATCGAGAAGCATACCTAGCTATTGTTAACTCTAATCAGCAAATTATGAAAAAGTGGGCCTACCATGCACCCATGAATTATCAGCACAAGTACGAGTTAGTTGAAGCTGAGAAAGCGCGAGTTATCAGCGATAAACTGGCAGCAATGGATTATTATGACTTAGCTATTAAAGGAGCGGCTGCTAACGGCTACATCCAAGAAGAAGCATTAGCTTATGAATTAGCGGGAGAGTTTTATCAATCTTTGGATAAAGATATCAGTGCTCGCTCTTATGTGAAAAAAGCTTATTATGCTTACATCCGCTGGGGAGCTACAGCCAAAGTTAAAGACTTAGAATCTCGTTATGATTATTTAGTCGATCGCCATCAAGAAGCAATATATAATAACAATTGGGTCACGACTACCAAAACTACTATCAACAATAGTTTGGTGCTGGATTTACCAACTGTTGTCAAAGCATCTCAAGCTGTTTCGAGCGAAATTATCCTCAGCCGTTTGCTAGAGAAACTCGTACAGCTTGTAAAGGAAAACGCAGGCGCTCAAAAAGTATTATTTCTTGCCAAGACAGGTAATCAATTCTTCATAGAAGCTGCGCTGACAGGTCAGTTTAATGATGTAACCGTGTTACAATCTCTCCCGATTGCCGAATCCGAGAGCCTCCCCATTTCATTGATTAACTATGTAGAAAGAACCCAAAAATACTTGGTTTTAGATGATGCTACCCGATCCGAGCAATTCCAATTTGACCCTTATATTGCAGCCCATCAACCCCTATCTATCCTGGTATTGCCAATTATCCATCAAGGAAACCTTACGGCAATTTTTTATTTAGAAAATAATTTAACCAAAGGTGCTTTTACTAGCGACAGGCTTGAAATTTTGGGAATCCTGTCTGCACAAGCAGCTATTTCTCTAGAAAATGCCCGTTTTTATAATATTCTGGAAACGCGAGTAGCGCAAAGAACTGAGAAATTGCAAACTGCACTGGAAGAACTTCGCCACACTCAATTGCAGCTAATTCAAAGTGAAAAAATGTCCAGTTTAGGTCAAGTAGTCGGGGGAATAGCTCACGAAATTAATAACCCGATTAACTTTATTTATGGAAATTTATATTACACCAATGAATACGCTGAAAACTTACTAAATCTACTACGTCTATACCAAAAAAATTACCCAAATCCCGTGCAAGAAATAGTAAATGAAACAGAGCAAATAGATTTAGATTTTTTGATGAATGATTTCACTAAAATGATAGATTCAATGAGATTGGGCGCTGCGAGAGTTCGCGATATTGTGCTGTCGCTGCGAAACTTTTCTCGGCTAGATGAATCAGATAGAAAATGGGTTAATATCCACGAAGGTATCGACAGCACGTTGATGATTTTGGAACACAAATTAAGTGCTATTCAAGTGATCAAGAAGTACGACAATTTGCCTTTAGTGAACTGCTATCCGGGAGAAATTAATCAGGTATTTATGAATGTACTGACCAATGCGATTGATGCTTTTTGTCGGGAAAGAGGGAGTGAAGTTGACTCGACACAGACTCCGACAATTCAGATTTGCACTGAAGTCGCGAAAGGCAATCAAGTAGCGATTCGCATTGTTGATAATGGTGTCGGTATGAGTTCGGAGGTGCTGGGTAAAATATTCGATCCGTTTTTTACTACTAAACCGATAGGTAAGGGGACGGGTTTGGGATTGTCTATCAGTTATCAAATTGTGGTAGAACAACATGGAGGAAAGCTAATTTGCCAGTCGGAACCTGGAGAGGGCAGCGAGTTTACTATACTGCTGCCGTATTGATGAATTAAAGCCATCGTGAAAACAACTGTTCAGCTACTTTCACAAAGCCGATCGCAATTTGGATCAACGGCCAACCTACAAAACAAATTAACACCGCCCAGCGAGTTTGAATATCCAAACCTTGACGAACCGCCACAATTACAGCTAGCAAACTCCACAGCGCTAATATGCGTTCTATTCCTTCTCCCAACAAGGGAATTAAGGTTAAGAAATTCAGCACTTGGGGCGCGTAGGCAAAGCCGATTGGAACCAACAACTCCCCATAAGTTACGTGTCCCGGCTTCAGCCACTCCCCGATTTTAAAAATAGTGAAAGTCCAAAAATAATAACCCCCCGCGACTGCCAAACCATCTATCAAAAGTCCTAGAAATAATACGGATGGCTCAGTTCGGTTGATTAACAAGATGACAGCACTGCCCAACGCGCGAGACAGCGCAGCTAAAATTACAATTGTTAAAGCTATTCGCTTAGTTCTGCGAGTGTAGGGAGTTTTTTCGTAAAAATTGCCGTTCAAAGAAAGTGCGTTCCAAAGGGTTGCCCCCAAACCTGCAATTGAATCTTCTCCCTTCACGTTGAACTCCTGCTCCTCAAGATAGTTGACAACTTTTACAAAATAAGCTCTAATACAGCAGAATCACCGAACTATTTCTACGTAATTAGCTAATTAATTGGCATTCTACCAGATTTTATTAAATGCTAAGATTGATTTTAAGGATACTTGCATGGCTGCGCGGGGGAAGTTTAAATTTGCTGATCGTCGCAGGTGTAATTCTGATAATTTGGGGCATTCTTTCCCCGGTGGGAACTGTTATATGGTGGCTGAATCAAAGTGCCGAAACTTTTGGCATCAAGAAAAATTTGCCGGAGATATTGCCTTCAAACAAGGGCAATCTAGAAGCGCGCAAATCTTCGCGGCTCAATTGTTATATTATCTTTTTACCGGGAGTTGGCGATTTTTCGGGGGATGAATTAACCTCTGGTGAAGAGTTTTTTCTCAAGCATTTAGTTAAAAGTCACCCGCAGTGCGTAGCAGTGGGCGATGTTTTTCCTTATTCAGCCTCTAACAAAAGTTTAGGAGGAGAGCGGTTGCTAGCTCCTTTTTGGCGGTTTGCAGAACAGGCCAAGAGCGGGCCGATTGCGGGGGATATATTCATCAAAATTCGCAATCTCTGGAGGTTTGCAATTTCTCTAGATTATCGCTACGGCTTTGCATACAATCAGGGAATTGCTAATGCAATTATCGAGCGGATGAATGCTCAATCTCCCATTTCAGTTAATTCTCAACAACCTTTGAAAGTTATTTTAATTGGCACTAGCGGGGGCGCACAAGTTGCTTTGGGTGCTACTCGCTATCTTAAAGAATGGCTGAAGGCAGAAATTACGGTTGTTTCGGTTGGGGGCGTGTTTTCGGGAGAAAATGGTTTTGCAGAAGCCGATCGCATTTTCCACTTTCGCGGCACTCGCGATTCAATTGAGGATATTGGCGGCATAGTTTTTCCAAGTCGCTGGTACTGGTACGTGACTTCTCCTTTCAACCAAGCCCGTTTGGAAGGCCGCTATACAGAAGCTTTGAGCGGCCCTCACAAGCACGACGGCGATGATGGATATTTTGGAGAAAATCTGGCGGCGGACGGTAAAAAGTATGTAGATATAACCCTGGACAAGATTAATCAATTGCCTGTTTGGTCTGAGGGGGCGCGCGATTGATGAGTTTTTGCATATTCGATAAGCTGTCGCGCATTTAAATTGTATATTCTCCGCGGGCGGGACACCCCACAAGAATTGATTTTTTTTGACATACAATTTAAATGCAGCAACAGCTTAGTCATTAGTTATTAATTTTGTCATTGTTCGTTGCCTTCGAGTCTCTACCTCCAATTCGCAATTCCCGATGCCCGATCCCCAATTCCCAATTCCCAATTCCCAATTCCCTATTATCAATGTCTCGACCAACATTATATATTGCCATCACGAATCACGGATTCGGCCACGCTGTCCGAGTCTCCTCCGTAGCTGCAAAAATTCAAGAATTAAATCCAGATATTTTACTAATTATCACAACAACAGCACCTCGCTGGCTGCTAGAATCTTACATTGGCGGCGACTTTATCCACCGTCCCCGCGCTTTTGATGTCGGAGTCGTGCAAGCTGACAGTTTGAATATGGATAAAGACGCGACGCTGGAAAAATTGCGGGAAATTCGGAAAAAGCAAAATTCCCTAATTGCCAGCGAAGTTAATTTTATCAAGCAAAATCGGGTGGGTTTGGTGCTGGCAGATATTCCTCCTTTGGCAACGCGAATGGCGGCAGCGGCTGGGGTTCCTTGCTGGATGATGAGCAATTTCGGGTGGGATTTTATCTATCGCGATTGGGGCGGGGAATTTGCAGAAATGGCAGATTGGATTGGTGAGTGTTTCGGAATGTGCGATCGGCTTTTTCGTCTTCCTTTGCACGAACCGATGGCAGCTTTCCCCAATATTCAAGATGTTGGCTTGACTGGCGGCAATCCTCGCTACAGTAACGATAAAGTTCGGGAAGTATTCGGCATCGAAACACCCCTGGAAAAAACTGTATTGTTGACTTTTGGCGGACTGGGTTTAGAAGAAATTCCTTATCAAAATTTACAGCAATTTAGCGACTGGCAATTTATTACTTTTGATGCGGGAGCTCCCGATTTTTCGAATTTGATTAAAGTCAAAAATCAGGAGTTTGCACAATCTTTCCCGATTTTACCGCGTCCGGTCGATATTATGCCTGTCTGCGGGCGTTTAGTTTCTAAACCGGGATACAGCACTTTTGCAGAAGCTTTGCGCTTGGAAATACCTGTTATTTCTATCATGAGAGAAGGTTTTGCAGAAGCGGCGGTGTTGCTGGAAGGGATTCAAAATTATGCGGAACATCAAATTGTGACGGCGGCGGAGTTTTTTGAGGGGGATTGGGAGTTTTTGCGACAACCGCTGCATCGGCCCTGTTTGCCGGATAAATTGGATAAGAATGGTACGGAGGATGTCGCCCAAGCTGTTGTAGACTATTTTTCATAAGTGCGATTAGAAATAGATCCTAAACAAACAAAGTCGGGCTGCGCCGAATGAATAGTTTTGCATCAGTATCATCCAAAATCTAAAATCTCAAATCCAAAATCTCAAATCGAATGTCTGACTACCAACAAATACTCAAAATTAAAACTACAGGGAAGTCTCTGTGCAACATCACTCCTAAGATAGAAGATGCGGTGGCGAATTCAGGTATTCAAACGGGACTTTGCAGCTTATTTTTGCGCCATACTTCTGCTAGTTTGGTGATTCAAGAAAATGCTGACCCCGATGTACTTAAGGATTTGGCTAACTTTTTGGCTAAACTGGTACCGGAGGACGATCGCTACATTCACGATGCGGAAGGCCCAGACGATATGCCTGCCCACATTCGCACTGCGCTGACTCATACTTCTGAACAAATCCCGATCGATCGCGGCAGGTTGCTGTTAGGAACTTGGCAGGGAATTTACCTGTGGGAACACCGCCAGCGGGGTCACATTCGCGAATTAGTTGTTCACGTCAGCGGCACTTGATGGGAATTTGTACCTCGCTGATTTTAGTTGCTTCCGGCGTCATCGGGGAATTGTAAAAAAAGCGGCGCGGCGACCCGACTATTTCGTATTCAGGATGTTCTTGAAGCCAATCTTTGAGTTTCTGGAGGTTATTTTCGTAGCTTTCCCAAGTGTAGGCCCCGCCCACGCCGATGCTGACAACCGTCATCGGCGAAGTATCCGTGATTTCTACAGCGGAGTTAACGCTGCTGGGGGCGATATTTGGTGCGGGATAGAGGAACGAAACTTTTGCTTGGGGAAGCGCATCGATTTGCCCGGAAGTTTCGGTGTAGCGCGCTTCTACTGGCGTTGTCATCGCAATTTGGTTGTTGCTGATGTGTTGAAATAAGGGATTGAAGGCGATGCCAGTTGCTTGTCGCAAATCGCCCGCGTGGGTGTAGGTGACAGCGCGGTACTGAGGATATTGCTTAACTTCTATGACCCCAATCTGTGCGGGTTCAGGGAATCCAGTAGGTAATACCATTTGAGATTTAAAAGTTGAGATTTTACGTGGAAGAATGGGGAAGACTGACTCCGCAAGGGTTTGGAACTTGCTTGCAGTTGCATGATTTTTGGCAACTGGTATAAATAGGCTGAGATTGTTTGCAGACAATCGTTCAGGTGGCACAATTAGTTTAGCAGTTATTTAAGGCGCTGCTAACTATCGATCGCCTAGAATTAGTTTAGAGATTATTAATTAACCTCGTAATAATACGGACGGCACTGAGTAAGCAGAGAAACATTAATCTAGTTGTGCTTGAAAAATTAGCGTTTTTCAGGCGTTTGCTATTTGTGTCGGAAAATATTCCGCTGTTGGGCCGATCGAGCTGTGCGTTCTCAGTTATTGGGACGCTTATCGCGTTCAGTAACGCCTATCAATTATACCGCTTGCAGGGAATGACCTATGAAAAAGATTCTAGTGATTGAGGACGAGCAAGTAATTCGCGAGAATATTCTCAAACTCCTCAAAGCTGAAGGTTTCGACGTGACGGGTGCAGAAAATGGAGCCAAAGGTTTATATGCGGCGGTGTCAAATGTTCCCGACGTGATTATTTGCGACGTGATGATGCCAGAACTTGACGGGTATGGGGTGCTGGTGGCCTTGCGATCTAATCCTGTTACTGCTACAGTACCTTTTGTTTTTCTCACCGGTAAAGCCGATCGCTCTGAAATGCGGCAAGGTATGGAATTGGGAGCAGATGATTACCTGACTAAACCTTTTAGTAAAGCTGAACTTGTGGGCGCGATATCGAGCCGCTTGAAAAAACAAGAAGCTGTCGCCGAACAGTACAATACTTTGCGATCGCAAAGCAGCGAATATACCCAAAAGAATGCCGACAAATTAGAGCAGATCAAAACTTGTTTGTGCAACGCACTGGAACGAGAAGAATTCCAAGTTTACTATCAGCCGCAAGTCAATGTCCAGACAGGTAAGATTATGAGCGCAGAAGCTTTAGTGCGCTGGGTGCATCCAGAAAAAGGGCTGATTTCACCCGCAGAATTTATTCCCCATGCCGAAGAAACTGGCTTCATTGTACAGTTAGGCGAGTGGGTGTTGCAGACAGCTTGCAAGCAAATGCAAGTTTGGCACAATGCTGGTTTTTCGCTTCGGATAGCGGTGAATCTGTCGCCGCGTCAATTTCACCAACCGGATCTCAGCAGCAGAGTTGCCCAAATTTTAGCAGAAACTGGTTTGCAAGCGAGCAGTTTGGAATTAGAGCTGACAGAAAGTTTGATGGTAGAAGATGCCGAAAGTGCGATCGCGACTTTGCAACATTTGAAAAATTTGGGAGTTTGTATATCTCTTGACGATTTCGGAACTGGGTATTCTTCTTTAAGCTATCTGACGCAATACCCTTTCGATACTTTAAAAATAGACCGCTGTTTTATCAGCAATATCACCGATGGTTGCACCAATGCAGCGATTGTGAAAGCTATTATTGAAATGGCGCACAGTCTCTGTCTTGAGGTAATTGCCGAAGGAGTTGAAACAGAAGCCGAAAAAGATTTTCTCTGGCGCTATAATTGCGATATAATGCAAGGATATTTGTTCAGTCCTCCTTTGGCTGCAGCGGATTTTGAACAGTTGTTGATGGCAGAAAAATAAAATATCTATTCAGTCAATATTGAGCAGATAATTAAGTGCTATCGGGGTGGAATATGGTTTTAGAATCCAGCAGCAACGTGGACTCACTCAAATCAAGCAATAAAAAAAATCAGGATTTTTACAGAGCTGTTCAACTAGCTATATTGATAGTAACTTTAGCGATTTTATCCAATTTTTTTGTCATTGTCAACGCGGGAGAACGGGGCGTGTTGATGCAGTTTGGTAAAGTGCAAGAACAGGTACTCGGAGAAGGAATTCACGTAATATTTCCCACAGTTTATACTGTACAAAAGTTGAGCGTTAGGGTACAAAAACAGGAAATTTCCGCTGAAGCTTCTTCAAAAGATTTGCAAGATGTTTTCACGGATGTAGCGCTAAATTGGCATATTATCCCAGAAGAAGCAAATGCTATTTTTCAACAAATAGGTGACGAAAAAGAAGTCGTTACTCGCATTATCGATCCGGCAGTTGAAGAAGTATTAAAAGCAGTTATGGCTAAATACACGGCTGAAGAAATTATTACTAAACGGGGAGAAGTTAAAGCCGCAGTAGATGATTCTTTGACCTTGAGGCTGCTTACATATCACATTGCCGTTGACGATATTTCTTTAGTACACGTTCACTTTTCTGAGCGGTTTAGCGATGCCGTGGAGGCGAAACAAATTGCCGAACAGGAGGCAAAAAGAGGAGAGTTTTTAGCGCTGAAGGCAGTAAAAGAGGCTGAGGCTAAGGTGAATTTAGCCAAGGGAGAAGCCGAAGTGCAAAGGTTGCTGCGGGACAATTTGACTCCCGAACTTTTGGAAAGGCAGGCTATAGAAAAATGGGATGGGAAATTGCCGCTGATTGTTGGTGATGGGGGTAAAAATTTATTGGATGTGAAAAAACTATTGAACAGCGGTAATTAAGGTAATTAGATATCTCCCATAATTCTTGTGGAACAGGCATCCTGCCTGTTCAAAACTTGCTTTTTAGGAGATGTCTATTAAGTGGGGACACGGCACCGTGCCTTTCGTCGTGTCAACTTAACGTACAACCAATAGTCCGGCAAGGGTTGAAACCCCTGCCTCAAAGCTAAAGTCGTCTGAAGACGACTAATGAGTTCTTCAGTCCTCTTTGAGAGGACTTTAGCTATTAGACAGGGGTTTCAACCCCTGGCGGACTGACGGGCGGACGGAAGGACTGGGCGGACTGACAGCTTAAGTTGACACTAATAGGCTCATGGAGTGTCCCTACGCGGATCTTACCAATTACTAGCAAATTCAGTTAATATCTGTTCAAAAGCTTTAGTAATTCCTGTTTGAAAACGCTGTCGGTGCTTCAGTTTCAAAACGGGTTTAATTATTTCAAGACCTAAATTTGAACTTGCTTGGCTATCTATAATTTTAATTTCTCGCAGTGTAGATAGCTGCAATTCTTTTTTTACCATCAATTCAGGAATAGCCGCGGCACCTGTGCCGCTTTCCACCACTGCTTTTACCATTTCGCTGCTGTTCAAAACTAAAGTTACATTCAATTCACGGGGATTAATACCCCAACTTTGCAAAGCTTGTTCCAACATTTGCTGAACTCCAGAACCAGCTTCTCGCATCACCCAATCCGTTTGCACAATTTCCGCTAAACTCACCTCTGCACGTTCAAACCAAGGGTGAGATTTGCCAACTACAATCAGCAAGCGTTCGCTGCCTACAATTTCTTCCTCAAGAGTGCTCTTAAGCGAAGCTTTGATGTCTCCCGTCACTAAACCCAAATCAAATGTTCCCGTCGCCGTACCCGCACAAATTTCTTCGGCATTTGCAAGAGTACAATTCACGCAAATACCGGGATATTTCTGTTTGAACTTGCTAATTTTATCAGGCAACCAATAATTGCCAATGGTCAGACTGCAACCCAATTTTAAATCGCCTCGCTGCAAGTCGTTCAACTCCCGCAAACCTCTCTCAGTCAAAGCAACTTGGTCGAGAATTTTCTGCGTTTCAACTTGCAGCAACTTCCCGGCTTCAGTAATTTCGATGTGGCGGCCGATGCGGTGAAATAGTTTTACTCCGTATTGCGCCTCTAAGCTTTGGATTGTCGCGCTGACAGCGGGTTGGGTGATGTAAAGTTCTTCTGCGGCGCGACTGAAGTGCAGGTGTTCCGCGACAGCTAGAAAAACTCGCAGTTGGTCAAGTGTCATTCCGGCCATTCTGAGTGCCCTTTTACTAAATACAGTTATTTTTTGAAATTAAAATTTTTTGCGGCTTAACTTTGACTTGAACTTTTCGATCGAGTCTCTGGTACAGGCTGGAATTCCCCAAAAAGCACGGTTGCCAGCCGGTATTTAATGTTTCCTTTTAACATCAAGGGTTTGGGCTTTGGGGAACAGATACGTCTCGTCTTCCAACAGTTCTTTTGCGGCGGCACTGCATCACTTGTATTTATTAATTCGATAAAAAACACCATTTGATTCTACCTGTCAAGAGCCTTAAGGTGATACTCAAGCTTCTAATGCAGGGCCCGATGCTGAAGCAGCACCGACAAGTTTAAGCCGATCGCCAAAAGTCGATCGACCAAAAGAGAGAAGATAAATGACTAAGAAAACGCCAAAAAATCACAGTCCTCACGGCTTAAAGCCGGACTGCCTCTCGTTCGGGGAGGTTTTAGCTCAATCCTTTGCTGTCATTGCACCTACAACGATACCAGCATCTAATATAGGGTTAATCGTAGCTCTTTCAGGAAACGGTACTTGGCTGAGCTTTCTCATCGGCTTGATGGGCCTAGTATTTGTCAGCATCAATATCAACCAATTTGCGAGTCGATCGGCTTCTGCTGGTTCTCTTTATTCTTACATTGTTAAAGGACTTGGCCCGACGGCAGGCGTAATTTGCGGCTGGAGTTTGGTACTGGCTTATCTATTTACTGCGATGTCCGTTTTGTGTGGTTTTGCCAACTTTACGGGTACTTTCATCGGTCATTTAGGCATCCATCCGTCACCGATTACGCTGTTAGCGATCGGGGCGGGCGTTGCTTGGTATGCAGGTTATAAAGATATCCAACTCTCCGCTATGGCGATGCTGTGGCTGGAGGGGGCATCAGTGGCGGCGATTTTTATTTTGGGAATCATCATCTGGGCGCACAAAGGTTTTGCCCTGGATATGTCGCAATTAACTTTGGAAGGCGTAACTCCGGGGAACATAGCGACGGGACTTGTATTAGTCATGTTTGGTTTCTCTGGTTTTGAAAGCGCTACATCTCTGGGCGACGAAGCGAAAAAACCCTTAAAAAATATCCCCAGGGCTGTCATTGGCAGTGCTGTCATGGCAGGCTTATTCTTCGTTCTGATGACCTATATTGAGGTTTTGGGTTTTAGCGGTACTGGAGTTTCTATTACTAATAGTGAAGAACCTCTGACTTTTCTAGCGCAACAAGTGGGCATGGGTTGGCTGGGACAGTTAGTGGCTGTAGGCGCTTTATTTAGCTTTTTTGCTTGCGTGCTCGGCAGCATAAATCCAGCGGCGAGAGTGTTTTTTATGATGGCGCGCCACGGTTTGTTTCACTCTTCATTAGGTGTAGCGCATTCGTCTAATAGAACTCCCCACGTTGCAGTAACGATGTGTACATTTATGACATTTTTGGTGCCGGCTGTGATGTCTATGTTTAACATCAAACTGTTCGATTGTATGGGTTATTTGGGGGCAATTTGCAGCTACGGATTTTTAACGGTATACATCTTGATTTCGATCGCCGCCCCGGTTTACCTGCACAAAATTCGTAAATTGCGCCTGCAGGATGTAGGGTTCTCGGTGGCGGCGATCGCATTTATGATGATTCCGATTGCGGGCAGTGTGGGCATTCCAGGCAGCACTATGTTCCCAGTTCCCGAAGCTCCTTACGATGCGTTTCCTTACTTGTTCTTGATGTATTTGGTTGCTACTTGCGGATGGTTTGTCTTGCAGCGGCTGCGTTCTCCTGAACTTGTGGGTTCGATGGAGCAGGGTATTGACGCAATTCACGCCCAATTCGAGGAAGATAATACAATTTACGGCGGTGTTCGATTAAAAGCAGTATCGATCGACAACAACAGCTTTGATTAGTAGTTGTAGGGCGGTGTTTATAGATGTTAATTTAGCCGCAAAAACCGCCAGGGAATTAATTCCACGGGGCTTTTAGCAAAAGTCCTCGCTATGAGGACTAAAGATTACTGATAATTTCTTCGGCAGATTACTGATAATTTATTTGGCAGATGGCTCATAAATTCTTCAGTCCTCATAGCGAGGACTTGAGCTATGAGGCAGGGGTTTAAACCCCTGCCGGACTGCGGGATAAACGACCGACCCAATGCAAAATTGACTTTGATTAAATTCAACAATTTACCCGCGAACAAATCAGCATAAAAACCGATCGTACAAATTAAGGAGACACAGAAATGAATGAATTACTAACAGCAATTTCTACGGGTATGACAGCTTTTACAGCTACGAATCTTGACGATATTCTGATTCTGCTGCTGTTTTTCTCGCAGGTGAATGCAGTATTTCGGCGCAGGCATATCGTCTTCGGTCAGTTTCTGGGCTTCAGTGCACTGGTTTTGGTTAGCATTCCGGGGTTTTTTGGCCGCTTAATATTTCCGCCAGATTGGATCGGAATGCTGGGTTTGCTGCCAATTGCGATCGGGCTTAGCCGCTTGCTGAATCCAGAAACAGACGATTCGGAAGCTGAGGCAGAATTAGAGCAATCTGAGAACTCTTTTTTTAGAAATTTTCTGTCTCCTCAAACTTACAGCGTAGCAGGGGTGACGGTGGCAAATGGGGGCGACAATATCGGGATATATGTACCGCTTTTTGCTAGCAATACTTTAGAAAGTTTGGCGGTGATTCTCGCTGTATTCTTCGCGATGGTGGGCGTTTGGTGCTACGCTGCTTATCGGTTAATTCAGATGCGGGCGATCGCGGATACTTTGACTCGCTACGGCAATCAATTAGTACCTTTTGTTCTGATCGGATTGGGAATGGCGATTCTGGTGAAAAGCGGCACTCTGGCAAGCCCAACTTTAAGTATAATATCTTTAGTTGGTTGCGGTTTCTGTTTGATAACTATGAGCAGAAGTAACGCCAGCGAAACTGAAGTTTAGAAAAATTGCAGGGACAGCACATGAATTGGATTGCAGCAGCGATTATTGCCGGGATTACATCTTTTGCCGCAACCAATATCGACGATATGGTGATTTCGATGCTGTTCTTCGCCCAGGTAAATGATACTTTCCGCCCCCGGCATATCTTTGTGGGTAAGTACCTCGGATTTGCCGCACTCATCGCTGCTAGTTTGCCAGGTTTTTTTGGCGGTTTAATTGTGCCGAAAGCTTGGATTGGCTTGCTGGGTTTGGTTCCGATCGCGATCGGCATCAGTCACTTAGTCAAGAGAGAAAATGAGGAAAATGACGTACAAGCGGTATCGGGCGAATTTAACCGGAAATCTAACTCATCTGCTGTGTCAAAACTCGCCAATCTTTTCAATCCCCAAACTTTGAATGTGGCTGCGGTAACAGTAGCCAACGGGGGTGACAATATCGGCATTTATTTGCCGCTGTTTGCTAGCAGCGATTTGCCGAGCTTGGTGGTGATTCTGGCGGTTTTCTCGGTGATGGTAGGTGTTTGGTCTTATGCCGCTTACTGGTTAACTCGCCACAGGGCGATCGCCCCTATTTTGACTCGCTATACCAAGGCTGTTGTCCCTTTTGTCTTGATTGGTTTGGGAATATTCATCCTGATTGAAAGCGGTAGTTATCGGCTGCTCCCGCTATTTCAATCTAACTAATGATTAGCCAATGATCCGCTATTTTCATCCCTCTATAGGTAGATTATTTGCTACAATTCATAAGCCCTAAATCATCAGTTTTTTCTTGACAATTATTTGCTTAAAAGTTGCGATAAATCGCTTGACATTTATCAAAAAATATGGTAAGTTAATAATCAAGTGAGTTACCCAGCTAAAAGCAGCTTCAAACTAATTTAGCCTCAAGTATTCACGAAAGTTGACACCATCTTTTGAGCTAGCCAATTGCCAGACTCAGGCAAGAATATACCTGTCTTTTCAAGAAATTCTGTAGTGGGGAATCAAACTCAGCTAAAAGCTTGAGGAGGAATCCATAAAATATTTCCCGAACACTTGGCTACTACCCCACGCCGCTCGACTTTGACAAGAGGTCTAATCCTAAAAAACCAGATTTTTCGATTCTGCAAAATTTGGTTTTTCCGGCAAACCAGTTAAAGATAGTTCGTTTTTGCCTAAGTCCTGAAATAGCAAGCAAAGAGAAAGTTGAAAAAACCTGACAATCTAGAAAAGGAGAAAAATTGTGAAAATCTTCAAATTTGTTTTAGCGATCTTGGTAATGACCGCCAATTTAGTATTCGTTCCCCCATCCTGGGCCGATGCTCCAAAAACTCCGAAATATGCGACCAATCCAGATTACATAGAGGTGACTCAAGCTCTGAACACTCTCAAAACAGCGAAAGACGCACCCAATCTTGCCGAGACTTATACCCCCGAGCAACTTCAGCAAAAAATCGCTCAATTGGAGTTTCAAAAATACACTTTAGAAACGGGAAAACCTTGGGGTCAGTGCCGCAACGAGACAGGAAAAACCCTGGCAGTCTACGGCCCGAAAGGCAAAAAAGCCGCTTCTTCTACTTACGAGAATGCCCTTTATTTTCTAGCTGACGGCCAAACAACTAAACATAAATGGGATTGCGATGGAATTTATCTACCCAGCGATATCAAAGCAACCGATTTAAGAACGACCGATCGACCTTCAGAAGCATTGACGGGCGGTCTAGCTGTTAAGATAGTTGACGGAACTCAACTCGTAGCGAGAGCTAATCCCGATACGGGGGCTGTAGAATTCAACGTTCCTACTGCTAAGGTTTTCCAGCCTGGGGATGCGAATTGGTTTGTTCCTGACGTTACTCAGGCTTACATAGATACGCAAGTTCCCAACGCACCTACTGAGGAAAATGATTAGTTTTGGTGAAGTTGTAATGCGATCGGCTGTGTAAAGCCCGTTGCAACGCAAAATTCCGCCTGGTATAGATACCGGGCGGATAATCGTCCCAGCGAAAATATATCGGTTGACCTTCTCATTTCCCGTTAAAATTAAAAGGTTTATCTATGCTATTAAATTGGAAATCCACGAAAGTAATTACAGAAAAGATTAAGCGACCAAATCCGTCGCGGGTGCGGGATCACTTGGCAAACGAGCGCACTTATTTAGCATGGATGCGGACAGCAATATCGCTGATGGGTTTTGGCGTAGTTATCGTGCGCCTTCGCACCTTTCATCCCCCTCTACTCCCAACTCCCGGCAATGGCTGGAAGTTGGGTTTGCTTTTTTCAGCAGTGGGTTTGCTGACGGTGTTATTCTCAACTAAGCACTACTTTGGCGTCCGTCACGATATCGATTACGATACTTATGAACCTACAGATCGCTGGGTAATTATTTTTAGCCTCGCGATCGCAATCCTAGGGGCTGGGGTAATTTATTATATGTTCACCGTTCCTTCTAGCTCATTTGGTTTGATGGCACCTGAATAATGGTGGCGGTTTAATATGAATATTAAAGAGTTCGATCGCGTGCAATTATCGTTCAAACCGATGCAAGTAGATGATGAGAAACCAAAGCAGCAAAATCTGTCGCGGGCGATCGATCGATCGGCTAATGAACGCACCTTCTTAGCATGGATGCGGGCCGCGATCGCACTCATGGGTTTTGGCGTCATCATCATCCGACTTCGCGTCGTGCAAATGCCCGTACATTACCGCGAGGCGATGGGGTGGAAGTTGGGTTTAATCTTCTCTCTAATAGGTTGGGCGACAGTCTTAATCTCAACTAAGCATTACTTCACCGTTCGCCACCAAATTGACCGCGATACCTACAATCCCCCAGACGGCATGGTTTTATTTTTCAGTTTTGCTGTGGGCTTATTGGGGATTGGAGTAGTTTATTCAATTTTGGCAGCCGCCCTGGGCCCAAGTAGTCTTGTAATACCCGATTGATTTTCAACAGGAGTTAACCATGAACAGCGATACAGTTGCCACGATCGCTTCCATTCTCATCTTAGGTGCTGCTATCTGGGCAGCATTCGCAGTGCTGGAGACTGTCGCGAAAATAGTCCCTAAATTGCTCGGCGTGACAGTCGCGATCGGGCTTTTGCTCGTTTACCTGCAATTTTACTGGGGTATCGATACGTCATATCTTTGGCAAACAGTCAAGCATTTGCCCGAAGCTTTCAATTTCTCGATCGCAGCCTAAACCGACAGCAGCCAGCATTCTCAACAACCTCTCCCTCATCGATATTCTTGTACCGGAAACAAAGTAGATTGAGGCGATCGACAAGAAAATACGGTAACTCGATTGACTTGCTAGACATAGCTTTGTCGGGATGCTAAACTACGGTAAGTCGATCGAGTTATGAGTTATTGACGTGGAAAACGCTAAAAAAGTCAGTGAAGAGTACCAGCTTGCAGGACAACTTACCCAACAGTTGCCACAAGCTAAGGGCTTTAAGGAAGTCTGGTTTAAAAAAATCCGAGGCGGGTTGCTTCTGGGAATTGGATATTTGCTATCACCCCTGTGTTGGTGGAACGACATATTTTTCAATCTGCCAATTGCCTACGCCTTTGGGTATATCTGTAGTTGGCTTTCCCCAGATTTACTGTTTCCTTGCACAATTGTCGGCTACTGGCTTTCCAATATTGTGGGAATTCTGTTGATGCAGCTAGGAACTTTAGATGTTTTTACAGACAAACCCAAGGAAAAGAACCTCAAAAAAGAGTTATTGACGGGTTTAGTTTCCTCAACAGCCTTCACTCTTGTCATTGTGGCATTGATTCATTTTAATGTTCTCGATACTCCCGATTTGTTTTCCGGCAAGGACTCGGTTAACCTCAGCTATGTTTTACCTGTGACGAACGTCACTTCAAGGTAGAAGGCAGAATATAAACCCCATAAATGAATCCCGGGTTTTAGAGCAGTTACACAGGTACATTTAAGAAAATCAGGGAGCTTTTACACTACAATTGATGTAGTCTTGTTTATTTGCATTTACTTACTTTTACCAAAAATATTGTTGCTGAAAACGCGACCACTCTAAAGCGTTTAAGAGGCAGCTTGTTGGTAAAAAATCTTGAAATGCAAGTGAGATTTAGCCTGTGTAGCTGTGTTGCAGGAGCCGCCAAAGTTATCTATTTGTTGGTTTGCAGCGCTTAAATACACAGTTTTTGGGCATAACAGTGAACTACTTATTACTATCTTTTCTCAGCTTTTTTGTGGGCATTATCGTTGGTTTGACCGGAGTGGGCGGAGCCTCCCTCATCACCCCAATGTTAATTTTTGTTTTCCAAATTCCAGCCTCAATTGCTATTAGTTCAGATGTCGTAGCTGCCACACTGATGAAAGTTGTTGGCGGCTTCAAACACTGGCAGCAAAAGACCCTAGACTTGCAAATAGTTAAGTGGCTGGCTTTGGGCAGCGTGCCCGGTTCGCTGACTGGCGTGTGGATTTTACACTGCATCAAATCCAGCGGAAGTCAGGACTTAGACAGCATATTGCTGCGCGTTCTCGGAGTAGCGATCGCACTAATTGTCGCTTTATCGCTGACCCAATTAGCGGTCAAAACATTTTTCCCTAATTTTAAATTGCCTTCGCCCCCTAAATGGGACTTAAATACTAATTCTGGCCGTATTTGTACTGTGAGTGCGGCAGCAATTTTAGGCTGCATAGTGGGAATCACTAGCGTGTCTTCCGGTTCGATGTTTGCACTGTTGCTGATTGCTTTTTTCCGCCTGGATACTTCTAAATTGGTGGGTACAGATATTTCGCAGGCGGCAATTTTGTTGGTGTTTACATCTCTGGGACATCTCAGCCTCGGAACAGTAGACTGGAGTTTAGTTTTGCCAATTTGGTTGGGTTCGGTGCCGGGAGTTTTAGTAGGTGCTAAATTCTGCAAAATTATGCCCCAACGCCCGCTTAAGTTTGTGATTTACGGAATGTTGGCGATGGCTAGTTGGAAGTTGTATCAAGTCTGAAAGGTAGGGTAATGTCAGGAGTATTGCTGTCAACAAATATGCGCTTTCGCTGCATTTCGGCAGGGGTTTAAACCCCTGCCTAAAAGCTGAAGTCCTCGCTATGAGGACTATTAACTCATTAGTCCTCATAGCGAGGACTTTCGCTTTGAGCCAGGGAATTAATTCCCTGGCGGTCTTTCGGGTTAAGCTGATAGCTATGTCGCAGTAATGACGATCGCCCCTACTACGTATTAATAATTGCTGACTAATGCTTCGAGTTCGCTGACTGTCGGCAATTCTAAGTCTTTGAACAAGACTGTACTGAGGTAGCGTTCGCCATAAGAAGGCTGCACAAAAACTATCAATTTTCCTGCATTTTCGGGACGCTTGCCGACTTGAACTGCGGCACACAAAGCGGCGCCTGCAGAAATTCCTGACAACAATCCTTCTTCTCTGGCAAGTCGGCGGCTGTAGGCGATCGCATCTGCGTCGCTAACTGCGATCGCCTCATCAATTAACTCTAGTTTCAACACTTCCGGGATGAATCCTGCACCAATCCCTTGAATTTTGTGAGCACCAGATTTTCCTCCAGAAAGCACGGGGCTGCTGGCTGGTTCAACTGCGATCGCCTTAAAACTCGGTTTCCGCTGTTTAATTACCTCAGCAACTCCCGTAATCGTACCGCCGGTGCCAACTCCAGCCACTAAAAAATCTACTTTACCCTCTGTATCTTCCCAAATTTCCTCGGCCGTGGTTGCCCGGTGAATTTTCGGATTAGCGGGGTTGCGAAACTGTTGCAGCATGAAAGCGTCGGGGGTTTCTTCTACAATTTCTTCCGCACGGGCGATCGCGCTTAACATCCCTTCATGTCCCGGAGTTAATTCCAACCGAGCTCCGTAAGCTTTCAGCATCGATCTGCGCTCTAAACTCATCGTATCCGGCATTGTTAAAATCAGACTGTAGCCTTTCGCCGCCGCGATCATTGCCAAAGCAATTCCAGTATTGCCTGAAGTCGGTTCAACTAAAATAGTTTTCCCCGGTTGAATTAACCCCGCATCTTCTGCCGCCTGAATCATGCTGGCGGCAATCCGATCTTTCACCGACGCAGCCGGATTCATCCCTTCCAATTTGGCCACAATTTGAGCAACTACTCCTTCGGCTTGCGGAATTTTATTGAGCTGAACTAAAGGAGTTCTGCCAATTATTTCTGTAACATCCTTAGCAATTTTCATGGCTTAATTTCTCTCCTATTAAATGTAGTACATGGGATGTGCTTGTTTGCGAACATCCCGCTGTTCGCACAAATCTTGTAATGTGTATTTGCCCAAAACCTCCCAAGATGCCTGTCGAGCTTCCTGCCATATTTCTAGCACCGCAGTTTTTTCTATTGTTGCAGATTCCGAAACTTTTTGGGTGTTGCCGCTGCCGTCACCTTCGAGAGTCGAAAACACCTCTAGCAAAGTAATCTGCCAAGGCTCTTTTGCCAGCAAATAACCGCCTTTAGCGCCCCGCAGACTCTGGACGATACTCGCACGCCGCAGCACGGCAAGAATTTGGTCTAGATAGCGTTCCGGTATCTCTTGAGAAGCAGTAATTTCGTTTACTGTTAGGGGCGAATCCTTCGGGTGGTGGCTCGCCAGTTCCAAGAGCGCTAACAAGGCATATTCTACTCTAGAAGATAGTTCCACATTTCCCACTCGCGATCGAGTTTAAATTGTACACTATATCATAGTACACAATTCCGGTAGGTGTATAGGTGTTAATATATTTTTATTATAAAAACGGTTGGAGAAATCCCGTGAGCAACGTAAATGTAGGCAATTTAAGCTGTCGGCACTGTCGGTATTACGAGCAGCACGGGCACAGGGGCGGAAACTGCCTGATGCTCGGCGTGGCGGTACAGGGTGGCTGGAAAGCCTGCCCCTTCTTGGTTCCGCCCTTTGCACCATCTTGGGAATACCCAGAAGCGGGTAGAGCCCGAAAGTCTCAAATGTTGCAGGGAGCGAGTATTTTACAAGCAATACCCCCGCCTTAAAGTAACTGCTAAGTAGGTAGGCGGATATATGCTGTTTCATCGTTAAGTTGAGTCATACTCACCTACTTAAGGGTAGTCAACAGGTGCGAGATATCGCATCTGTTGGCAGTGAGAAGAAAGAAATCAACACCAAGAAAAAAGCAAGTGCGATCGTCGCCCTTGCTTTTGAACTTATTGACAAGTCGATGAGAAAATTTAATTAACGCAAATTCGATACAAATTATCTGTTGTCTAGAGAACTCTGAATTTGCTCGAATATCGCATTGTGACCGAAAAAAATATTTCGACCGCATTCCTACCACCTACATCAGCAACCCTACACTATTAACAGTTAATATTTATTTTTTTATATTTCGTAGTGCCACACCTCAGAAGGTTGGAGAATAATCCGGTGGAATGGCAGACGATCGATCAAGCCTTGCTGCTCAAAATGACCGAGGGTGCGAGTGACAGTTACGCGACTTGTACCGAGGATTTCTGCAATATCCTGATGCGTTAAAATCATATCGATCAGATGTCCTCGCTCTACCTCAGAACCAAACCTCTTAGCCAGCCAAGTTAATAGTTGATAGAGCATAAAATCAACTCTTTTGTAACCTCGCATTACCATAAAATCTTCAGCCTGCTGAATGTGAGTGAGCAAAATATCTCTATTTAGCCAGCGCTCGCCCGATAGTAAAATTGCTTCGACTTTAGTGAGGCATTCAATTTGAAAAGGATCGCATTTTGAGATCTGTTTGCCGATGGTATCACCAGGCCCCCACAATCCCAAGGTGATAATTGTGCCATCTTCAAGCCACGTTACAGTTCGCACTACTCCAGTTTCAATTCGCCACAGAGCATTGCTTCTGTTGGGCAAGTGCGAGCGTCGAGCAAATATATGTCTGCTCGTTTCATCAAAAGTTTTAGTGGAAAGAGAAGCAATAGTCATAGCCAGTTACTGAAATAATAAAAGTTAGTTTGTCCAATGACAGCAGGATAGTGTGGCTGGCAAAAATCTATATAAATTAAAGCTTTACTAGATTCCTGCACCGTCTAAAAACTGTGTAATGAATAAATCGGAAGACAGAAATAATTCATGTTTTGCGACCTCTGCTGGCTCTGATTGAGTTGTTTTGAGCGGAGATAATTGAGATTTTAAAAAAGCAACCTGCTCTTCTAAATCCTTAATTCTATCGAACAAAGCTCGAATCGCTTGAGCTTCCAAATCCGGTAGACCTTGAGAATTTAGAGTATCTTCCACCTGCTTTTTCCTAGAGATAATGCGGCCGGGAATTCCCACAACTGTGCAATCGCTAGGGACATCCCGGAGCACTACCGAACCCGCACCAATCCGAACATTATTGCCAATTTGAATATTGCCTAAAACTTTAGCACCGGCTCCTACCACTACATTTTCTCCCAGCGTTGGATGCCGTTTTCCTATTTCTTTGCCCGTACCGCCAATGGTGGCTCCTTGATAAATTACAGCATAATCTCCAACGATCGCAGTTTCGCCAATTACCACCCCCATGCCGTGGTCGATAAACACGCCCCTACCAATTTTCGCACCTGGGTGAATCTCAATACCTGTTAAAAAGCGACTCAGTTGGGAAATCAAGCGCGGTACAAACGGCAGGCCGGCCGAATAAAGCCAGTTTGCTGTTCGGTGCAAAAAAAGTGCTTGCAGTCCCGGATAGCAAAATAATACTTCCAGCCAGTTGCGCGCCGCAGGGTCGCGTTCGTAAATAATTTGCAAGTCACTGAACATATTTAGTCTCGCCGTGTTTGGGTTATACAGTATCGGCAGTGCCCACGGTTTAAGCTGCATAAAGCAGTATTGGTTTTGGCATTATTACATATAATACTATAACTCGACCGAATTACAGTAGTTAACGGGAAAAAATTTTTCTTCCCCAGCCCTTTCTAAGCTGCCTCCGATATTTTCCGCGAAACAAACGGTACAGCTTGTCTGACTTCTTGCCGCAGCGGAATCTCGATCGAAAATTCCGTCCCCAATCCCGGTGTCGAATCGCAGCGCAGCGTACCCTTGTGCTTTTCTACGACAATTTTATAGCTGATTGACAGTCCCAATCCCGTCCCTTTTCCGGCTGGTTTCGTCGTAAAGAAGGGGTCGAACAGCCGTTTTTTGACATTTTCTGCCATACCGGGGCCGTTGTCGGATATCCGCACAATTATTTTATCGGGGATCGTCGAATATTCTGTGGTTATGGCGATCGCGATCGGATTGGCTTTCGCTGCTTGGGGCCCGCGATCGAGGTTGTAACTCTCAAGGGCGTCGATCGCATTAGCCAGAATATTCATAAACACCTGATTTAATTGTCCGGCATAGCACTCTACTAAAGGTAAATGGCAGTAGTTTTTAACAATCTCGATCGCGGGGCGATCGGCTGTAGCTTTCAGGCGGCTTTGCAGAATTAGCAGAGTGCTGTCAATGCCTTCATGGATGTTGACAGGTTTCATTTCGCTTTCGTCTAAACGAGAGAAATTCCGCAAAGATTTGACAATTTGAACAATGCGATCGGCTCCTATTTTCATCGAAGACAGCAGTTGCGGCAAATCTTTGCTGAGAAAGTCAAAGTCAATATTTTCTAAATACTCGGAAATTTCCGAGGGAGGGTGTAAATAGTGTTTTTGGTAGAGTTTTACCAACTCCAACAAATCGCTACTATATGCGCTGGCGTGTTGAATATTGCCGTAAATAAAACTAATTGGATTGTTAACTTCGTGGGCTACACCAGCAACTAATAAACCCAAACTAGACATTTTTTCCTGCTGAATCAGTTGAGTTTGAGTTTGCTGCAATTCTTGCAACGTTTGCTCTAGCTGTTTAGATTTAGCCGTGCGTTCTGCTGCTATTTTTTCAATTCTAGCGGTATAATTCCACAAGCTCATTAGATAAAGTGTCGCCGCTAAAGTTAAGATTGTCCCAAAAATTAAAACAGTCAAAGAACGCCAAAATCTTAGAGGATTAATGTACTCTGGCGTTAGCCGCAGTTGCAGCAACCACCTGCGATTTTCAATATTGAGAATGCGGGTACAACTGCTGCCGTCCGGGCAGTAAGCTCTTTCCCCAATTGGGAGTTTATTTTTCATCTTTTCGTCGGTAATTATCCTTTTAGTCTTTGCTTCGTAAAAAGCGAGAAATCTTTCTGCTTCAGGAGCCATAGCATCTTGCAGATACACATTAATAAAGTTGAGTTTAGTTTCCTGTAAAGCAGATTTAACAATAGCGTCAACCAGCAAAACCCCGAGAGTAAAACCTTTCAAATTTTCTGGTTCCCTAGCAGAAAAATTTTCAGGCAAGCCTGCGGGATCGCCAGCAGAAATTTGACTAAAAATTGGCATAAATACAAAGACGCTTGGTTGATTTTGTGAAGACCATTTTTGGCGGTCAGTCGCGATAATTTCTTGTCTTTTTACGGCTTTTTCTAACGCAAGCCGATTGGCAGTCAAATCTAAACCTAAATCTATTTCATCAGTCAGGAATTGCGGCGACTCAGAAACACGGGGCAGCCAAGCGATCGCCTTCAGGCTAGGATGGCGGTACATGGCAGTACCAACAAATGTATTAATTTCTGGTTTTTTAACGCCGTCAAATACGCTGTAAAATGCCCCAGCAGCACGAATTATTTCTAAATTGCCGCTAACATCTCTCTGAATCTCTGTAGCTATCTTGTCCAGTCGCTCTTGCAGTTCGGCTTGCATGGATTTGTATTCCCAATTGTACGCAACTGAAGAGGCGATCGCAGACAGTCCCAATCCTGCACAAAGTGTTAATCCTGCCTGAATGTAACGGCGATAAGCAAGTAAATTGCTAGTTGCTAAATTGAACAATTTGTTAGCATTCATATTCTTCGCTGACCTTTTTTTATCGTTCCCACTCAAAATTTCAGGAGGAAGCTTTTTCCCCTTCCCAGGCTCTGCCTGGGAATGAATTTCAGGAGGCTCGGCCTCCGATTTAGAGCCACGAGACAGCATTACCAGGCACGAGCCTGGTAACGATGTGGGAGCAGTGTTTTGTAAAAGCTCCCCGATAGTATTTTGAGTAAGATGCAGCCGCTGATTTAAATTGAATAAGCAGGGAAAGTCATCGCGTTTTTGGGTTTGACGTAAACCTGCTGATCTCGCGTTAACTGTAGAGAATCGAAGCGCTCGCGACTCACGTAAGCTGTTACTACCTGCTGCGATTCTAACAGTAACTCGGTTTGTATTTCCCGCCCTAAATGAATGATGCGGTTGACTTTTGCTAATGCAAAACCAGACTCCGGCTTAGTTTTAATTTCCACGTCGTGGGGGCGCAAAAACACTACTTCAGAATGAGCGGCTCCGTTCTTGTGAGCCGTTGTGGCGTTGCTGGCGAACAAACCCGCAGCATTCGACAGCACATT
The DNA here is from genome assembly GCF_000317475.1 of Oscillatoria nigro-viridis PCC 7112. Classification (NCBI taxonomy): domain Bacteria; kingdom Bacillati; phylum Cyanobacteriota; class Cyanophyceae; order Oscillatoriales; family Oscillatoriaceae; genus Phormidium; species Phormidium nigroviride. The sequence goes on from NC_019729.1 coordinate 5,592,511, forward strand.
GACCGGCCCAATAAAACTCATCACAAAAGCTGATGCCGGTTTGTCGTAAATTTCAGCAGGAGTGCCAATTTGTTCGACTCTACCTTTGTTCATCACCACAATTTCATCGGCTACTTCCATAGCTTCTTCTTGATCGTGAGTCACAAAAACTGTGGTGATGTTAACTTCTTTGTGAAGGTTGTGCAGCCACGATCGCAATTCTTTGCGGACTTTAGCATCTAATGCTCCAAAAGGTTCGTCTAGCAGCAGCACTTTTGGTTGAACTGCTAGAGCTCTGGCCAAAGCCACCCGCTGGCGCTGGCCCCCGGAAAGTTGCGAAGGATAGCGATCGCCCAAACCTGTCAACTGCACTAAATCCAAAAGTTCATCAACCCGCCTGCGAATAGAGTCTTGAGGAACTTTGCGAATTTCCATCGCAAAAGCAATATTTTTCCGAATACTCATGTGTTTGAACAAAGCGTAGTGCTGAAACACAAAACCGATATGCCTCTCCTGCACCGACTGCTGAGTAGCATCCTCGCCGATCAAGTAAATATGACCCGTGTCCGGCGGTTCGAGTCCGGCAATCATCCTCAGCAGAGTCGATTTCCCCGAACCGGAAGGCCCTAAAAGCGCGACTAGAGAGCCGTTTTTTATTTTCAAACTCACGTTGTCAATGGCGTGGAAGGAGCCGAAGTGTTTCGATACGTTCTCAATTGTAATGCTCATGACTTTGTGTACCTATTTTAGGAGTTGACGATATTAACTCCACATATCTGACCGAGTTACAGTAGTATATCCTGAAATTAATCTTTTGCAAGACCTGTAACTTTTTGTATTGTATTTCGAGCCCTCCTGATGGGGACGGCGCTTGAAAGCTGACGCTGGCGGGCCGTCTGAGTTAAGCCGCGAGGGTTTCCAGATGTGGCTGCAGCCGTAAATGCGATCGTCGGAGAATAAGCCTTGCTGAAATTACGTAGAAACCGGGTTTGATGGACGAAAATACTGCATCATAACCTTTAAAACCTTTAATCCCCGTAAAAAACCCGGTATATTTGCTGTCGATCTATCTATATTTTACCGCTCCCGACAATTCCCCGACTCCCGGCGATATTAAAGATTTCATGTACAAATTGCTCAATCTGAGGTGCGATCGCACACAATTTAGATGACAATAGTTAATTCAGAAGCCAGCCAGCTTCACCTTTGAGAAACTGCCAGAATAGTAAATTCTAACCAGAACACCACTATGGGAAAACCAACAGGCTTTATCGAATTCTTGCGCGAATTACCCTCCGAACTCTCACCAGTCGAGAGAGTCCACAACTGGGACGAATTTCACCTGCCGATGGATGAGGACAAACTCCGCACCCAAGGCGCGCGCTGCATGGATTGCGGCATTCCGTTTTGCCACACGGGCACAATTATCAGTGGCATGGCAAGCGGCTGCCCGATTAACAACCTCATCCCCGAATGGAACGACCTAGTATATCGGGGACTGTGGAAAGAAGCCCTAGACAGACTCCACAAAACGAACAACTTCCCGGAATTCACCGGCCGCGTCTGTCCCGCACCCTGCGAAGGCGCTTGCGTGCTCGGCATCAACAACCCGCCGGTGACGATTAAAAACATCGAAGCCGCAATTATCGATAAAGGCTGGGATGAAGGCTGGATTACTGCCGAACCGCCAGCCAAACGCACCGGCAAAAAAATCGCCGTCATCGGTTCCGGGCCCGCCGGTTTGTCCGCCGCCGCGCAACTCAACAAAGCCGGTCATTGGGTAACAGTATACGAAAGAGCCGATCGACCAGGCGGGCTGCTAATGTACGGCATCCCCAACATGAAGCTAGACAAAGAACAAGTCGTGATGCGCCGCCTCAAAATCCTCGAAGACGAAGGCGTGACATTCGTCTGCAACACCGAAGTCGGCAAAGACTTACCAGCAGAACAACTGCTAAAAGAATACGACTCCGTTGTCCTCTGTACCGGCGCCACCAAACCCCGCGACTTAGGCATCCCCGGCCGGGAATTAAAAGGCATCCACTTCGCAATGGACTTTTTGACAGCCAACACCAAAGCAGTTTTAGACAAGAGCACCAACGGCAACTTCATCTCCGCCGAAGGCAAAGATATTGTGATTATCGGCGGTGGCGACACAGGCACCGACTGCGTGGGCACCTCCATCCGCCACGGCTGCAAAAGCCTGGTACAGCTAGAAATCCTCCCCAAACCGCCCTCGGAACGCGCGGCCAACAATCCCTGGCCCGAATGGCCGAAAGTCTACCGCCTCGACTACGGCCAAGAAGAAGCCGCAGCCAAATTCGGCGACGACCCCCGCGGCTATCTCACCACGGCGACCAAGTTCGAGGGCGACGAAAACGGCAATGTCAAAGCCGTGCACACCGTTGAGGTGGAGTGGGCGAAAAACGAGAAAGGGCAGTTCATTCCGAAACAAATCCCGGGCACCGAAAAAGTGTTGCCCGCACAGCTTGTGTTGCTAGCGATGGGCTTCCTCGGCCCGGAACAGCCCTTGCTGGATGACTTGGGATTGGAACGCGACGCCCGCAGCAACGTGAAAGCCGAGCACGAAAAATATACAACCAGCATTCCGGGAGTGTTCGCCGCGGGTGACTGTCGCCGGGGACAAAGTTTGGTGGTTTGGGCGATTAATGAAGGGCGGGGCGTGGCCCGGGAGTGCGACCTTTATTTGATGGGGAGCACGGATTTGCCGTAAGACCCCCAACCAATAACCCAGATTAACCTGATGTTCGATCGCCTTCAAAAAATGTAGATTCCGATTTACCTTTGGGCGGGGGCGGATTTTTTATATTGTTGGTTTCAGACATAAATGGTTGGTGAAACCCGCCCCGACGATCACCTGTAGGGGCGGGTTTTACCAACAATATTTGAGGCTGACAAACAATCTATATAAACCCGCCCCCACCCAACCAATAACCCAGATTAACCTGATTTTATAGAGCATCCCAAAAATGTAGGGGGCGGGTTTATTACATTGTTGGTTTCAGACAGAGATGGTTGGTGAAACCCGCCCCGACGATCACCTGTAGGGGCGGGTTTTACCAACAATATTTGAGGCTGACAAACAATCTACAAAAACCCGCCCCCACCCAACCAATAACCCAGATCAACCTGATGTTTGAGAGCATCCCAAAAATGTAGGGGGGCGGGTTTTTTATATTGTTGGTTTATGACAGAGATGGTTGGTGAAACCCGCCCCTACACATTGGTACTTTTGGATTTCCCGCCCAAGCGGGGCGGGTTTATTATATTGTTAGTTTATGGCAGAGATGGTTGGTGAAACCCGACCCTACAAATCGATTGACATAATATTAGAAGACGATCGACTGTATATAAGATTTGCCATTCCATTCGGTCGCCAGCGGACTAAATTCATTAATTTTGACTGAATTATGAGGATACAATTCATCTTTTCCCCACAACAAAGGATTATTAAAAATATATTCACGAATGGCAACTAATGATTCTTCATTGCGGATGATATGTTCGTAATAACCCCGCTGCCACACCGATATGCCTGTCAAATATCGCATTTGGTTAATTCGCCGCGCCGAAGATGTTTTTAAACCCCGCACAATTTCCTACAAAGGATGGATTTTTGATTTTTTCTGCCCAAATGTATCTAATTCTGTAGAATTTATTTCTGGGCTGCATTTCAAAACAATAATTCCATGAACGTGATTTGGCATTACAATAAAATTGTCTAATGCTACGTTTTGGTAACGTTTGGGAAGAATGCTCCAATTGAATAAAACAGTTTTCCCATAGCGACTCAATTGCATTTTATCATTAATAACTTCGCCGAATAAACATTCGCGCTGCCAACTGCAAATAGTGATAAAATACGCACCGGGAACCCTATAATCATATCCTGGCAGGCGAATTGAGCGGCGGTGGTGTTTGTGAGGATCGTATTTCATAATTTTGTCCCCATAAAACAGTTGTTCGTTGGGCGGCGGCGGGTTTATTATATTGTTGGTTTCAGGCATAGATAGTTGGTGAAACCCGCCCCGACGATAACCTGTAGGGGCGGGTTTTACCAACAATATTTGAGCCTCACAAACAATCTACAAAAACCCGCCCCCACCCAACCCATAACCCAATTTAACCTGATTTTCTAAATCGTTCAAAAAATGTAGATTCCGATTTGCCGCCCAAGCGGGGGCGGGTTTATTAGATTGTTGGTTTCTAACATAAATGGTTGGTGAAACCAGCCCCTACGATCGCCTATAACCCCACCAATCAACCAAAATTCAACGGATCGACATCAATAGTTAAACTAACAGAACGCGGCGTGCGATCGCGCAATCCGATCAAATCCGACAAATCCACCGACTCATCCAAAGGCAACTTCAGCAAAATCTGCCACCGATAGCGATTTGCCACCCGCATAATCGCCGCAGGTGCAGGCCCCAACAACTCACACCCCGGTAGAGACAATCGCTCAATATACTCATGACAAACAGACGCCAATTGTACCGCCGTCACCGCAACTTCCGCCGCATCTACACTGCTCAACCGCAACAAAATCAGCCGCCCCGAAGGTGGATAATTCAGCGCCGATCTTTCTGCTAATTCTGTTTCCACAAAACCTGCATATTCGTGCCGCCTAACTGCTTGAATAACCCGGTGTTCGGGAGTGTAAGTTTGAATAATTACCCGCCCCGGATCGTCGCCTCTGCCGGCACGGCCCGCGACTTGAGTTAATGTTTGAAAAGCTCGTTCGCTTGCCCGATAATCTGATAAGTTCAGCAACCCGTCAGCAGACACAACTCCCACCAATGTTACTCCAGCTAAATCTAACCCTTTCGTCAGCATTTGCGTACCCAACAAAATGTCAGCTTCCCCATTAGCAAATTGCGTTAACAATCTGCGGTGGTCGCCCTTATTTCTAGTCGTATCGCTGTCAAACCGGATTGCCCGCAATTCGGGAAATAATCTCGTTAATTCCTGTTCGACTCGCTGAGTGCCGCTGCCAAAGTTTTTGAAGTAAGGAGAACTGCATTCCGGGCAGTTTTGGGGGTGTCGTTCCGTGTGGTTGCAGTAGTGACAGCGCAACACTTCTGCGGTTCCTTCGCCGACGTGGTGATAAGACAGAGAAACATCGCAGTTCGGGCATTCCATCACATAGCCGCAACTCCGACAAGACACAAAGGTACTGTGTCCTCTTCTGTGAATAAACAGGATACCTTGCTGTTGTCTGGCTTGCAATTGTTCCAGCGCGTTTTGCAGGGAAGCGCTGAAAATTGAGCGGTTTCCTTGCCGCAATTCTTGGCGCATATCGACTATTTCCACAGGCGGCATCGGGCGGGAATAAATGCGATCGGGCAATGATAAATAATGGATGTTTGGTAACGAGTAATAATCTCGGCGCGTCCCCACCAAAGTCTCTAAGGCTGGCGTTGCGGAACCTAAAATTAAGGGACAATTTTCTAATTCGGCGCGCCATTTGGCAACGGTGCGGGCGTGGTAGCAGGGGGCTGGTTGGTCTTGTTTGAAGCTGCTGTCGTGTTCTTCATCGAGGATAATTAAGCCGAGGTGAGGTAAAGGCGCAAAAATGGCCGATCGCGTGCCGATGACAATTTGCGGGGTTCCAGTCAGCATCTGACGCCATGTATCGTAACGTTCGCCGTCGGATAGGGCGCTGTGGTACACGCAAATTTGCTCGCCAAAACGGGCGCGGAATCTGTCTGTAAGTTGGGGTGTCAGGCCGATTTCGGGAACGAGTACGAGGGCGGATTTGCCGCTGGCTAAGATTGGGGCGATCGCCTGCAAATACACTTCGGTTTTCCCCGAACCTGTAACGCCGTGCAGCAGCACTTGACGGAATCCCGAAAAAGAGTTAATAAACGCTAAAGCTTCAGCTTGAAAATGAGTTAAAGTTTTGGGTGCATCTGGCAATTGAGAAATTCCGCGATCGCCCCTGAGCACTTCCCTTTGATCGATAACAACGCTACCTTTTTGTTCCAAAGCTTTGACAACCGAAGAACTCGCGCTGCAAATCCTCAGTAAATCATTCATCCACATTTCACCGCCACCCCGGCGCAAAACTTCCAATACTTCTTGTTGACGCTTGGTTAAATCTGTGACAAATGCACTAGCAATTAATGTCACTGCCGGTTTGAGTTGTGGTTTGGGAGGATGGGGAGGTTCTAAATAACTTTCTACCCAACCGCGTTTCAATAAATCTCGCAATCCCCGATAACTTCCCTTGACTTGTCGCTGGAGGTATTGCCAAGTGTAATCGCCGTTTTTTTGAGCTTGCAGCAATTGCAAAATTTGACTGGCTGCGGGATTGAGAAATGTTTCGGCATTCGGAGAAATTGCGTCTTTAATTAAGCGAATTCGGCGCACGGAACGGCTTAACAAACCGGGCGGCAGCGAGGCTCTAATTACTTGAATTAAAGGTGTGCAATAATAGGTGGCAGTGCGATCGAGTAATTCCCAGTAAGTCGGCGGGAAAAAACCCGTACTGACAACATCTTCGACATCTTTAACCCGCGCCGGATCTAAGTCGGGCGGCAGTTGAGAAATGAACCGAATTGCGATCGCCCCTACCTGTTGACTGCCAAAGGGTACACTCAAAATATCCCCCGGTTGCACGGTAAGTTCCGCAGGTAAACGATAGGTAAATAACTTATTTTCCTCCCCAGGGGAGTCCCCCGCAACCCTGAAAGGAGAGTCCACCAATACCTCGATCCACTCTGCTTGCAGGGTGGGGCGCTGTGGCGGTTCGCTGCTGCCGTAGGATGCCCCGGCCTCTGCCGCTACAGGGGTTGACAAACCAAAAGTGACAGTAGACATAGGGTTGCACATCAAACTAGGAGGAGCCGCGGTCAAAGGGAGTTTTCATTATCCCTCAGTTTAGCTCGATCGATCGATCTTAGCTGCGGGAATTGGCGATCGGAATCTCGATCGCCAATTCAGTCCCTTCTCCAATTGCGGAGATGCACTCCAACCTCCCGCCGTGTTTGTCCACAACAATCTGATAGCTAATTGACAATCCCAAACCCGTCCCGTGACCAACTGGTTTGGTGGTAAAAAACGGATCGAAAATTTTCGATTTTACAGATTCATTCATTCCGAGACCATTATCTTTGATGCTAATTCTTGCCCAATTTTCGGAAATAATAGAAGTGGTAATGGTCATCTGGATCGGGTTGGCTTCTATCTCCTCCAGTGAAGACTTTTGCTCTCGCTCCCGCAGGGCATCAACAGCATTATTAATGATGTTCATAAACACCTGATTTAATTGACCAGCATAACACTCTACCTTGGGCAAATCTCCATAATCTTTAATGAATTTTATCGCGGAATGACCGGGTTTTTCTTTAGTTAAATGCTGCAAAATTAACAAGGTGCTCTCAATGCCTTCGTGAATATTAACTGGTTTTTTTTCAGCTTCATCTACCCGCGCAAAGTTGCGTAAAGTTAGTACAATTTCGCGGATGCGCTCGGAGCCAACTTTCATTGAAGAAAGAGTTTTTAACAAATCTTCGCGCAGAAAGTCGATATCAATTTTTTCCATAAAGTCTTCAATCTCTGCATCTGTTTCGGGATACCGATCCTGGTACATTGCTAGCAATTTTAAAATGTCGCCAGCGTAGTCATTGACATAGGTAATATTGCCGTAGATGAAGTTGACGGGATTGTTGATTTCGTGGGCGATACCAGCTACCAAAATGCCCAAAGCCGACATTTTTTCGGCTTCGATCAATTTGATCTGCGTTGTTTGCTGGTTTAAGAGAGCTTTTTCTAGTGTAGAGATTCTTGCTTTTAAAAAAAATTCGTAATCTCTAAATTCCTCCGTTAGTTTTTTGAGCAAAAATTCTTTTTTTTGATTGAGGGCTTGGAATTGGCTGCGTTCGGTTTCCGAATTTTCGAGTTTTTCCCGGAGTATTCGATTTTCCTTTTCCAGCTCTTTGATTCTGTTGTCCCAGTCTGTTGGTTCCATCGGCTATTATTTTGAAACTAAAAATAGTGTCAGAACAGTTTTATTAGAAAATTTAGTTGCATCCTTTACCTAATTAGAATCTCGGTGCACATCGCCTAGCCAATTTTGTCAGAAATTTTCAACACTTCCTTTATTTTGGTAGGTCTAAAAATCTTATCTAAGATACATTCAAAATGTCAACATATTAATAACAAATCTGGTTAAAACCGATCGCTACTTTTATTTCCCGCTCTCGTATTTGCGCCGTTTTCATCGGATTGTTGATAAATAAGCAGCCCGATCGCAAACTTATAAAGGCGGGCCCAGGGCGAAAAATTGCCCGATTCAGACAACCTTTGTACAAAACCCGCCGGCGTTGCTGGCGCAAATATTAAATGTGAGTGCGATCGACCGGGGCCGACGGGAAAAGTGCGATCGCGCCCCCCGTCGATCGCCCACCAGCAATCTCAAGTAACAAGGCACTTGCGAGTTCCCAGAACGCAATCACACTATACCATTGCTGAAAAATCTCACTTTAATGTGTCGATCGTACTCACACACCCGCACCATTTTGTGTTAAGAACTACTACTTGTGACAACATCGACACAGCAATTTATATTTGGAGAGTAATTGATGTCAGGTAGCGAAGTTCGTGCAGACTTTTGGATGAGCGAGTACATTACCCCTTGGGATATTTACGTTCACGGCGTCATCGCGGTGCTTGCTTACAAAAAAACAGCCTATCAAGAAATGTACGTAGTTCAGACCGGTACTTACGGCAAAGGCTTAGTTTTAGACGGTAAGTGGCAATCTTGTACGGGCGACGAGTTTCTGTACCACGAACCCTTGGTACACCCAGCCATGATTTGTCACGGTTCCCCCAAAAAAGTCCTCGTTCTCGGCGGCGGAGAAGGAGCTACAATTAGAGAAGTGCTGCGCTGGAAAACAGTTGAAAAAGTCGTGATGATCGACATTGACGGCGAAGTAGTAGAAGCTTGTCGCGAACACCTGCCCGAAATGCACCAAAATGCCTTTGACGACCCCCGCTGCGAAGTAGTGATCGGCGATGCTTTGGACTATTTAGACAAAACTGACAATGATTGGGATATTGTCATTTCTGACTTGTCCGATCCCATTGAAGAAGGCCCATCTTTCCAGTTGTTTACCAAGGAGTATTTTGAGAAAGTTCGCAGCGTAATGTCACCTAACGGATATTTCGTAGTGCAAGCGGGCCCAGTTTCGCCGGCAGAAATGAAAATGCACGCTCGCATTGTCAATACCCTGAAATCTGTTTTCTCCAACGTTCAATCCTGCACCAGCTTTATTTCTACTTACGGAGCTCCTTGGGGTTTTGCGATAGCTTCTAATCAAGAAATAAATACGCGACCCGAACCGGCAGTTACTGACAAATTACTTGCCGAGAAAACAACTGGCGGGTTCCGGATGTTCGACGGAATTACACTGTTGGGCTTGATGCAGCTTCCCGGTCACTTGCGGCAGGTAATCGCCGCTGAAACCGAAGTTTACACTATGGCAGCACCGCCTAAGTTTTTCGGGAAAGGCTCTGTCAGTCAGTGAAGTTAAATTGAAAGAGAAAACTCGTTTGGAGTAACTGAGATGAGCAATTTAATTCGCATAGTTGCTGCAATTTTTCTTCCCCCGCTGGGTGTATTTTTGACTGTAGGCCTCGGCACTGATTTTTGGATCAACCTGGTTCTAACCTGTTTTTTCTGGTTTCCGGGTATGATCCACGCCATTTGGATAATTGCCAAGCACGATCGAGCTTAAGCTATTGCAGGGGCGGGTTTCACCAGCAATAATTGCCAAAAACCGACAATCTCAAAAACCCGCCCCCACCCAACTAATAGCCTGTATCAACCTTTATTTATAAAATACTGGAATAATGCAGATTGAGATTTACCGTTGGGTGGGGGCGGGTTTATTTAAATTATGAATTACAGTCAGAGATTGTTGGTGAACCCGCCCCTACGAGGTTTTATTGATTATTGCAACTCAATTTCTTCACAAACCAATTCAGCAATTTTTTTCGCCGCCCCCGATTCTCCTCGAACCGCACGCAAACGATCGCCCATCTGTGCTAATTTTTCAGGATGGCTCAAATAGTCGATCGCCAATTGAGCAATTACTTCCGGTTCCAGCTTCCCAATTAACTCCGGCACAATCTCCTCCTGTGCCCAAATATTCGGCCAAGCATAAAGCTTTCCCTTTCCCAATTGCCAAATTAGCCAATTAATCGCCGTAGCAAAAACTGAACCGACTAACGGCAAATTTGCCAGCAATCCCGGCAATCCGTCCCAAGCTTTCATCGCATCCAATTGCTGCGTCGGAATCAAAACAATCATCGGTACAGCTAACGAACCCAATTCGGCAGTATTAGCTCCCACAGTAGTTAAACACAGGCTGCATTCTGATAGCAAATCGTAAGCGGGTGTCTGCGTCCAAAGTTCTACTTGCAAGTTATTTGCTGTCTGCAAAAACGGCCGTTCTGTTAACTGAAGTTCGGCGCTAGCGTTCTCAAATAAATGCAGGCAAGGATTGTATTCAGGGTCGGCAAAACGTGCTAGAGTTTGCACATCTATGGTAGGAGCAACGGGAATTACAAAGCGAGTTTCAGGGCGGATGCGGTGGATGGATTGGGCGATCGACAAACATAAAGGTACACCTAAAGCTAATTTGGCAGCTTTAGAACCGGGCAACAATCCAATTAATTCTATTTTCCGTAGGGGCGGTGCTCCCGTGCCCGCCCTGCCAGATTTCCCGTTCCCTACTTCCGCGATCAAATCTCCGACAACTGTAAATTTCTTAGCATATTTTTCTGGAATTTTAGCAAAAACTTCCGGTTTCATCGCCGCAAATTTATCAATCCAGCGATACCACCGCGCGTCCCATTCAGCATAAATAACAGTGCGATATTTGAGTCTTTTGCCAATAACAACTGTAAAAAATTGGTCGCCGCCTAAAAATAAAACAACTCCTGTTTCGTGCCAATCCCAATTTTCAGCAGTTTTGCCCGACAATAAGAATGGAAAAAAATGCTCCGGTGCTTGCACTCTGTCAACTTCTGGGTAGGAAAATGCAATTTGCGCTTCTTTCCCGGTGGCGTGCGGACAGGGGGACAGCACCACAGAGATGCGGGCTTGAGTGCCCGCGTTTCCCAATTGGTCGCGCAAAGCTTGCACGGCGGGACGCACCCAAGTTGCCAATTCTCCGGGGCCGTTGGAGAGGATTAAAATATCTACTGCCATGCGATTTAAGATTTGAGAGGATGCAAGGGAGATTTTATGACAGATTTAATTAATGCCGTCAAAACGGGTGATGTTGCTGCTGTAGAAAGTGCGATCGAACAGCGTGCAGATATCAATGCCAAAGATGAGCAAGGTGAGACGGCTTTGACGACGGCGGCTGAGGCTGGCAATTCGGCGATCGTCAAAAAATTGCTGGCGGCAGGTGCGGATGTCAACAGTCACGACAATGACGGGTGGACGGCGTTAATGAGTGCCGCTGCTGCCGGACATACCGAGATTGTACAGCTTTTGCTGGAGGCGGGGGCGGATGTGAATGCTAAAACTAATTTTGGTTTGACGGCTTTGATGAGTGCTGCAGGTAGCGGGCGCACTCAAGTTGTGGAATTTTTAATCGATAAAGGAGCTGATATCAAAGCTAAGGATAATAATACTTGGACGGCGTTAATTTGGGCGTCTTCGGAAGGTCACAAAGATGCGGTTGAGGTTTTGAAGCTAGCGCGCGATCGGGCTTAATTATTCGCAGGAATTACGCATTAAGGCCAGAGAAACCGGGTTTTTCATCTAATCTGTGGACTCTAACGAAGATTTTCGTAAAAAAACCCGGTTTCTGACTACCCCATGCCTCCAGAACTACATTCAGAAACTGGGTTGATTCAAGAAACCGGGTTTATAATTAAACCCGGTTTACGATAGTCTGTGCGTAAGTCCTGTTAAAAAAATCAATCAACCCGGTTTCTAGCCAACCAAGAAAGGAAAATCATAAATGTCAGCAAGTTGAGGAAAAGTCTGTTGTTTCAAATTTAATCCAGCACCTCCCTCAAGAATTGCAATTCTATCTCCTCCTCTTGATATGACTAAATCTCCACCCACTGGAGATATTTGATAGTTACTGAATTTGCCTGATAGCTGGAGTGCATCTCCCTGACTGGGATTGAAGCCGCGAATCCGAGCCTCACCCGGGCCTAAGTACAATTCTTGAGTGCTAGGTTGACCGCCCGGTGGTGGCGAAGTATTGTCATAAGCCAAAATAAAAGTATCAGCACCTTCGCTACCAATCAAGGTATCAAATTCGTTGCTGCCGTCACTGAAATAACTGCCATCAAAATCAACTCCAATAATTGTCGTTTTTCCCTTACCAAAACCAGTCACAATATCATTCCCAGAAGTCCCGACAAAAGTTGCAGATCGATTGGTTTCAAATTGACCAACTTTTGTATACTGATCGAGACCTGAAGCAAAACTTCCTGCTTTAACCGCCGTAGCAACATCGGGATTGTTTGCTAAATATCCAGCTTCCCAAAAGTTATCCAATACAGAAACTTTATCAAAAATTAAGAGATCGCGCCCCCGATTTACGAAAAACGGCATATTCAGACCGCCCTCGACTATACCTACCGGTGCGAGAGCCCTAATCGGCCCGACACTAATCCTAAAATCTCCATTAGGAGTATTGTTCAACATATAGTTGCCTCGCGTTCCCGCTAGGCGGATCTTATCGGCTTGCGGGTCAAAGTTTTTAACCGTAGCGTAGTTGCTGTTGCTAACCCCCCCGTAGAATTGACCCCCATTCACATCGGAAAAATCCCCAACACCGAGCACGAAAGTATCAGTACCGTTACCGCCAATTAGGGTGTCGTTTACGGGTGAGGGAAAATCGGAAGGTTTTTCATAAACTCGATCGCCCGCTGCATTTAAAGATACTTGAATCCCAATGATTTCAACATTTCCCACACCAAATCCCGTTACAATGTCAGTGCCTTTAGTACCGACAAATGTAGCAGATCGCGCTGGCTCAAATTGTCCAAATTTTCGGTAGTGTTCCCCACCTGTTTTGAAAACTCCAGCCTTGACTGCTGCTGCTACATCGGGGTTTTTCAGCAAGTATTCGGGTTCAAAAAAGGTGTTCGCATAAAGACCTTCTTTGGCTCCGAATTTGATAAAGTGTTCCAAACCGGATTTAAAAGTTCCGTTTTGTACAAACGGCACAAGTACCGGGTATCGTTTTAAATAAAATGCTTCGTCGTAGTCAGGCGATACTTGGGTGCGGCCTTCTTCGTAGCCAAACTGGATAAAGTGGTCTAAACCAGAGGCAAAAGGCGCGTTGGGATTGTTGGCGCTACGAACCAGGGGAGCAATATCTGGATTTTGAGATAGATAGGTTTCTTCATCAAAATACCGCGATACTTGGGTGAGACCGGCGGCTTGACCAAAATTTTCAAAGTGTTCTCTCCCAGATTTTATAATTCCTGCATCAATAGCCGGTTGCAGCCAAGGATATTGAGCAAGGTAGTATTTTTCGTCAAAAATTGCGTAACTAGCCATGTTTTCCTACAGGGGCATTAATGAGCTGTTTATGCAAGTTATCACTCATCAGGAACTGACACAATACCCGATCGGGTGATTGTTTCCAAGTGTCAGTCAAATCTCACTTAAACTCTATAAAGATGTCGTAATTCATCGTTGTTTATTTGAGAACGTAAAGTGCGATCGCACATTTTTTGAATGTGCGATCGCACTTTCCAGCAGCAATCAGCCAAATCCCCAATAGCTTCGAGATTTCTACCCAAGTGCAAATCTAGTAACTCTAGATTCTGGTAATAAATTCAACTTGAGATTTCCGCCACCTTCAATAACAGCGATCGTGTCAAACGGAGCCGTTCCGGGAACAGCGAGGAGTGAAGCTTTGTATTGGATAGCTAAATCTCGATTGTTGTTGATGGGCAATATCAAGTATTGATCTGAGAAAGGTAAAAACGCATCTCCTAGCAGGATGCTATCCTGACCTTTTGTAAAGTTCCGAATTGTCGCAAAACCCGGCCCAATATAGAATATTTTGGTTCCGGGCGGAGAACTTTTACCGCCTTCTATAAGGTCACCGAGTACGAATATATCGCGGCCGCTACCGCCAGTGAGAGTATCGAATTCATTGCTACCGTCACCTTCATACACTCGGCCCTCGCCAAAGCCATTACCTGTACGTAAACCTACTTCAACTCCAATTAATTCGCTATTCCCCACCCCAGCACCGGTAATGATGTCATTCCCGGAACTTCCGATAAAAGTCGCAGAGCGGCTTGGATCGTTTTTGCCGAAATTGAAGTAGTGTTCCCGACCTGTTTTCAATGCTCCCGATTCGACAAAAGGCCGAACATCGGGATTTTTTTGTAAGTATTCTGTTTCAAAAAATGAAGTCCCAAACTGACCGTCCTTGAGACCGAATTGAATGAAATGCTGGTAGCCGTTTTTAAAAGTTCCATTCTGAATAAACGGCTGTAACTGTCGGTTATTTGCGAGATAAAATGCTTCGTCATACTCAGGCGATACGCGACTTCGACCTTCTTCGTAACCGTATTGAATAAAGTGATCTAGGCCCGTCGCAAAAGGTGCATTTGGGTTGTTGGGGGTGCGGACTAAGGCAGCGATGTCTGGGTTGCCAGCGAGGTAAGTAGCTTCGTCAAAATACCGCGATACTTTGGTTAAGCCGCCTGCTTCACCAAATTTTTGAAAGTGTTCTAGTCCCGATTTGATAACTCCTGCATCAATGGCTGGTTTCACCCAAGGATATTGAGAAAGGTAGTATTTTTCGTCAAAAATTGCGTAACTAGCCATTTTTTTGCGGCGACCTTTAATGAGCTGTTTATGCAATTTATCACTCATCAGGAACTGACACAATACCCGATCGGGTGATTTTTTCCAAGTCTCAGTCAAATCTCACTTAAGCTCTATAAAGATGTCGTAATTCATCGTTGTTTATTTGAGAACGTAAAGTGCGATCGCGAAATGCGAGTTGTTGGCAGAGGAAAGTGCGATCGCACTCCCCAGCATCCCAAAGAAAATTCTGAATACCTTCGCGATTTCTATCCAAGGGAAGAAGATGATAAAAAACCATCTTGTGGCAAGATATTCAAACTGAGCTTTCCGCCACCTTCAATAACAGCAATTGTGTCAAAGCGACTGGTTGTGGAAATACCATTTGCAAAGATCGGGAAGCCGTTCGTTTGGATAGCTAAATCTTGATTATTGTTGATGGGAAATATCAATAATTGTTCTAAGGAAATCTTTGGAAGCTGGATGCTATCCTGACCTTGGGTAAAGTTCCGAATTGTAGCAAAACCCGGCCCGATGTAGAACGGGAACGTTTGAGGCGTCGGTCTACTACCCCCTATACCTCGAACTGTACCGGCCAACATGAATCTATCGCGACCGCTACCGCCAATCAGAGTATCGAATTCATCGCTGCCACCACCTCCATACGGCCAGGTTATGTTATTGCTTAAATCTAATTGAACTCCAAATAGCTGAACATTTCCCACTCCGAAACCTGTGACGATATCATTGCCGGAAGTTCCCATAAAAGCTGCTGTGCGATCTGGTTCAAATTGCCCAAATTCTCGGTAGTGTTCTCCGCCTGTTTTAAAAAATCCCGCCCTGACTGCTGCTGCTACATCACTGTGGCTCCCCAAGTATGTTTGTTCAGAAAAGGTGTTCGCATAAAGACCTTCTTTGACTCCGAAGTTGACAAAGTGTTGAAACCCTGATTTAAAAGTTCCGTTCTCTACAAACTGAGCCAGTATCGGGTATCGTTTTAAATAAAATTCTTCGTCATAGTCAGGCGATACGCGAGTGCGACCCTCTTCGTAACCGTATTGGATAAAGTGATCTAAGCCTGTAGCAAAAGGCGCGTTTGGGTTGTTGGGGGTGCGGACAAAGGGTTTAAGGTCTGGATTTCCCTCAAGGTAAGTATCTTCGTCAAAATACCGCGATATTTTTGTGAGGCCGGCGGCTTGACCGAATTTTTCAAAGTGTTCTCTTCCAGATTGGATGATTCCTGCATCAATCGCTGGTTTCAGCCACGGATATTGCGAAAGGTAGTATTGTTCGTCGAAGATATCGTAATTCATAGTTTGCTGTTTAAAGAATGTAAAGTGCGATCGTACTTTTTTAGGAATGAGAATTAAATAAAATCCACTTTTCCTGTTTGCTGTGGGATGGGCCGATTCCGCCCGCCCAGAAAGGACGGGCGGAATCGGCCCATCCCACAAGAAGAAAGGGAAATTATTTAATTGACGATCCTTATAGAACCATCGCCCACCACCAATAAAAAATCATTAATCATCAGCATTAGCTAATGACTAATGACTGATGACTAATGACCAATGACTAATGACCAATGACCAATGACTAATGACCAATGACCAATGACTAACCAATCAAGAAAGTACCGTTACCGTTAGATTCTTGGAAAGTCAAACCCAAGCTTGCTCCTCCTTCAATCACGCCGAGCACGTCTCCAAAACGCTGGATTGACAAATTGTTGCCAACCGGAGTCAGGCTGTAGCCGTCGCTTAAAGAATTTCCTTGCAGTTGGATAAAATCTCTTTCTATGTCGAAGTTGCGAATGGTAGCTTGACCGTTACCCAAATACAGCGGTGTCGGGATGACATTCCCCGCTGTAGCAGGAACTCCGAGTACGAATGTATCAGCTCCCGGACTGCCAATCAGGACATCGAACTCATTGGTGCCAAAGCTTTCATACTGTCGGTTGCCGTTGCGATCGATACCTACTTCCACTCCAATCAGTTCGGTATTCCCCACACCAACACCAGTGAGAATATCGTTGCTTCGGCTACCAACAAAAGTTGCGTCGCGGCTTGGCTCGTTTTTGCCGAAATTGAAGTAGTGTTCCCGGCCGGTTCTCAAGGCTCCCGAGTTGACAAACGGCACGATGTCGGGGTTTTTCTTTAAGTATTCCGGTTCAAAAAATGAAGTCCCAAACCGACCTTCTTTGGCCCCGAATTGAATGAAATGCTGGTATCCTGATTTGAAAGGTGCATTGGGGCCTACAAACGGTACCAGATCTGAGTTATTTTTTAAATAAAAATCTTCGCTGTACTCAGGGGATACTTGAGCGCGGCGCTGTCCTTCATCGTAACCGAACTGGATAAAGTGATCGAGACCGGTCGCAAAAGGTGCGTTTGGGTTGACTGTGCGGACGAAGGGTGCGAGATCTGGGTTGGCCGCAAGGTAAGTATTTTCGTCAAAATACCGCGATACTTTGGTTAGACCGGCAGCTTGACCGTATTTTTCAAAGTGTTCTCTCCCGGATTTGATGACTCCGGCATCAATGGCTGGTTTGATCCAAGGATATGAGGCGAGGTAGTATTGTTCGTCAAAAATTGCGTAGTTAGCCATGTTTTCCCCTAATGTTTTGATGAGCTTGATAGTCCATAGCAATTAGCTTTCCCTGAACTAGAGCGCCAATCAGGAACTTAGACACAACAGACTTTATAAAATCGTTTTAAGTTCCTGGGAACCGATCGATTTTGGTGAGTCAGGAACGATCCGAAGGCTACATTCTGCCTTCACAAATTACGCCTTTTTTCCATCACTTAATTGCTCGATCGCAAGCTTGATCGATTATACAAAACTTGGCACTTTTTTCAGGATTTCTTTGCCAATGGTTGGTTAATTTTTAATTATTTTTATTCAATCACGTGATTATATATACATAAAGTAATTTTTGTCAAGTAAAAATTTGTAAATAAAATATGGAGTATTTGCTCAAGGAATTTATAAAAAAATGTAACGAAAAATTGCCATAAATTTGTCGAATTGTGTCATATGCAGGCTCAAATCGCCTAATGGCAAGCGTTTTCTGGTAAAAATGCTTATGGGATAAAAAAATTCCCGATTCCCGAAAACAGCATCTTAAAGGAGCCTAACCGGATGTTCACTCACGTCAAGCCCACCATTCGCCACGTTGTGCCGGAAAACTTGCAGGGGCGATCGCTCATGAAGGTGGTCTATGTCGTACTGGAACCGCAGTATCAAAGCGCCCTGTCGGCAGCGGTTCGATCGATAAACCAGAAAAATCCGAATTTGGCAATAGAAATCAGCGGCTACCTGATCGAGGAACTCCGCAGCCCGGAAAATTACGAGGCCTTCAAGCGGGATGTGGCGGATGCCAATGTATTTATTGCTTCTCTAATTTTCATCGAAGATTTAGCCGAAAAAGTGGTAGCGGCAGTTGAACCGCTGCGCGACAGCTTGGATGTCGCCGTCGTCTTCCCGTCGATGCCAGGGGTGATGCGGCTCAATAAAATGGGCAGTTTCTCGATGGCACAGTTGGGACAAAGCAAAAGTGCGATCGGCGAATTCATGAAAAAACGGAAGGAAAAATCCGGGAGTTCCTTCCAAGACGGAATGCTGAAACTGCTGCAAACTTTGCCGAAAGTGCTGAAATATTTGCCGATCGACAAAGCCCAAGATGCGCGAAACTTCATGCTGAGTTTCCAGTATTGGCTGGGCGGTTCCCAAGAAAACTTGGAAAACTTCTTGCTGATGCTGTCACATAAATATGTTTTCAAAGGACAGGAACAGTTAACTTTTGAAGAGCCCGTTGTCTACCCGGACATGGGAATTTGGCATCCTTTGGCACCGTCAATGTTTGAGGATGTCAAAGGATACCTCACCTGGTACAACGCCCGCAAAGATATTTCGGCAGACCTCAAAGACCCCCTCGCACCTTGCATTGGCTTGGTGTTGCAGCGGACTCACTTAGTCACGGGAGATGACGCGCACTATGTAGCAATGGTGCAGGAATTGGAGGCAATGGGGGCGCGGGTGGTGCCGATTTTTGCCGGCGGTTTGGACTTCTCGAAACCCGTCGAAACTTTTTTCTTGGAAGTTGGGACCAAAGGTGTTGCACCGCTGCCTATCGTTGATGCGGTCGTTTCTCTGACTGGTTTTGCGCTGGTGGGCGGCCCGGCGAAACAAGATCACCCGAAGGCGATCGAATCTTTGAAAAAATTAAATTGCCCTTACATGGTGGCTTTGCCGCTGGTTTTCCAAACGACGGAAGAGTGGGAAAATAGCGATTTAGGCTTGCACCCGATTCAAGTTGCTTTGCAAATTGCCATTCCCGAGTTGGATGGCGCGATCGAACCGATTATTTTGTCGGGACGTGATGGCGCAACTGGCAAGGCGATCGCCCTACAAGACCGGATCGAAGCAATTTCCCAGCGCGCCATGAAATGGGCAATGCTGCGCCGCAAACCAAAATTAGATAAAAAAGTTGCGATCACAGTTTTCAGTTTCCCGCCGGACAAAGGCAACGTCGGAACTGCCGCTTATTTGGACGTTTTCGGCTCGATTTACCAAGTATTGAAAGCCTTAAAAGGCAACGGTTACGACTTGCCAGAATTGCCGGATTCCGCCGAAAAACTGATGCAAGAAGTCATCCACGACGCAACAGCCCAATACCAAACTCCGGAATTAAATGTTGCTTACCGGATGTCGGTAGCTGAATACGAAGAATTCACTCCTTACTCGGAACGCTTGCAAGAAAATTGGGGCCCGCCTCCGGGACATTTGAACAGCGACGGACAAAATTTGCTGATTTTCGGCAAACATTTTGGCAATGTGTTTATCGGAGTGCAACCTACTTTTGGATACGAAGGCGATCCGATGCGGTTGTTATTCTCTCGTTCCGCCAGCCCGCACCACGGTTTTGCTGCTTACTATACATATTTGGAGCGCATTTGGGGTGCGGATGCGGTGCTGCACTTTGGCACTCACGGTTCGCTAGAATTCATGCCTGGTAAGCAGATGGGAATGTCTGGGGAATGTTATCCCGACAGTTTGATCGGCAAAATTCCCAATATCTATTATTACGCCGCCAACAATCCCAGCGAGGCAACAATTGCTAAGCGCCGCAGTTATGCTGAAACAATCAGCTATCTGACTCCTCCGGCTGAAAATGCTGGTTTGTACAAAGGTTTGCAGGAACTCAGCGAGTTAATTGCTTCTTATCAAACTTTGAAAGAGACTGGGCGGGGTGTGCCGATTGTTGATGCGATCGTCGAAAAATGCCGTTTGGTGAATTTGGATAAAGATATCGCCCTACCTCCCGAACAAGAAAGAGGGGTTGCTGCGGGAATGACTGCGGAGGAACGGGACAATTTAGTTGGCTTGGTTTACCGCAAGTTGATGGAAATTGAGTCGCGGTTGTTACCTTGCGGTTTGCACGTTATCGGTAAGCCGCCGACTGCGGAAGAGGCGATCGCAACTTTGGTGAATATCGCCAATTTAGACCGCGAAGAAGACGGGCTGATCGGCTTGCCGCGGATTATCGCTAACAGTCTCGGACGCGATATCGGCGAAATTTATACCAATAGCGACAAAGGCATTTTAAGTGATGTCGAATTGCTGCAAAACATCACCTTGGCCTGTCGGGATGCCGTTGGCGCTTTGGTGAAGGAACAAACCGATGCTGAGGGCAGAGTTTCCCTTGTTTCTAAGTTGAATTTCTTCAACATGGGCAAGAAAACACCTTGGATTGAAGCTTTGCACGCCGCCGGTTACAAAAAAATCGATCCAGAACCGATTAAACCGCTGTTTGAGTATCTGGAATTCTGCTTGCAGCAAGTTTGTGCCGACAACGAATTAGGCGCACTGTTGCGGGCGTTAGAAGGCGAGTATGTTCTGCCCGGCCCCGGTGGCGATCCGATTCGCAACCCGGATGTTTTGCCGACTGGCAAGAATATGCACGCTTTAGACCCGCAGTCAATCCCTACAACGGGGGCGGTTAAGTCTGCTAAGGTTGTAGTCGATCGGCTGTTAGAAAGACAGCGCGTTGATAACGGCGGAAATTACCCAGAAACGATCGCCGTTGTGTTGTGGGGAACCGACAACATCAAGACTTACGGCGAATCCCTCGCCCAAGTAATGTGGATGGTGGGAGTGAAGCCAGTTCCCGACGCTTTGGGCCGGGTAAACAAACTCGAATTGCTTTCTTTAGAAGAGTTGGGACGCCCTCGGATCGACGTAGTAATTAACTGTTCCGGCGTATTCCGCGACTTGTTCATCAACCAAATGAATTTGTTAGATAAAGCCGTGAAAATGGCAGCGGAAGCCGACGAACCGTTAGAAATGAACTTCGTTCGCAAACACGCATTGAAGCAAGCGGAAGAAATGGGAATCAACCTGCGGCAAGCAGCAACCCGGGTATTTTCCAATGCCTCTGGTTCCTATTCATCTAACATCAACTTGGCGGTGGAAAACAGCACTTGGGAAAGCGAAGCCGAGTTGCAGGAAATGTACTTAACTCGCAAATCCTTCGCCTTTTCTTCCGACAATCCGGGAACAATGGAACAAGACCGGAAGATTTTTGAATCATCCTTGAAAACTGCGGAAGTCACCTTCCAAAACTTGGATTCTGCCGAGATTTCCCTAACCGACGTGTCGCACTATTTCGACTCCGATCCGACTAAATTGATCGGCAGTTTGCGCGCAGATGGGAAGCAACCGACATCCTTTGTTGCTGATACAACCACAGCTAACGCGCAGGTGCGGACGCTATCAGAAACCGTGCGTTTAGATTCGCGGACTAAGCTGCTGAATCCGAAGTGGTATGAGGGGATGTTGTCGCACGGTTATGAAGGTGTGCGGGAGATTTCTAAGCGTCTGGTGAATACGACTGGATGGAGTGCGACGGCGGGCGCTGTGGATAATTGGGTGTATGAGGATGTCAACACTACGTTTATCCAAGATGAGGAGATGCAGAAGCGTTTGCTTAACTTAAATCCTCATTCTTTCCGCAAGATTGTCAGCACTTTGCTTGAGGTGAACGGCCGGGGTTATTGGGAGACTTCGGAGAACAATTTGGATCGTCTGCGTGAACTTTATCAGGAGGTGGAAGACCGGATTGAGGGAGTAGAATAGCGGCATGAAAATGTAGAGACGTTGCATACAACGTCTCTACAAAGCCTTAATCAGAAAGATAAAGTTAAAGCATTGCTGTGTGAGAATGAAACCCCTCGATCGACGTTACGTTTGTGATGTATTTACTTTGTATCTAAATCTGTCAGAAGCTATTACCTACAGAAACCTGAAGCTCCAAGTTCTGGTGCTTGTCTCACTCTGTCTTTTTCTTCTTCCAGCATAAAGCGACATTGAGATTGAGCGTTTTGCCAGGAAATAACGCCTTGAAAAATGGCGTTTGAAGTTGAAGGATTACCAGCATTTATATCGTTTCTGACTCTTGCAACGCAAAAGTTAGTTGCCTCATCTATTTTTTTCCGGACTTCGGCAATTTCTTCGTACCCGACAGTGGAACAGCCACGTTCACCATCTCGCCACGAAATTTTATTTAGAATGATGGCCTTAGCAATTGTAATACGCCCCGCAGAAATGTCCTCCCAAATATTTTTTGTTAAACCTTTATTATACGAAGGCTGAATGATACTAATAGTTGATATTATCGTATCATTCCCCTTCCCCTTTAGAATTAGTTTATCACTGACAGGCGATAGTGGTACTCCATTAACTTTACTGAGGTTTAAGATGAAATTATACTTACTGGTTGAATCGGCAGTTGTGCTTACATCTTCTTCCGTTTGATCGCGATCTTTTAAAATAACCTTAATTGATGATGGCTTAAAGTCATATCCACTAATTTCAAGTTTGTTTAACCGCTCCCGCTCCAGCTCCAGGTCAACCCGAGCTACGTCAATAGAACTAGGATTCACGATACACACCGCAGGTTCTAAAATTTCAACTGGCTTGAGAGGTATTCTCTCTTGCTTTGCCAGTTCATTCACTTCCTTCGCCAGTTCGTTTCTTATTTCAATCAAGGCATGACGCGATCTTTGGCCTACAAAGTCAGCATTACAGCGACCCTCTTCACCGACGCTAGCAATTCCAGTTTTGATAAGGTCGGTAATTTCGTTTTTGATAGTGGACTTTACATCCTGAGTTAACTGCTTTTGGACATTTTCCAAAACGTTCTGCCAGCTCCTAGATTCACTCCCTAGAGTATTGATACCTTTATCGAAAGTTTGTATAACCTTTTCTAAGTTCTCTATTTTCACAACAACCTCGCCCTTAAACGTAGGTCCGTCGCCACTACAGCCAGAAAACAGTAATAGCACTATCAGGGAAAATACTGAGTTGTAAGAATTTTTTCTACGTTGATTCATCGAAGCTCTCTCATCTCTACTACTGGTATTCATAATCTTACATTCAAATTTAATATTATTTAAGAGTACACTGAGTTGCAAGTAGTCTCCGGAATTTATTTCTTAATTATTTTTGACATTTCTTAAATAAAAGTTGCAAAAGTGATCGCTCTTTTCTTCTCAAAGTGCGATCGCCCCTCCGCTTTCCCCCCGATCGAACTTTGGGGAGTATTCTCGAAGGGCAATCGCCTTCGTGCTATGTTATAAGTAGACACGTTTTGTATATACAGCATCATGCAGTTTGAATATGACTATCTCGCGAAAACGACTTGAAGAATTAGAGAATATTCCAGAATCTGCGATCGATACATCTGATATTCCTGAATTAGATGCGAATTTTTGGGCAAAAGCAAAACTCGTAACACCACTGACAAAACAAGCTATTTCTTTAAGAGTTGATAGCGATGTATTAGATTGGTTTAAAAGCCAAGGAAAAGGTTATCAATCTCTAATGAATGCTGTGCTGCGCTCTTATGTTGAACATCACATAAAGAACAATCATGAAGTATGAACTAATCCTTTACTGGAGTGAGGAAGACCAGGCATTTATTGCCCAACTACCTGAATTGCTCGGATGTGCTGCAGATGGCGAAACTTATCAAGAAGCAGCAAAATCTAGAGATTATTATGCAGGAGTGGATAGAAACGGCTAACGCACTGGGTCGTCCTATTCCTCAACCGAAAGGTCGCTTGATGTTTGGGTAGTTGAAATAGAATCACAGCCCATCGCCCTTATCTTCCCAAAGTGCGATCGCCCCTTCTTTTACCTAATCAAATGGATTCAATATAGTTAACCCATCAACGCGCTTAAAATCCTTAGCATTGCGAGTTACCAAGACACATCCCTCAACTAAAGCACAGGCTGCAATTACACCATCACCTAATTTCAAGCGATAATCTCTACGAATTTGGGCTGCCCGATCTAAAACTGATTCTGTTAATGATACGCACTTAATAAGCCTCAAAAATTCTCGCAACTCATTCGCTTGTTCTTCTGTCAAGGCCGGGTAACAAAGTAACTCTACCCAACTAATCGGAGAGTAAAATGCCTCTGCATCTCCAGCTTCAATCTCATCAAATATAGGCTGAACCTCCGCCTCGTCATAGAAGTAGTAAATCAGAATGTTGGTATCGAGAAGATATTTATTAATCATCCCATTCTTCTCTAAGTTGCAACTGGAATTCCAAAGCATCCACACGCTTAGGCAAAAAACCTCGCCATCTCTTTAAATTTTTCCTGGACAATCTTTGACTGCTATCCTGAGTTTGGGTTGTTACCCGATCGCGCATCAAAGCTGACAATACTTCTAACAGTTGCTGTTGCTCTTCAAGAGTGAGATTTTGAGCCTGACTCAGTACCTCGCTATAAGTAGACATAGGCTTTATGTTGAGATTTTTGGGCTGATTGTCATTATAGCAATTTAGGATCGAAGGAAGTGCGATCGCCCTTATTTCCCCAAAGTACGATCGCTCTTATCTTCCCAAAGTGCGATCGCCCTTATTTGTAAACATCCCCCCTAGAATTAATCGCAGTCACAACATATACTTGATTTTCCCTGTCTTCTACAAAAAGTATCCGATATTTACCCACTCGCAGCCTTAATTCAGGACGACCTTTAAGTTGCTTAATATCAAGCCCTCTATCGTCACTTACTAAAGTATCTAAAGCCTTGACAATTCGTACTTGGTCATCCGGTTGCATTCGCGATAAATAGCGTTCTGCTGCTTTCAGGAGAATGTAGTCAGTCAATTTTTTTCTCCAAATAGCTTCAATTTGAGTTCTTGGGAGGATATCCCCCGATCGCGACCGGCCTGGTAATCTTGCCAAGCACCTTCACTCTCTGCTATTTCTTCTGCTGAAATTACTTCATCATCTTCTGCGACTTCTTCTCGTAACTGAATCATTTTTTTCAAGTCTTCTAATAACCGCAGTTGCTCTGCAAGCGTGAGGCTTTTAACTTGATTCAGTACCTTGCTATAAGTAAACATAGACTCTGCATTAAGATTGTTTGGCCTATCGTCATTATAGCAATTTAGGACCTAGAGAAGTACGGGCGATCGCAGCTATCCCGTAGGGAATCGCCCTTATTTTCCCAAAGCGCCATCGCCCTTATCTTCCTAAAGTGCGATCGCCATTATCTTCCCAAAGTACGATCGCCCTTATCTTCCCAAAAGTACGATCGCCCTTACTTTCCTATCAGCCGATCGTACTCTGCGTGAGTACCAATCCAAAACCACAAAATACCTGTTTTAATTTCAATACCCAACGCCCGATAAGCTTGTCCGGCCCTTACAGAGCAATAATTACCAACCTTCTTAAAATGCAGAGAAGGATGAGACGGATCTGCCTTCAACAACTCATAACACTGATCTGCTGTAGCTTGTACATTTGATGGCAAAGCATTGTAACAATCCCAAAACTTTCGAGTAGTGTAGTGCATTAAATCTCTCGATAGTTACCACTCTCAAAATCTGCGATCGCCTCCGCTGCTAAAGCATCCAGTTTCCCCTCACCACTATCTTTTTCTAACTGAACATCCCATCGTTGGTAATCCAAATTCATAAACCACTCTAACAACTCTCCAATCTTGTTGGGTGGAAGTTGGAGAATCGCATTTTCTATCTGTTCAATAGTCAACATAGGGTGTCTTAAGTTACACTAAATTTCGTTAATTTTTTTGCTTGTTATTTATTATATCTCAATTCGGGATTCGGGGAAAAGCGATCGCCCTTATCTTCCCAAAGTGCGATCGCACTTCAGTTAATCATAAATTTCTCTCCGGTGTCCAATCTGGTGAATAGTAATCACATTTAAATCATCATCAAAAGAATAAATTACCCGATAATCACCCACTCTTAACTTAAAGAAACCTGCCAGATTAGCCGACAACGGCATAGGAGTTATTTGTTCAAAATTTTCAGCCAACCAATTGATTTTATTACCTATACGCTCCTGCACAGCCTGAGTCAATCTTTCTTGGTTAACCAGAGCTTCTGCTGTCAACTCAACCGAATAGCTCATTAGGATTTTATGCCAAGTTTTTGATAAACTTCCCCAGGTTCGACGCTACTTTCTCCTGCTTGTTTGCGCTTCATTGACTCTAACAATTTCTGCTTGACTTCTTCCTTAACTTCTAAACCTGCATCAGGATCGCCCAAATATTCTTCTAAACACTGTTCCACGGTATGCCGAATTAAGTCCCGCAATTGATCGACTGTCATGTCTTTGACTTGCATCTTAATCTCCTAGTCCTTTAAGTTGCTTAATGTCAAGCCCTCTATCGTCACTTACTAAAGTATCTAAAGCCTTGACAATTCGTACTTGGTCATCCGGTTGCATTCGCGATAAATAGCGTTCTGCTGCTTTCAGGAGAATGTAGTCAGTCAATTTTTTTCTCCAAATAGCTTCAATTTGAGTTCTTGGGAGGATATCCCCCGATCGCGACCAGCTTGGTAATCTTGCCAAGCTGCCTCGCTCTCTGCTATTTCTTCTGCTGAAATTACTTCATTATCTTCGGCAACTTCTTCTCGTAACTGAATCATTTTTTTCAAGTCTTCTAATAACCGCAGTTGGTCTGCAAGCGTGAGGCTTTTAACTTGATTCAGTACCTTGCTATAAGTAAACATAGACTTGGTTGTAAGAGTTTTTGCTTGCTCTCTATTATATCTCAATTTAAAATTATGGGAAAAGCGATCGCCCTTTTATTCCCAAAGTTCGATCGCTCTTATACTATCTTACACAATTTGTTAGCTGTTGCGAATTCACCTCAAAGGCGATCGCAAACTCCGCTTGCGGCAGCTATCTTTTGATAATCCGCAAGTGTTCCTCGGCATCGTTTCGGCGGCGAAAACGCGCCACAGTCAGGCGTTGCAGGTTGGGCAGGTGGCGATAAATCACCCACGGGTAAAGTTGTTGTTTGTAGTTCATCCTAGTTCTGCAATAGATTGCGGACAAAATGAGACACTAGAAAGGCAGGGCTGATTTCCCGTACTCTGCCCTTTTGCTGTCTATATAGACATAGTGTCTGGACAAAGTTGTTTTGTCAAGTAGTCTAGACACTATGTCACATTTTGTAATGATTAAGCGAAGACAACCTCAAGAAGAAGCTGGCGAATCACCGCTGAAAAAACTCAGAGATGAGTTAGGAATGTCCCAAGAAGAATTTGCTAGGCAAATTGGGACATCGGTACGCACTGTGAGTCGCTGGGAAGCCGGAGATAATGTGCCGACATTCACAATTGCCCAGATGAAAGCTTTGGCAAATTTTTTGCGATCGCGCGGGTTAACTCTTGATGACTTGCCCGATCGCTTTGGCCCGCCTGAGTGAGTATCCGATCGCCCTTTATGCTATCCTATAAGTATATACGCTTTGTATATACAGTTTTAGGTACTTTGAATATGACTATCTCGCGCAAACGACTTGAAGAATTAGAAAATATTCCAGAATCTGCGATCGATACCTCTGATATTCCTGAATTAGATGCGAATTTTTGGGCAAAAGCAAAACTCGTAACACCACGGACAAAACAAGCTATTTCTTTAAGGGTTGATAGCGAAGTATTAGATTGGTTTAAAAGCCAAGGAAAAGGCTATCAATCTCTAATGAACGCTGTGCTGCGCTCTTATGTTGAACATCACGCAAAAAGCCGTGAATAAATAAATGTACGATCGCCCTTATCTTCCCAAAGCGCGTGAAGCGAAGCTATCCCCTAGGGAATCGCCCGTCTTGATTAAGCCTCAAACGGGTTAATCAGTGTGAGTTCAGCAATCCACCGAAAATCCCCTATATTTCTTGTTACTAAAGTTCTGTCATATACCAAAGCTGTTGCCGCAATAATAGCATCCCCAAGTGTCATTCTCCTTATCTGTCGCAACAGCACTGCGCGATCGAGTACAGCGTTAGAAATTGGTAGAACCTCCACCACACCAAAGAATTCCTCAAAGTACAATCTATACTCTTCATTTAGCCGAGGATAACCCAAGACTTCAACGTAACTTATTCCCGATACAACTATGTCATTTTCCCCAATAAAATGCCTAATCTGCGAGTTTTCTGGCTGGGAAGCGTAGATAATAATATTACTGTCTAGCAGCATTATTCATCCCTACCTGGAAGTGGACGGTCTTGACGCAAATCTCGCTGCCATTCCACCGGATCGCTAATATCAGCAAAGACATTATTTGCTGCAATTTTTTCCAATATTTCAACTATTCTCTGACGGCGAAACTCCGCACTTAAAGTCGATCGCTCTTCTTGTAAAGTAACGTAAACTCTGACAGGGCGATCGCCTTGTCTTGGAATGTCATTAGCCCATTCTAAAAGATTTCCCTTCAATATAGCCTCAAATATTCGTTGCATAGCTAATATCAACTATTCTTGATTTTTACTATTATAGCCCTTGGATTACTGGCTCGCCCTTTTCTTCCCTATCTTACTCATCCCATTCTGCTCTAAGTTGCAACTGTAATTCCAAAGCATCCACACGATACGGCAAAAAAACCTCGCCATCTCTTTAAATTTTTCCTGGGCAATCTTTCACTGCTACCCTGAGTCTGGGTTGTTACCCGATCGCGAACCAATGCTGACAATACTTTTAACAGTTGCTGTTGCTCTTCAAGAGTAAGACTTTGAGCCTGACTCAGTACCTCGCTATAAGTAGACATAGGCTTTATGTTGAGATTTTTGGGCTGATTGTCATTATACCAATTTAGGAGCGAAGGAAGTGCGATCGCCTTTATCTTCCCCAAGTACGATCGCCCTGATTTTCCTCAAGTGCAATTAAACTTGACCCGGCAAATCCAAGGCAATTAATAAAGCTTGATTCAGCAGAAGTATTGCTTCATCACTAAGCATTCCTCGTAAACTCAATAAACGAGATTTAGATAATACCCGTAGTCGATCTGCCATAGCGATAGAATCGTTGGTTAATCCACCGTCGGGAGCTTTAATTAATATCTGAGTGGCATAAACTCGTTTACCCGTTTGATAAGTAGTGCAGGGAATAGCCAAAACTACAGGGCTATATGTATTGATTGTAGCTCGACTAACCATGATAACAGGACGGGTTCATCCTTGTTAAGAATCCTCAACAGCTTCAAGTCTAGCATCATAGACTTCTCCCCGGTTCATACAGGAGATTCTCCCAATTGCAGCGCTTCCCAAATTGACTAAATTTACATCGTATTGTACGATAGACAAAGATTTATCGCACAATCGCAAATACTTAACAAATAATCTTATTACAAGTTAACAATTTTAAAAAAGAGACTCTGACACCGATGATTTCATACATAATATCATTCTCCTGGGGAATTTGCCTGCTACTATCGCTCACAGGTTGGGGAAAAGCCCTCAACCATATCCTGTTTCCCAAGCAGCGAGTTGACTGGGGACAAAGAGCCGCTTGGGGTCTAGCTTTCAGCCTTATAATTGGCGGTGTATTAAACGCAACTTGGAATATCTCGCCAACCACTATTTTGATTTTTTTAGGTTTGGGACTCATTTATTGTCTAGTAGATTTGGTAAATCACAGACAATCAATCGCCACTAATCTATCACAGCTATTTGAAGAAAGTCGCCAAGATAAAATTATCTTATCAGGCATTGCCATAGTTAGTTTTTTGATTTTAATCCAATATGCCGGATGGGTTTATACAGGCAGACTCAACTTTGCCAACATGGTGTATGCTGACGGGTTTAATACCAGCGATGACTACCACGCTTACTTAGTATTTCCCCACAAAATGCTGCAACTCGGTTCGATGGGCCTAGAGCCTTTTAGCGAAAGAAGAATAACATCTTTGGGCGGACAGTCATTTCTCCATACTTTCATTGTCAGCGTACTTTCCGACACTAATTTAAACATCATAGACCCGGGTTTGGCGCTGATAATTACACTCGCACTAATTATCGGATTTTTTAAAGACAATCCAGCCTCGACTAGACGAGTAATATTTACAATTTTATTGGTTATATTGATTCCTGTCCCCAAGGCAAACACTACAAGTATCATGCTGCCTGTCGCTTTATTTTTAAGTTTGTTTAGAACCCTTGACAGCAAAGAAATAGACCGCAGCTCTTGGGTTTCCAATGCTTGTATTATCGCTTTAATTTCCGCAGCAATTTGTACTTTAAAATCTTCTCTAATTCCCGCCTCGGTTATTGTATTTGCAGTTAGCTACCTTTGCTATTTTATTAGTTCAAATACCAAACTAAAAGTTGTATGGGAATTCGGGCTGGCCACAGTATTAGTAGGAATATTTCTCCTACCTTGGATGATTTCTTTGTATCAATCTTCAGGTACTTTATTGTATCCTCTTTTGGGAAAAGGCTATCACGCCTCCGCCTACGGCATCACTTTCAAATCAGGTGGGACACTCTTGGGAACTGTTAAAACAGCCCTCGGAGCATTCAGAGGTATTTACGTTTTGATACTGATATTGCTCGGCTGCTTGAGCTTAAGTATCCGACCTCTGAAATTTGCTAATTTACCCGCCGAATCCTCGTTCTCGAACCGCCAAGCACCTTTATCTATGACAGTTGCAGCGCTAGTGGCAACAGTTCTTGTAGGCGTACTTACCGAAAATGCCGACCCTTTTCGCTATTCATTCTCTCACCTGTTTCCGGCAATTATCATATTAATTATGATCGCCATGACTGATACAGGAGGGTTAAATAAAAACGCGATTCCTAACTTTTTTATTGTCGCTGTATTTTGTGCAGGTCTTACACTCAGCTACCGCTGGGATCTCACTAAAAATACTTATTCAGCTTATGTGAAAAATATTAAATTCGGACTAACGAGTCCATCTTTAGTTTCAGCTAAGCAAAAGTTGCAGTATGCAGCACTGCAACAGTCAATTCCACAGGGAGAAACAGTTTTAACCAGGCTAGATGCACCTTTTATCCTAGATTTTAAACGAAATCAACTTTTCCTCGCCGACTGGCCGGGGGGAGCGAGTTTGCCTCCCGGAATGCCTGCATTCAAAGGCCCGGAAGCCTTGGCAAACTATTTAGTTTCCAAATCTATTCGATACATCGCTTATTCGTCTTGGAGTCTCAATCATCCCGCAGATGTAGATACTTCAGGACCTGGATTGTCATCTTGGTTTCGACTGCAATCACAACTATCTCACGACTTTCGGGATAACGTGCAGCAACTTGCAAAAACTCGAAAAAAGCTCTATGAAGACGGAGAAAAGTTTGTGCTGGATTTGGGATCTCAGCGTAAGTAGCAACTTTTTAGATGACGAAATAAAAGAGGAGATTAGATATCAAACCGAGCAGCCGGAAATATCTGGTATAAACTTCAGCATCTGCTGGTAGCATCTTTAATACCTCTTTTTCGGATAGAAGGTTGAGATTTTCCTCTTTGGCGAAAAAGTGCTTGCCGAGCAATTTCAGCAAAGCTCGAAACCAAGAGGGGGGAAACCAGTGTATTAGGGGAACAGCAGTGTGGAATTCTACGGGATACCAGCGGTTGGGAGTTGTGATGCAGCAAGTTTTGCCGACGCGGCAAAGTTCCCGAACAAAAGCTTGTTGCTGAGTCCGACTTCCGACGTGTTCGATTACGGCAAAACTCACGACTAAATCAAAACTTTTGTCGGGAAATGGCAAGCTTAATCCATCAGAACACACGTATTTTAAACCTGGATATTCTTTTTCTAAAAACGCAGCATCTTCTATACCGACTGCGGTGATTTTGTCCTTATGCGGATAAAGTTTCTCAAAGAAATTGCAGTCTTCGCGGCGGTCGGAAGTTACTCCTACATCCAACACGGTTGTGGCGGCGCTGGGATTGGCTAATGCCATGAGGAAATCGAACATTTTTTGGCGGGCGTACCAAGATAGTTTAGTTGCGAAACCGCCTAGCTTGGGACCAACATACTCGCTGGAGTTGTTTTCAGTTAGTGTCATATAATTTCAGGTTTGAGATCAACTGACAACCTGGTTTAAGCCCGAGTGTTCGCGACGGATTTAACACAGGATTTGGGCAAGTTAAATCATGTTTGCTGAAATTTGTAACCAAATTTTACATCTAATTATTTTACCTGCGCTTTAAGCCTAGTACGCTGAGAAAAAAGCTCGAAAAAACTATCTGCAAACCGACAGTCAGGCAAGTGAGCGAGGGAATAACCAAACGCAGAGTTTTAGAAGGGTCGAGAGAACCGAAAGCCGTTTCGTTCCAGATAGTTAATGACAATAACGAGCCAACTATTCCGATTAAAATCAGCGTGACTCCGACAATCAATCCTGTCTCTAGGGTGACATAGCGAAATATTTTGTTGAGTTTGGGGTCTTCGGGCAGGAATTTCTCGCTGATAGCGAAAATTTTGGTGAAAAAAGCGAAAGTTACTGCTTGAAAACCGATGATAATTGCGATCGCACCATACAGCAGCGTGTGTACATCAAAGTTGATAGCCCCGATTTTTTGAGTACCGGGCAACAGCCAAATGCTAACAATTAGACCCCAAATCATCAGCGCAGTACCCGGATACAAAAACAGCCACCGAGGACTGTATAGCAGCAAAAATCGCAGGTGCCGCCAGCCATCTCGCCAAGTTCGCAAGTGCGGCGGCCGGCTGCGGCCGTCGGGAGAAAGTACGGTTGGGATTTCAGTTATCCGCAGCTTGTATACAGAGGCCTTGACCACCATTTCGCTAGCAAATTCCATCCCCGTCGTTTGCAAGTCGAGTTTCAAAATTGAGTCTCTCCTAAAACCCCTGAGTCCACAGTGAAAATCGCCGACGGGACTTGCAAAAAATAGCCGTCCAACCCATGTCAGCACCGGATTTCCTAAATATTTGTGCAGCGGCGGCATGGCCCCCGGTTTGATGCCCCCTTGAAACCGGTTTCCCATTACTAAGTCGAAACCTTCTCGCAATTTGTGGACAAAAGCGCCGAGGTTTGAAAAATTGTAGCTGTCGTCAGCATCGCCCATGATAATATAAACTCCGCGCGCTGCGATGATGCCTCCCATGAGGGCGCTGCCGTAGCCTTTGGCCGCTACGGGTACGACTCGGGCCCCCATGCTCGTAGCGATATCTTGAGAACCGTCAGTGCTGCCGTTGTCTGCTATGATTACCTCGCCGGCAATATCAAGTTCGCGCAGGGACTTCTGCGCTTTCTCGATGCAGATTTCTAAAGTTTCTGCCTCGTTGAGGCAGGGCATGAGTATCGAGAGTTCGAGAGTGCATTCCCTGTTGGTGTTAGTCTGCTCTGCCATATGTTTGTTCTACTGTTGCTGGCGATCGACAATACTTATCTTTTCCAGTATCTATCCTTAAAATAGTAGTGGTGAAGAAAACTAAACAAAACTTAACTAAAGCTTTTAAGCTTTTTGGGAACAGCAAGTTGTGATTGTAATATAGGTTACTGAACTTATGAGTAGAAGCGTTTTTATAGTTTTGCTTGGTGCTATTTTGTGCAGTGTTTTAGGCCAATTTATTCTGAAGGCAGGAGCTAAAATATTAGGGCCCATTGGCGCTGCTAATTTAGTAGAAAAAGTCCTAGCAATGGCAACTCAGCCTTTGATAGTTGCAGGTCTGTGTTTGTATGCAGTTTCTTCGATCGGCTTTATCGTAGTTTTGTCTCGCGCCAACATTAGCATAGTCTCGCCTTTACTGTCCATTAGTTACTTGTTTACTGTTTTAGGCGGCAAACTTATATTTAACGAGCCTTTGCCGCCGCTGCGGTTGGTAGGCGTGGCACTAATTATGACGGGAGTAATTTTTGTACTCAGAGGTCAAGCTGGGGGAGTAACTGGAGGCAACTAATACGATTTTAGATTGACGATTGACGATTGAATAATTTTAAATTAAGTCCACAGGTGAATATCATGGATATTTAACTGATATCTAAAATTTAGATTCGGAAGTTAAGTCAGGGTTTCTATCGGTTGTGGGGCGGTGGAAAGGGTGTATGTGAGTTTTGTGTCCTAAAATGATGCTGCTGTATGTCTAATATTTCTGAGCCTGTGAATCCCAATCAATTATTGAGCGATCGCACCGCAGTTCTTGCTACCATGCACCAAAAAGAACGGGTGATGGCTCCTGTTTTGGAACGAGAATTTGGCGTAAATATCCTAGTACCTGCGGAGCTTGACACTGACACTTTCGGCACCTTCACCAGAGAAGTTAAACGCTTAGGAACTCAAATAGAAGCGGCTCGCCATAAAGCACAAAAAGCCCTAGAAATTGCAGGCGAAACTCTTGCCTTTGCCAGCGAAGGTACTTTCGGCCCTCACCCAATGATGCCGTATCTGCCAGCTAACAGAGAAATAGTAATTTTATTAGATCGAGCCAACAATCTAGAACTTATCGGCGAATATTTGTCCGTTGAAACTAACTACAGTCACCAGGTAGTTTCCAGTATAGAAGAAGCAAATGATTTTGCTAAAAAAGCTGGATTCCCCGATCACGCGCTGGTGGTTGTAGTTGGCGAAGCTGCCCTCGGTAACGGCGAAATTGTCAAGGGCATTAAGACAGAAAAACAACTTTTTGACGCTGTGACAGCAGGCTTAAAAAAATCGTCAACTGGCCGAGTTCACATCGAAACAGATATGCGGGCGATGTACAATCCAACTCGGATGAAAAACATCGAAAATGCAACTCTGGATTTAGTTAAAAAATTTAAGCAATTCTGCCCGGAGTGCGGTTGGCCGGGATTCGATATAGCTGAGACGAAAATCGGATTGCCCTGCGGACTTTGCTATTTTCCGACTCAGCTAGCGCGATCGGCAATCTATAAATGCAAAAACTGCGGTTATACTAAAGAAAAAGTGTTTCCCGACGGTCGAGAGACTGCCGATCCTTCCCTGTGTCAATATTGCAACCCTTAGAAAAATAATTGCCTAAACTTAGTAAAATTTGCAACAATATTATTGATAGTTCCCTAATTAAATTCACTAATGATAGCCGTAGAAACAGAACGCAACTGGAAACCCGTTATTAAAGAATTCGAGGCTGTAGTCGGCAAAAATGGGGTGGTACAGCGCCGCGAAGAATTGATTGTCTACGAGTGCGACGGACTCGCCAGCTACCGCCAGCGCCCCGCCGTGGCGGTATTGCCTCGAACTACCGAGGAAGTGGCGCAAGTGGTCAAAATATGCGATCGCCACTCAATTCCCTGGGTTGCTAGAGGCGCAGGAACCGGCCTTTCCGGCGGCGCTTTGCCTGTAGAAAACTGCGTGCTGATTGTTACTGCCCTGATGCGAAAAATCCTGAAAGTAGACTTAGAAAATCAGCAAGTAGTCGTGCAACCGGGAGTAATTAATAACTGGGTAACGCAAGCAGTTAGCGGCGCCGGTTTCTACTACGCGCCAGATCCTTCCAGTCAAATTGTTTGTTCGGTTGGCGGCAACGTTGCCGAAAATTCTGGCGGCGTTCACTGCCTCAAATACGGAGTCACAACGAATCACGTTTTAGGATTAAAATTGGTACTTCCCGACGGTTCGATTGTCGATGTCGGTGGCGAAATTCCCGAAATGCCCGGTTACGATTTAACAGGTGTATTTGTCGGTTCCGAAGGCACTTTAGGAATCGCTACAGAAGTTACTTTGCGAATTCTCAAAGCGCCCGAATCAATTTGCGTTCTCCTAGCGGATTTTTCCAGTATAGAAGCAGCGGGCGAATCGGTTTCCGATATTATCAGCGCTGGCATTATTCCCGGCGGCATGGAAATCATGGATAACATCAGCATCAATGCTGTGGAAGATGTGGTGGCAACGGGATGTTATCCCCGCGATGCGGCCGCAATTCTCCTCGTAGAAATCGACGGTTTAGAAGTGGAAGTTGCCACAAACAAACAGCGGATTGCCGATATCTGCAAGCATAACGGAGCGCGAAATATCACCGCGGCAACAGACCCGCAAACGCGCCTAAAAATTTGGAAAGGGCGGAAAGCTGCTTTTGCGGCGGCGGGTCATCTCAGCCCGGATTATTACGTGCAAGACGGCGTAATTCCGCGAACGCAAATGGCTTATGTTTTGAAAGAAATTGAGGGCTTGAGCGAGAAATACGGTTATCGGATTGCTAATGTATTTCACGCGGGAGACGGGAATTTGCACCCGCTGATTCTGTACGATAACTCGGTAAAAGGTGCGCTGGAAAAGGTGGAAGAATTGGGCGGGGAAATTCTCAAGCTTTGCGTGAAAGTTGGGGGAAGTCTTTCGGGGGAACACGGCATCGGCGCTGACAAGAAGTGTTTTATGCCGGATATGTTTTCGGAGGTAGATTTGGAGACGATGCAGTGGGTGCGTCAGGTGTTTAATCCGAAAGCTTTGGCGAATCCTGGGAAGATGTTTCCGACGCCGAAGACTTGCGGGGAAGCGGCGAGGGCGAAGGTGGAAACTTTTAAAAAGTTGGAGGGTGTGGAGGTTTTTTAATTCCCTATTTATGCGGGTAATGTGAGCAGAAAAGCACCCTGAAATAGTCTCTACAATCGGGATGCAACGCCTCTAAGTATGCGTTCCCAGCCAGAGTCTGGGAACGAGAAAAAACGATTTTTCTCGTTTTGTAGGAGTGCGATTCCCGCTCGCTGGTTTGCCTATATATCAAATTGGTAAGGTGCAGATTGCACATTCCGCACTAAGGTGCGATCGGAATTCTGATAGTAAATTCGGTGCCCTTGCCCAATTCCGAAGTACAGTATAATTCGCCTTTGTGTCTTTCTACAATAATTTGATAGCTAATTGACAAACCCATTCCCGTGCCTTTGCCAATGGGCTTGGTAGTAAAAAATGTATCGAATATCTGCTGTTTGACTTGCTCAGTTATTCCCGGGCCGTTGTCGGCAATTTTAATTTCTACCAAATTGCCGACAACTTCCGTACCAATCCTAATCTGGCTGGGGTTTTCTAGCATTTCTTGACAATTTTGCCTACTGTTGGCATCTTCTAAAGCATCGATCGCATTGCTGAGAATATTCATAAAAACTTGATTTAGCGGCCCAGCAAAACACTCAACAGTCGGCAATTCTCCGTAGTGTTTTATAATTTGAATGGGCGGCTTTTCTCCGTTCCCTTTCAAACGGTGATTGAGAATTAACAGCGTGCTGTTAATACCTTCGTGGAGGTTAACGGGTTTCATCTGTGAATCGTCATGCCGCGAAAAGTTCCGCAGCGACTGCACAATCTGGCAAATCCGCTCGACACCAACGCTCATTGAAGACAGTATTTTAGGTAAATCTTCAGCTAAAAAATCGAGATCGTTTTTTTCTCTTTCCTCTTGAATTTTGGCGACTGGATTAGGATATTGCTGTTGATAAAGTTCGAGGTGCTGAAACAAGTCTTGAGTATACTTTGTGAGATGAGCGAGATTGCCGTAAATGAAGCTGACTGGGTTGTTAATTTCGTGAGCGACGCCGGCCAGTAGCAATCCCAAACTAGACATTTTTTCGCTTTGAACTAATTGGGAATTAGTGGCTTTGAGTTGGTTAAGTGTGGCTGCTAGTTGAGCGGCTTGTTCTCTGCTTTGTGCTTCAGAATTATGCAAGGCTTCTTCGGCTTGTTTGCGCTGAGTGATGTCTCTCTGTACGCCAATAAAATGAGTTAAATTGCCCATGCGATCGCGCACGGGAGATATTGAGAAACAATTCCAGAAAGCCGTTCCGTCTTTGCGGTAATTCTTTAATATTACCTTGCATTCGCTTTCTGCTTGCAAGGCTTGGCGAATAATTTCTACTGCTGCCGGATCGGTATCGCTTCCGTGCAAAAATCTGCCGTTTTTTCCGATAATTTCCTGCCGCCGATAACCTGTCATGCTTTCAAATGCGGGATTGCAATAAATAATTGGATTGTCGGGGTCAGTGGCGTCAGAAATCGTAACTCCGGTACTCGTAGCTGCTATAGCTCGATCGTACAACCAAAGCATTTCTTCTGCGCGCTTGCGATCGGTAACGTC
Organism: Oscillatoria nigro-viridis PCC 7112; assembly: GCF_000317475.1. NCBI lineage: Bacteria > Bacillati > Cyanobacteriota > Cyanophyceae > Oscillatoriales > Oscillatoriaceae > Phormidium > Phormidium nigroviride. The sequence continues at coordinate 5,630,648 of NC_019729.1, forward strand.
CCGCAACGTAGCTAAATAAGCCATTTCTCCGTCCCATTCCGTTTCCACCACCCGCATTTCTACTACAGCATTTGCTTTTTGCTTGCGAATAGCTTCAACTTCTGTTTGCACGACGCGAGTTCCTGGTGCTTCTGTTTTTCCAACTTGGGGAATAATATCCGTCGCCATCTCAAGGTCGCAAGCTGAAACTTCTACTACTAAATTGCCAAAAAATGCTTGCCCTAGAAGTTCCTCTGCTTTGCAGTTAAACAGCGCTTCTGCTGACTGGTTGGCAAAACAAACAAGTCCTCGCTTGTTAACGATTGCGATGCCGTCGGCATTTTTTTCGATCGCATTCCGAAACCGAGATTCGCTAGCTTTCAAATCCTGCTTTAGCTGTTCCATTGCTCGCTCCATCTGCTGCAGTTCGCACAGACTCAGACTATAAGCTTCGGAAATGTTGGTCTCTGTCGAATTCTCGGCTCTTTTTTTTGTAATCTGTTGGTACTCTGTTCTCTGGGTCATATTGTGAGCAGTTTTTTTATGATTCCTGCTAATATTACTGAGCTTATTTTCTGGATCTGCTTCTTGAAAAAACATATTTCAACCCTACCAAATTATTGTTTAGATTAAGGTATTGCGATCGCCCAATTTTCCCGGAAGTTTAGGGATAGGGCAATTTACACCCGATGCTAGCACATTACTTTTAGAATTCATCATAAAACATCGTTAAAATTCAAGAGCGATCGCCATAGATAAATCTATTAAGTTTTCTTAAGTGATTTCAACAACATTGACACTTACGTAGCGACACGAACCGTGCAAGCTGGATATGGCTTCAATCCCCCTCCCACTCACAAAATAACCAGTTCCACGCGCAAGTTCTACATATTTAGAAGCCACTGGTCAGTATAAAATCTTATATAAGTTTGACAAAAAATATGGTCAAAAATAAGCGAACTCATCTTTATTTTAGGAAAAATAATCATAATTAGCCATTACCAAATCATCTCCCTGCGGGCAGATGTGATATAGAATATAACCTATCTATTTTTGCGATCGCAACTTCAAACCAATGGCACGTCTAGCACTTCTGAGCACATCCAATAAAACCGGACTAATCGACTTAGCGCGCAGTCTAGTAGAAGAATTTGAATTTGACATAATTAGTAGTGGCGGGACAGCAACGGCCCTCAAAGAAGCAGGCATCCCAGTCACCAAAGTTGCGGAATATACTGGTTCTCCGGAAATTTTGGGAGGGCGAGTCAAAACACTTCACCCGCGAATCCACGGTGGCATTTTAGCGCGGCGCGATGTACCGGAAGACCTCGCAGATTTAACCGCCAATCAAATTCGGGCGATCGATCTAGTTGTAGTGAATCTCTATCCATTTGAAGAGACAATTTCTAAACCAGGAGTTACTCTAGCCGACGCAATTGAGCAGATAGATATCGGCGGGCCGGCAATGTTGAGAGCTTCCGCCAAAAACCACGCTCATTTGACAGTTTTGTGCGATCCAGAACAGTACAATACTTATTTAAAAGAACTGCGGGAAAACGGCGGCGAAGCATCCTTAGAGTTTCGGCAAAGATGCGCCCTCGAAACCTTCAAACATACAGCAAACTACGATCGCGCGATCGCAACTTATCTCAGCAGCCAATCCGCTGAAAAATCTGCGCTACCAGACCAGTTTAATTTATCAGGAAAAGAGTTGCAAACTCTCCGCTACGGCGAAAATCCCCATCAAGCCGCCACTTGGTATCAAAGCGGAAGTACACCGACAGGCTGGACGACTAGCACCATCCTGCAAGGCAAAGAATTAAGCTACAATAATTTAGTAGATTTAGAAGCAGCAAGGCGGCTGATCGTAGAATTCCCCGACACCCCCGCCGCCGCTATTCTGAAGCATACAAATCCTTGCGGCACAGCCTTGGGAACAACTATTTCTGAAGCTTATCAAAAAGCCTTCGACACCGATTCAGTCTCAGCTTTCGGTGGAATTGTCGCCCTCAACCGCCCGATTGATGCTCCTACCGCAACGGCCTTAACTCAAACATTTTTAGAATGTATCGTCGCGCCGGGGTGCGAACCAGAAGCGGAAGAAATTATCAAGAAAAAGGCGAAAGTTAGAGTATTAATTTTGCCAGATTTGACTCAAGGGCCGCCACAAACAGTTAAAATAATTGCAGGCGGTTTGCTGGTACAAGAGTCAGATAATATAGTAGAAGAAACTAGCAAATGGCGCGCAGTTACTGAGAAACAGCCGACGGCGGGAGAGTGGGAAGAATTGCTGTTTGCTTGGAAAGTAGCGAAACACGTCAAATCAAATGCAATCGTTGTGACGCGCGATCGCACTACAATTGGTGTCGGCGCCGGACAAATGAATCGCGTCGGTTCGGTTAAACTAGCATTGGAACAAGCAGGAGACAAGAGCAAAGGAGCGATTTTGGCCAGCGATGGTTTCTTCCCCTTCGACGATTCCGTAAAAACGGCGGCTGAGGCGGGCATAATTGCGATCGTCCAACCGGGCGGAAGTATGCGCGATCGAGATTCCATCGAAGCAGCCAACCAACTTGGAATCACAATGGTTTTCACCGACATCCGCCACTTCTTGCATTAATTAAGTTCGTAGCAATGACATTTTGCACCTCTATTCTGAACAGGCAAGATGCCTGTGAAGCGAAGAGTTAATTCTATTGTGGGGTGGGAAGAAATCCCGCCACAAACAGGCTTAACGGCCTGTTTCACAAAGAAAAGAGTCAATTCCCGTTCTATTGTGGGGTGGGCTTCTAGCCCGCCCTAAAAAAATTTTACTTCTTCGATAACTAACGGCTATGAATACCACAATTCAACCGCAAGACATCAAAGTCAAAATCCTCCTCACCGGCGGACATCAATGCACCGTCACCCTCAAATCTGACACACCATTATTGCACAGCCTGATCAAAACATTAGTCGATCGCACCCAACAAACACCCGGTTTTTCCACCTTATTTCAAATCCCTATAGACGGAGGTCGTTCCGCCCTTTCTTTTCCCGGCGAAAACCTAGTCGGATTAGTCACCGAACCCCCAATTTACTTGCAGGAACTGCAACCGCAGCAGCCTGCAACTCCCGTAGAAATTCCCGCCACAGAAATTCCCGCCCCTGCGCCGCCTGTAAATGACGACTTAATATCTCGCTACGCCCAAATAGACAACTTTTTGACACCTGCTGAAAAAAACAAACTCATTAAATATGTCTTAGCAAAAGAATCAGAATTTGTGACTACCAGCACCTCAACCAATGCCGAAGATTACCGCCGTTCGATGGTACTCCATTCGTTCCCAGAATTTTCCGAACTGATGGTTAATCGTATCAAAGCAATTCTCCCCGACGTGCTGCAAAAATTAAATATTCCCTCATTTCCGCTGGGTGAAATAGAAGCTCAGCTAACCATGCACAACGACAACAACTTTTATAAACTTCACAACGACAGCGGCTCGCCAGATACCGCCACCCGATTTTTTACTTACGTTTACTATTTCTATCGAGAACCCAAGGCTTTTTCAGGCGGCGAATTGCAGATTTATGACAGCAAAATTGAAAACAATTTTTATGTAGCAGCCGAGACATTTAGAACCGTTGAACCGCGCAATAATAGCATTGTATTTTTTCTGAGTCGCTATATGCACGAAGTTTTGCGAGTTAGCTGTCCCTCGAAAGCTTTTGCCGATAGCCGCTTTACTATTAACGGCTGGGTACGCAAAGCAAATTGAGGTTAATATCATGTCGGGTCGAGCTACCGCGATTTTTGTAGGGGCGGGTTCCACCAACCATAATCGCCAACAATCTCCAATCTCAAAAACCCGCCCCGACCGGGATATTATGGTTGATCGATCGGACATGATATAATTCATTGTCCGGGACGCACTAATCACCTAATTTTGTCATTCTGAGTGCAGCGAAGAATCTCAACTTTTGCCACACCGTTACAATGCGTAAGTCCCGATATGTGAGCTTCTTAACTTCCCAAAGCCTACCCTCAGAATGACAGAATTACCTTAGTCAAAACAATTTAATTTTTACTCCAGTGCTCCAGCACTTTTGAGCAATTTCACCACACTGGAATAACCCTTAAACTCAGCCAGCATTAAAGCTGTATAATTTCCCGGATTTTTGTGGTTTAGTTCTGCACCAGCATCAATTAAAATCTTTACTGCATCAGTATAACCCCGATGTGCTGCCCACATTAAAGCTGTTGCGCCCGAATCATCCAGCAAGTTGACATCGGCACGTTTTTCTACTAATAATTGGACGATCGCAATATAACCGCGATCGCACGCCTTCATTAAAGCCGTTTTCCCCAAATCCGCCGGGATATTGGGATCGGCACCGCCGTCAAGCAAAGCCTTCACCGTCTCGGTATGCCCGTGAAACGCAGCCAGCGTCAAAGCCGTCTCCCCAAAGTTTTTAGCATTCAGGAAATCAGCCCGATTTGAGTTTACTTTTTGCAGCAAAGCCGATACGATCGCACTGTGGCCGTGAACAGCCGCCACCAGTAAAGGCGTATCGCCCAACCGATTTCTAGCACCGACACTAGCACCTCGGTTTAAGAGCAATTCCACCACATCTTCGCAGCCTTCAACCACGGCAAAATTCAAAGCAGTTTCATCATCTTTATCCTTAGCGTCGATCTCCGCGCCAGCATCGAGTAAGATATGGGCGATCGGCGCATTTCCTCCAGCAGCAGCGGCCATCAAAGCCGTACCCCCATCTCCATTTTTCACATTCGCATTAGCACCCGCACCAAGCAAAGTTTGCACCACATCAGTATTGCCGGAATCCGCAGCCAAAGTTAAAGCAGTTTCTCCGTTTTTGTCGGGAATTTCGACATCAGCACCTGCAGCCAACAGCGCCTCGACAACAGCCAAATTTCCCACCGTCGCAGCCAGCATCAAAGCAGTTTTGCTCTCTAGATTTTTAACATTAGCATCCGCCCCACACTCGAGCAAAGTTCGCACAATTTCAGCGCTTCCTTGACGGACAGCTAAAAACAGCATAGAATTATCAGCAACAGCACCCGCATCCACCAAAGCTTTAACAACAGCTAGATGACCGGATAAAGCAGCTATTTTCAAAGCCGAATCTCCATCTTTATCTCGCACATTTACATCAGCATTAGCATCAAGTAACATCCGCACAACATTGATATCGCCCTTGAGAGAAGCCGCCATCAAAGCCGTACTACCATCATCATTTTTAGCATTAACATCAGCACCCGCCGCCAGCAACAGCCGCACAGAGTCAGCCTGTTTGTGAGCCGCCGCCAGCATCAAAGCCGTCAGCCCAAAACGCCTGCTCACATGGTTGACATTAGCGTCATTGTTTAGTATAGTACGCACAATTTCCGTATAGCCCTTTTGGGCAGCAAACATCAAAGCCGTCGTCCCCTCAGAGTCTTTGGCGTTAGCGTTAACACCCTTAGCAAGTAAAGCTTGGACGTGAATAATGTTGCCAGTCTTGGCGGCTTGAATCAATACAGCGTCTTGTTTAGTGGCAGGCATAATAGTCTCTCATACCGTATATTTTTACCGTCGCACGAGACGGCCTGACTGGTATGCTAAGTTTTATGAAGTATGTTTGCTAATCCTCAGAACACCATGAATCTCGAAATTCCTCAGTCAGTGAAAGTTTGGAGCCAATTCTTCCACCCAGTTTTAATGTGGGTACTGCTGGCCATCTCATTTTATGCTTTGTATCTCGGCCTGCAAATCCGCCGTACCAGAAGCGCCGAAGGCGAAGTCAAAAAAGAGTTAATTAAGGGCAAATTCAACATCAAGCACCACCAAATGGGTTCTTTGCTGCTAGCGTTGATGGTAACAGGGGCGATCGGCGGGATGGCCGTCACCTACATCAACAACGGCAAGCTATTTGTCGGCCCGCACTTGCTAGCAGGGTTGGGAATGACGGCAATAATTGCGATCGCAGCCTCGCTGACTCCTTTGATGCAAAAAGGCAATGATTTGGCCAGAAACACTCACATCTTTCTGAATATTGTGCTGTTAGGGCTGTTTGGCTGGCAAGCGGTATCAGGCGTGGAAATCCTGCAAAGAATTATCAGCAAAATGTGATGATTTGAGTAACCTTGCTAATTGCTAATTGCTTTGGGGCGATTAGTAATTAGCAATTAAATTGGGATATTTTTTTAGTGGTTTAATAGCTAAGCTTTCCTTTGGATGATATAATAGAATAAAGTTAAATTGAGCGAACAAATTATAAGATTAATTAGGGAGCTTTTTGAAATCAAAAGAAGGAAAGCCATGCTAGAGAACCTGATCAAATACTTTGTCTACGCAACAAAAGGCTATATTACAAAAACGCAGTTAATCAAGTTTTTGTACTTAGCGGATCTTTATGCGGTCAAATGGACAGACAAGCAGCTTACTGATTTAGATTGGCGTTATTATTACTATGGGCCTTGGAATGAAGGCATAGAGGCTGTTTTAAATCAAATGAATGGCAAAGAGATTGTTCAAGAATCTCAGGGAGAAAGTATATTCATCAGACTTGGTGAGAGAGCTGGTAATGTGGATGATTTAAAGTTACCTTTAGGTCTGAAGCTCATGCTTGACAACATCAGGAGAGAATGGGCGGGTGCAGGAGAGGATAAACTGAATCAGTTACTAGAATATGTCTATAGCACTGCTCCCATGCTTGAGGTTAAATATAGCCACGAACCAGAGGAACAGGTGAGACTTAATCTCTCCAAAGAAAGAGAAAAGTTAATGAGTGAATTGGGGTGAGCGAGTGGCTGGACAAAAACCGCGTCAAGGTTGGATTTATTTTATCAATCCCTATAGAGTATCTCTTCGTTGCAAACTCGGTCATCATCATATTTATGAGATAAATGAACCAGGGGAGATTGAGTGCAAAACAATTTCTTGCACTCAGGTGATTAATTCGAGTCGGGTTTTTCGGGGAGAGCATCCTTATATCGTTTGGACAAGTGACCAATTTCAAGATGAATCTAAATACATCCAAACTTTGACGCTGATTCCATTGACTTCACAAGAAACCTCTAAAGGTTTGCCAACTGTATATCCAATTAATTCTACAAGCACAAATGGTCTTTCTAATAAGTCCTTCGCTCTAGTGCATCAGATATGTACTGTTGATGCTAACTGTTTTAAAGATTCGCAAGGGGATTGGCTTAAGCGAGTTGGACAACTGGATAAAGCAGATAAGGAAGCTATAGAGGAACGTTTAAAGTATTTTTTTAATCTTGGGGATAATCCGGGTGAAGATTGGTTTATTAAAAATGCGTCTATAGAACTTTTACAGAAAGTCTTTAATCTTCTACCGGATGAAACCACAAAAAGTATGGCTATAGAAAAACTGATCGACGATTTGCGATCGTAGTCAATGAGTAGTAATTGATCGTAGAGGTCAAGAAGGTTTTTGCAGTGGACTGGAGCACTCTCACTCTATCCTGTTAACCTTCTCGATCGCCCAAACGGCATCTTAGCCACATCTAACAAAAATTAAAAAAGGCGGCACCCAGATTTGAACTGGGGGTGGAGGTTTTGCAGACCTCTGCCTTACCACTTGGCTATGCCGCCGTTACGTCTGAAATTTGACGTTTTCTTATAGTACACCAAATCTCGAAAATTTTAACATACCTGTCAAAAATTTCGTGAAGCGAAGCTATCCCGTGGGGAATCGCCCTTTTTTCTCACACCCCCAAAACCCATCCGAGGCTATTCTAGAACTACATCGATCGCCCGCAACACCAGCCATGACACCAGTTTCTCCCCTACTCGTCGCCCAAATCACCGACACTCACTTGTTTGCAGAGCTCGATCGAGAATGGAAAGGCCTCTCAACAGCCCGCACCCTCCAAGCAGTTCTCGATCGCCTGCAACAGATACAGCCGCCGCCCGACTTACTCCTACTCACAGGCGACTTGTCCCAAGACGAAACACCAGAATCCTACCAGCGCCTCGTCTCCCTCATCGCCCCCCTACAAATTCCCGCCTACTGGATACCTGGGAACCACGACAACATCCCAGTCATGTCAGAAATCTTAAATCAGCCACCCCTTTCCCCAGAAAAATCATGGAAGCTGGGAAACTGGCAATTTCTGTTGCTTTCAAGTGTGGAAGCCGGATGCGACGGCGGGCGGCTTTCCCCAGACAGCTTGCATTGGCTGGACTCTCAACTCCAACAAACCGGCGATCGACCTGTTATTATTGCCTTGCACCATCATCCTTTGCCGATCGACTGTGAAATCATGGATGGAATGATGCTGCAGAATGCCGGTGAATTTTTGGCAATTGTCGATCGATATACTCAAATCAAAATCATTCTTTGCGGCCACATTCACCAAGAATTTCAACAACAGCGGGGCTCAGTTACCTACTTGGGGACACCCAGCACCTGCATCCAACTTTTACCGAAAAGTCATCCGATTATCCTTGACGAAATCCCTCCAGGATTTAGATTGCTTGAATTGGCGATCGACGGTACTTGGAAAACCAGAGTTGAGCGAGTTGTCGTACCATCGCCACCAGATTAATTTTTTTCTTAAAAAATTATATATCAAATTTACATTCTGTTGTCAATACATCAACAGATAGATTTCTTTTAGCAATCCCATCTTTTATGATATTTATTAATCATAAATTGCAGGCATAGCTAGAGTGATCGGCAACGAACAAAAAATAAATATCTAGCAACTTTACAATTTACCAAACAGGAAAAACTAAATATATGTCTGAAGTCAATGGCGTCATGATGCAGTATTTTCACTGGTACAATCCCGACGACGGCACCCTGTGGAATCAGCTAGCCGAATCTGCAAAAGATTTAGCAAAAATTGGCGTTACATCTCTTTGGTTGCCACCCGCTTATAAAGGAACCGGCGGCGGTATGGATGTCGGCTATGGCGTCTACGACTTATTCGATTTAGGTGAATTCGACCAAAAAGGGTCGGTACGCACGAAATACGGCACAAAAGATGAGTATTTGGCCGCGATTAAAGCTGCACAAGATGCTGGAATTCGGATTTATGCCGATGTTGTATTCAACCACAAATTAGGTGCCGATGGAGAAGAAGAAGCGGAAGCCACACCCTTCAATCCCGACAACCGGAATGACACCGTAGGGGAATATCAAAAAATCAAAGCTTGGACGCATTTTACCTTTCCCGGCCGCAACAAAAAATATTCCAGCATGGAATGGCATTGGTGGCATTTTGACGCCATTGATTACAACGTTTACAACACAGAAACCCATGCTATTTACCTGCTCAAAGGCAAAGAATTCGATCGAGGGGTAGACTTAGAAAAAGGCAACTTTGACTACCTCATGGGTTGCGACTTAGATATGGACAACCCAGAAGTCACCGGGGAATTAAAATACTGGGGTGAGTGGTATGTCGATACAACAAACGTTGACGGCTTTCGCTTCGATGCCGTCAAACACGTAAAAGCAGAATTTTTCCAAGAATGGTTGGAACACGTTCGCCACTATGCCCAACGCGACCTATTTGCCGTAGGCGAATATTGGTCTTACGAAGTGGAAGCTTTGCACAGCTTCATTACAGCAACCGATGGTAAAGTCACCTTATTTGACGCACCTCTCCACTACAACTTCCACGCTGCTAGCAAGGCGGGCAACAGCTACGACTTGCGAACAATTTTTGATAACACCCTGGTTAAAGACCAACCAACCCTCGCTGTTACTTTGGTTGACAACCACGATTCACAACCCTTGCAATCCCTAGAATCAGTTGTCGAAGCTTGGTTTAAACCCCTTGCCTACGCTTTAATCTTGCTGCGAAGCGAAGGATATCCGTGCATTTTTTACCCGGACTATTACGGCGCTAACTATAAGGATACAGGAAACGATGGCAACGAATACGAGATTTGGTTAGACAAGCATCAATTTATGCTTGATAAATTCTTGTTAGCGCGCCAAACTTATTCCTACGGCAATCAGTACGATTACTTCGACCACGCCAACACTATTGGCTGGACGCGACTCGGAAATGAAGAACATCCGGGCGGCATGGCTGTGGTACTCAGTAACGGAGACGATGGCACCAAGTTTATGGAAGTCGGACAACCGAATCGAACTTATATTGACATCACCGAACACATCAAAGAACCAATCACAACTAATGACGATGGTTGGGCTGATTTTCGGTGTAACGCCGGTTCAGTTTCTGTCTGGGTTCCGCAGCCGTAAGGACTGTGTTAAATTGATTTACTTCTCTGCCTAAAGTAGGGTGCGTACTCCGCACCTTACCGCTATAATCAGTATATTAAACCACTTTTTTCTTTCACGATTTTGATGAAGGAAAATTTTTTGTAGTGAGGATTTTAGTCCTCTTTCTAGTATTATTTTTAGGCTATGCGATCGCGCAAAATCATTATTTAAATAAAAAAATATGAAACTTTCAGAAAAAGTTGCCGTTATTACCGGCGGTGGGTCGGGAATTGGTCGTGCAGCAGCAATTTTAATGGCCAGGGAAGGCGCAAAAGTTGCTATTGTCGATCGCATTTTAGAAACAGGGCAAGAAACCGTCCGCCAATTGGTCAGTGAAGGAGGCTGCGGGCTGGCTATTGCCGCAGATGTAGCGGATTGTCAGCAAATGCAACAGGCATTTCAAACAATTGTTGACGAATATCAAAGAATTGATATTGTGTTTGCAAATGCGGGTATTAACGGTGTATGGTCGCCGATAGAGGATATAGAACCGGATGAATGGGATCGGACAATTAACACCAACCTCAGAGGAACATTTTTGACTGTTAAGTATGCTGTTCCTCATCTGAAAAAACAAGGAGGTTCGATTGTCATTACATCATCAATTAATGGCACCAGAAGTTTCAGGAAAGTTGGCGCCACCGCCTACGCTTGTACTAAAGCAGCCCAAGTAGCCTTTGCAAAAATGATAGCGCTAGAACTTGCTGCCAGCCAAATCAGAGTCAATGTTATCTGTCCGGGTGGGGTGCTGACTGCGATTGACGAAAGTACCACTAAGCGAAATCTCGATCGCATTCCAGTCTCGCCTGATTCCATTCAAGACATGATTCCTTTGACTGATAATACCGCCGGTTCTAGCGAAGAAATCGCCCAATCAGTGTTATTTCTGGTATCAGATGCCTCCAGCTTTACCACAGGTACTGAAGTCTGGATTGATGGTGGCGGTTCTTTGATTTAAAATCTCAATAGTTTATTTTTATCACTCGGCGGTTGAAACCGCTTCTTGTCAAACGAAGTCCGCCTGCGCGGACTAAGAAATAAGAATGTCTAATGACTAAGCTGTTCCCCATCTTGCGTTATATTTTTCGGGCGGGCGAGACGCCCACCCCACAATAATTTTATCAAACTTAACTGTAAAATTTAGATGCGCCTCAGCTTAACTCTCCATTGTTTTACAGCAGTTTGCAAGGTCTGCGGCAGCCACTTATCGTACTGAGGATAAACTGGCAAACGCTGCACGAGTTGCCATCCCGCTGCAGCTAAAATTTCTGTTAAAGTTTGGTGTTGCAGGTGAGGATAATCGGGATTAACTTCATCCCGCGGCCCAATTCCGCCTAAATCTGTCGCACCTGCTTCTAAACAAGCAAGTAATATGTCTGGCTGTGCAACTAAATTGGGGGGAATTTGTAGGGCAATTTCAGGAGGTAAAATGCTGCGGGCGATCGCAATTACTTCGGGCATTTTTGTAGCATCAAAAACTTCACCGTCCCAAATTTGCTGATTTCCCGGACTGTGTGGCTGCAGGATAACTTCTTGAATGTGATTGCAGGGCGAATGAATGCGGGCGATCGCCTCTAATGTCTCAATCCAATCTGCCTCACTTTCCCCAATTCCCAGCAGCAAACCTGTTGTAAACGGAATCTTTAATTCCCCAGCCCATTCTAACTGTTGCAGCCGCAGCGCCGGCACTTTACTCGGTGCGTGCCTGTGAACAGTTTGTAACAAATGTGGGGCAAGCTGTTCTAGCATCAGCCCCATCGATACATTCACCTCTTTTAACAGTGCCATCTCCTCAAAGCTGAGCGGCCCCACATTAGTATGCGGCAAAAATCCCATAGCAAGTGCCAGTTCGCACAAGTCGTAAATCCGCTGCAACCAAGCTTTTCGCCGTTGACTGTGAGGGTGTACCTCGCCGCTGAGGATGAGAATTTCAATTACACCTTGAGTTTGCAGCAGCAAAAGCTGTTTTTCGGCTTCTGCGAGTGTTAGCCAAGGACTTTGCAGCGGTTCTGCCCGAAAATTGCAATAGGTGCAGCGGTTAAAACACTCGTAAGTGGGAACCAGAGTATAAGCAGGGCTGTAGGTGACAGTGCGGGACATTCCTTGGGACTTTTATCGATCGGACTTACGCAACAGCATATATCTGTGCATTGCGAGTTTTGTGGTTGGCGATCGCAACCCTTCATTTATCTTAACACTGACGCAAGTACGCAATCTCGTTGCCCAGGTAGATTATGAGTATTCTTCATTTGTGGGCGATCGTCCAAAAAATCCGCACTCTGCTTTTTAAAACCCCATACAGCAAGCCTTCTGGCTTATTATCAGCGCTGCTTATGGCATTCATAACAAAAACTGTGCTTAAAACCCCTTTACAAACTGAAATAAAAGCTTTATGTTTATTTACATGGCGGAACACAAAGCCGTCACGAACATTGAAAACCAAATAAAGCAATCATAAACAAATGACAACGACCTTACAGCAGCGCGAAAGCGCCAACGTCTGGGAACGCTTTTGTGAGTGGGTAACATCAACCGACAACCGCATTTATGTAGGTTGGTTCGGAGTCTTGATGATTCCCACCCTGCTCAGCGCCACCATCTGCTACGTCATCGCCTTCATCGCTGCTCCTCCAGTGGACATCGACGGCATCCGCGAACCAGTAGCAGGTTCCTTAATGTACGGCAACAACATCATCACAGGTGCAGTTGTCCCCTCATCCAACGCCATCGGCTTGCACTTCTACCCCATCTGGGAAGCAGCTTCCCTCGATGAGTGGCTGTACAACGGCGGCCCTTACCAATTGGTAATCTTCCACTTCCTGATCGGTGTATTTTGCTACATGGGTCGCGAATGGGAACTGTCCTACCGCTTGGGAATGCGCCCTTGGATCTGCGATGCTTACTCTGCACCAGTAGCAGCAGCCACCGCAGTATTCTTGATCTACCCGATCGGACAAGGCTCCTTCTCTGACGGTATGCCCTTGGGTATCTCCGGTACATTCAACTTCATGATCGTGTTCCAAGCCGAGCACAACATCCTGATGCACCCCTTCCACATGTTGGGAGTTGCCGGTGTCTTCGGTGGTAGCTTGTTCTCCGCCATGCACGGTTCTTTAGTTACCTCTAGCTTGGTTCGCGAAACAACCGAAACCGAATCGCAAAACTACGGTTACAAATTCGGTCAAGAAGAAGAAACCTACAACATCGTCGCAGCCCACGGCTACTTCGGTCGTTTGATTTTCCAATACGCTTCCTTCAACAACAGCCGTTCCTTGCACTTCTTGTTAGGTGCATGGCCAGTAGTCGGCATCTGGTTTACCGCTTTGGGTATCTCCACGATGGCGTTCAACTTGAACGGTTTCAACTTCAACCAATCGATTATCGACTCTCAAGGTCGCGTCATCAATACTTGGGCTGATGTCATCAACCGCGCTAACTTGGGTATGGAAGTAATGCACGAGCGCAACGCTCACAACTTCCCGCTCGACTTGGCTGCTGCTGAAACCACTCCTGTAGCTTTGGTTGCTCCTTCTATCAACGGCTAAGTTTTAGCTTTTGATTAGCAAAAAGCGCTCCTAGAAATAGGGGCGCTTTTTGTTTTGGGAAAAAAGGTTTTTTTAGGCTTTATATCAATTCCGGTAACACCGTTCGGGATGGTGAGTTGGGAGTGGGGAGTCGTCCGTGGGGGAATGTAGAATTGCGCGACCTTGACTCGATCATTCCGATGCAACCGGAAACGATATTATTCACATATCTAGTTCGGTAAAATAAGCGTTATAACTGGCTTTTTGCACCATTGTTAATAAGCCTTTCACGGGCGGGTTCTCCTGCCCAACCTCTACTCCCCACAAGAAAATTGAGTTTTTGTGGAACAGGCCCGACAGCCGGTGCGAGCGAGAAGGATGCAAGATGTGAGTTATAAATTTTGTAGTGAGGACTTCAGTCCGAGCGAGTTTTATGAGAACTGAAGTCCTCACTATAAACCAATTTTATTCGGGTTTTTCTAGCGGTAATCATATGATTACCGATTAATAACTAATAACTAATAACTAATGAGTGATGACTATCGAGTTTGATGATTCCGATGCAGCCGGAAACGAGATTAGCGGTAAGGATTCAATGCACAAATGGCTTTCGGTGGTGGGGATTGGCGAAGATGGACTTTCGGGATTGAGTGCGATCGCCCGTTCTCTACTCTCTCGATCTCAAGTCGTTGTCGGCGGCGCCCGTCACCTAGCAATGCTACCAACCGACGACACCCGCGAACAATTGGTTTGGGCATCGCCTTTGCAGACAACAGTCGATGAAATCATCCGCCGCCGGGGACAGTCTGTGTGCGTGCTCGCAAGCGGCGATCCGATGTGTCACGGCATCGGCGTCACGCTGTCGCGCCAGATTCCTATTTCCGAAATGACTGTGATTCCCGCAGCATCGGCTTTTAGTCTTGCTTGCGCCCGTTTGGGTTGGCCGCTGGCCCAAGTTGAGACTTTCAGTTTGACAAATCGCCCGATCGCATCGATCGCCCTTGCTTTGTCCCCCGGCGCGCGCTTGCTGGTGTTGAGCGCTGACAGACATACGCCAGCAAAGGTGGCACAATTGTTGACGCAGCAGGGGTTTGGCAGCAGTTTGATGACTGTGTTCGAGCGGATGGGGTCGGAATCGGAACGGCGGAGCGAGGGGGTAGCAGCAGCCTGGAATGCAGCGGATTTGGCGGATTTGAACGCGATCGCGATCGCAGTTGCAGCCGATCGACAAACTCTTATCCTCCCCCGAACTGCCGGTTTGCCGGATGCTGCTTATCGCCACGACGGACAACTTACCAAGCGGGAGGTTAGAGCCGTTACTCTGTCAGCGTTAGCACCGGTTCCGGGAGAGTTGCTTTGGGATGTGGGGGCGGGCTGCGGCTCGATCGCGATCGAATGGATGCGGAGTCATCCTCGGTGCAGGGCGATCGCGATCGAACGCCACCCAACTCGGCTGCAATACATCGCCGAAAATGCGTCTATTTTTGGCGTTCCCGAACTCGAAATCGTTGCGGGAGAAGCGCCGGAAGCCCTGACAAATTTGCCGCAACCGGATGCTATTTTCATCGGCGGCGGTGTCACCGGAGAATCTGTGCTGGAAACTTGCTGGAATGCTTTAGGTGAAAGCGGCCGATTAGTTGTTAATGCAGTGACTATTGAGAGCGAACTTAAAGTGTTGCAGTGGCACGATCGTTATGGCGGGGAACTAATTAGAATTGGGATTCAGCGAGTAGGGGCGATCGGTTCTTTTCAGGGTTGGAAGCCGCTGGCACCGGTAACTCAGTGGGCGGTAGTTAAAAGGTAAAAACGGTGAGAAAAGTAGTATAATATCAAACATAAAGATATTATCCAGTAATTGCAAAGTAATCGTGACTGAAGAGAACCTATACCTCAAAAGATTCCTAGACCCCGTAAAACTTTGCAGACGGTACAAGCCCAAATTCGGGCTAGGCAATAGAGAGGAAGGATTGGATCTGGCACGGTTCTTATCAATCTACGGAGCCGATCCTTTTTACTCATGGATTGGTCTTGATTCAGATTTGATGTACGCTGCTCACAAAGCCGCTGGTGGCATGACCTCGGTTTATCGACAAATTGGGAAAGGTTGTGAAAATTTATTCAGACAAATAATAATAGATCGAGCAGGATACGAAGATCCCAAATATGCCATGTGGTCTTACGTTGCGAAGACCAAAAACGACAAGGACAAAACTTTGTCGTTGGATGCTCGGCTAGAACTGAGCGAAATTCAAAATCTTGAGGTTAGAGGAAGAGTTATTCAGTGGATAGCGGACTACAGCAGTTTTCTTAAGGTTCCTGCCCCAGCAAAGGGAGCCGTATTTGAAGTTCGGCAAGGATACAAAAGTAAAGACAGCAAGAGACAAAATGCTGACATAGATAATATTGCTGTTGCTTGGGCAAACGGCTACCTGCCAGTCTTTGCAATTTTTTCTTCTCAGATTGATGTCGATTTAGTACTACGCTATCGAAACAGCTGTGGAGGAATCCTGATTGGCACAACATCGGGCAGCAATCAAATTTCGCTGTTTGTTTTTTCCCAGGAAATTTTAGGCTATGATTTGGCAGATTTTTTTCGCCGAAATTCTGAGGCAATCAAAAGCGAAATTTACACCACATTGGCAGTTTTACTAAGTGCAGACTGATGTCATCTACTATTTACCAAAGATCTGACTATACTTTCAAAGCTAATCGCAATCTTGGGCGGCATGGGTGGCTTAGACTTACTCCGGCTTATGGCGTGAAACTTGTGCAAAAGCTTTTGGCTTTTGTCGAGAGAGAGTCAATTATTCTTGACCCTTTCTCTGGTACAGCTACAACAGGACTTGTTGCTGCTCAACAAGGAAACCAAGCATTCGCCTTTGATATCAACCCGTTTCTTATTTGGCTTGGGAACGCTAAATACAGAAACTATGATGAAGACTGCTTAATAGATGTTTTTAAAAAGGTACAACTAGCTTTAGAGGAATATAGAAGTTTAATATCTCAAGACAATTGGACACCAAAAATATTTAACATTGAACGTTGGTGGTCTAGTTACACGCTAAAACTTCTTGCCTCATTGCGAATCGCTTTAGTAAACCAATTCGGAGAACCTGAAGATAATGAGGGTTATGATATCGTTTGGATTGCGTTCTGTCGTTTAATAATTGAAACTTCATCAGCAGCTTTTAATCATATTTCCATGTCATTTAATGACACAGTCATTTATCATAAAATTGAAGGCATAGAAGAGCTTTTTTTTGATATCATAAAATTTATATCGAACTCTGCTAAGAATACTATTATTGGTACTGCTAAGGTGTTGAAAGTAGATGCTCGTAACATAGCTGGTTTAGGTAATATTAAAGTCGATAAAGTGATAACTTCCCCACCTTACCCAAATCGGATCAGCTATATTCGTGAACTTCGTCCATATATGTACTGGACAAAGTTTTTAAACGAAGCAAAAGAAGCAGGTGAGATGGATTGGTTAGCGATTGGTGGAACATGGGGCATTGCAACTAGCCGTCTCAACTCCTGGCAAATACAGGAAAAAAGCTTACCGAAGCAAATATTCTCAACAGTAGAAAAGATAAGAATGTCTGGTGGGAAAAATGCACCTCTTTTGGCAACTTACGTCCTAAAATACTTTCATGATATGCACTTACATTTGAGTTCTCTTAGAACTATTTTGGCAGACGATGCGGAACTACACTACATTGTTGGCAATTCAACCTTTTTTGGCAATATGGTTGCTACAGAGGCGTTACTTTCAGAATCTATGCGCCTTCTTGGATACTCAAATATTCACTCTGAAATTATTAGGAAACGGAACTCTAACAAAGCATTGTATGAATATTGTATTTCCGCAACTTGGTCAGTACGTTGATGTCAGCTGATAAATTTGTCTATCGTTTGTTCAATGCTAAAAAAAATCCGAAAAAATAGTATTAATTTAAACAAAAATAGGTTGGGTTTAACACAAGTAAACCCAACCTATCAATTTAATTTAAATTCAGGCTTTAGCCTTGATTCACAACAGTCGGTTTTAAACTTTCCTGTGATTTCGATGGATCTGAACCATTTTGCATTGCCACAGATTCCTTAATCGGTTTCCGGGCTTCAATTAAAGTCAAAGCTTTGTTGACACCTTCAGGTAAAATCACTACCAAACTGCCGGCCGGAGCCTCGTCTAAAGCTTTGTTAACGGCTGTTGTTTCGTCGAGAATCAACTCGTATTCAACTTTAGATGTGTTTGCGGTTCCTGCAGAAATTGCCTCTGCAATTCCCTGGCAAATTAACTTTGCCACAACACCGGGTTCTCGCCCGCGCCGATCGCTATCTTCCTTCACAATGATACGATCGAACATCTCGGCCGAAAGTTTGCCCAGCGTGACAAAATCTTCATCTCGCCGGTCTCCGGGGGCGCCGACAACCCCGATCCGCAGTCCCGGCCAATTCAGCACGAAACTGCCCAAAGCTTTGTAGCTGTGGGGGTTGTGGGCGTAGTCGAGCAAAGCGTGATAGCTGCCCAATTTAAACAAATTCATCCGTCCGGGAGTTTGACCCACCGATGCTTGGAAGCTTGACAAAGCCGATCGAATATCTTCTATTTTCACTCCTTGGGCAAAAGCCGCCAAACAAGCTGCTAAAGCATTGGCAATCATAAACGGCGCGCGCCCGCCCATCGTCAGCGGCACGTTCACAGCCTGCTCAATTCTCAGCGTCCAATCGCCTTTCAAGATGGACAAATACCCATTTTCGTAAATCGCTGCCAGCCCGCCCGCAGCGGTATGTCTGGCAACCAGTTCGTTGTCCGGGTTCATC
This sequence comes from Oscillatoria nigro-viridis PCC 7112, assembly GCF_000317475.1. NCBI lineage: Bacteria > Bacillati > Cyanobacteriota > Cyanophyceae > Oscillatoriales > Oscillatoriaceae > Phormidium > Phormidium nigroviride. The sequence continues at coordinate 5,649,229 of NC_019729.1, forward strand.
GAAAAATATGCAATTTGAGCCTTGACACGCTGCGCCATTTGTGATACGAGCGGGTCGTCTGCATTTAACACTGCATAGCCTTTGGGCATTACCGACTCGACGAGGACGCTCTTGAGTTTGGCAAGTTGTTCCACGGTGTCGATGTCGCCAATTCCCAAGTGATCGGCCGCGACGTTCAAGACGACGCCGACATCGCACTGATCGAAGCCGAGGCCCGATCGCAAAATTCCGCCTCTAGCCGTTTCCAGCACCGCCACTTCTACCGTCGGGTCAGACAAAATCAATTGAGCACTCTGCGGCCCGGTATTATCTCCGCTTTCTACCAAATAATCGCCGATGTAAGTGCCGTCGGTAGTCGTGTAGCCAGTAATCTGACCGGTCTGCTTGACAATGTGGGCAAGCAGGCGAGTGGTTGTAGTTTTGCCGTTGGTTCCCGTTACCGCTAAAATCGGCACCCGGCTGGGTTGAGGCGAGGGGAAAAGCATATCGAAGACGGCGCCGGCCACGTTGCGGGGTAAACCTTGACTCGGGGCGACGTGCATTCTGAAACCCGGTGCTGCGTTGACTTCGACGATGACGCCGCTGACATCGCGCAGGGGTTGGGAGATGTCGGGAGTTACTACGTCAATGCCGGCGATGTCCAAACCGATAATTTTGGCGACTCTGGAAAACAGCCAGACGTTTTCAGGGTGGATTTCGTCGGTGCGATCGACTGCAATTCCACCGGTACTCAAGTTTGCTGTCGCGCGCAAAAATACTCTTTCGCCGGCGGGTACTACCGAATCCATCGCGTATCCTTGTTTTTGCAGCAAATCCAGGGACAATTTGTCGATCGTGATCCGAGTGAGCACGTTGTCGTGTCCGTCTCCTCGCTGCGGGTCGCGGTTTACTTCTTCAATAAGCTGTTCTACTGTAGACCTGCCGTTACCCACGACGTTAGCGGGGACTCGTTCTGCGACTGCTATGACTTGCCCGTTGACTACCAATACTCTGTGGTCGCGGCCGACGTAATAGCGCTCAACTATCACGCTTTTTGTTTTTGATGCCGCGCTGGCTAAATCGTAGGCTTCTTCTGCTGCTTCCCAGGAATTGATGTCGATCGTAATGCCGCGGCCGTGGTTGCCGTCTAGGGGTTTGAGGACGATCGGATAACCGCCGACATCTTCGATCGCCCCTTGCAGTTCATCCAAATAATGAATCACCGTCCCTCTCGGAACCGGCACGCCGGCGCTGGCGAGGATATTTTTGGTACCTTCCTTGTCGCAGGCAAGTTCTACCCCCAAAACTCCCGTGCGGTTGCTCAGAGTTGCCTGAATCCGCTTTTGGTGAACCCCGTAGCCGAGTTGAATCATAAACCTAGCGCTCAAAGGCATCCAAGGAATGCCGCGCGCTTCTGCTTCCTTAATCAGTGTTTCCGTGCTCGGCCCCAGGGCCGCCGAAGCAGCAAACTCTCTCAGGTCTCTCAAATCTTGGACTAATTCTGCTGCGGCATAAGTGCCTGTCTCGGCAATGCTTTGGCACATCCGCACGCCCGCCCGGGCTGCATAGCGACCTGCTTGTTCGTTTTGATACTCGATTACTACTTGGTAAATGCCTGGGGTCGCAGTCTCGCGGGTGCGGCCGAACCCGACCGGCATTCCTGCCATTTCCTGAAGTTCTAGGGCGACGTGTTCGATTACGTGTCCCATCATTGTGCCTTCTCTGACCCGTTGCAGGAATCCTCCCTGATGGCCTGGAGAACAGTGATGCTCGTTCAAACTCGGAAGTGCGGCGATCAACCCTTCGTAGAAGCCAGGAATTTCCGATGTGGTTTTATCTGCCCACTCCTCTAAATCCAGACGCATCAGGACGAGTTTATGCCGTCGGATGCTCCAGTAGTTGGGGCCGCGTAAGGTCTGGATTTTAAGTATTTTCATGGCAGTTAGAGGGGTATGGGGCGCGAAATCTTATAGATAATAGGAGCATTTATTCAATTTCGATCTAGATTGCTCGATCGACTGTTCGCTGCGAACAGTTTGGGAGTGAATTTCCAGTTATGGGCTACCCAATTGAAAATTTGTGCCCCTGCGAGCGGCTCAAAACAAGTACAGGTCAATTGCTAGCAAAAACTCAAAGCCCGAAGCTAGCATTTTCTGTCGTTCGGCCTTCTGGGGTCAGCCCGTGGCTGCTTCGGAATCTATTGTATTGTTGTATCCATGATTCGGCCGGAATGCCGCCTAATTTCTGCCGAATCAATGACAAGAGATGTTCTACGTTAGTTGGCTGTGCGGCATTCCGGGGGCCAGCCAGACTCGGAACAAGCTCCTGATGGCATTGGTTTGCCTAGGGGCATATTGTAGCAATCTCCGTGACACAGAACGTGCAAGCGCATATTGAACAGACTTAAGGGTTCTGTCGCTCCTACCATAGACTCATTGGTATAAAAATTTTCCCTAGAATCAACAATAGTCACAGTGCCTTTACCGAGAATTTTCATAGTATCGTCTCCCTCAAACAAGGCGCAGGTGTCTTCGTCAATACCAATAGCGATGCGATCGGGATGGCAAGCCACAGCCGACAGCAAGCGAGCCATGCGGTTGCGGTTGTGAAAATGCTGGTCTACGATGATCTCAGGGATAATGTTAAGTCCGTTTGCCATGTCTACTAAAGAGCGGTTCGGTGACGCCCCACTCCCCCCGCCTGCAATCATGTGATATCCCATCACCGCAGCACCCGCGCTGGTACCGGCGAGGGTAATCTTGCCTTCGAGAGTTTCTTTGCGAATTTTCTCCATCAGCGGGGTGTCCGCCAGCAGCCCGCAGAGCCGCAGTTGGTCGCCGCCTGTGATGAATACGCCCGTACAGTCTTCTAAGTAATCTTTCCAGACGGGGTTTTCGCCTTGTTCGCGTTCGCGGATGTCCACTACTTTGACGGCGCTAACGCCCATTTCGTCAAATATGGTGCGGTAGCGGTTGCTAATTCCTTCGGGATCTCGCGAGGCGCACGGAACGATCGCCAGCCGAGCGTTTGCACCCCCAGCACGGCAAAAAAAGGTGTTCAAAATCTCTCGCCCGTGAACTTTGTCTTCGGCTCCCCCGATGACCATAATCGAGGTTTTTGTGCGCTGGGGAATGTTGTGTTCAAGGGCTTGAGATGTCAACTGCTGCATGGTTTGTCTTCCTCTGTTGGATGTGAAATTCAATTTTGCCGTGGCTGTGCGTAGAATAGGGCTTTTTAAGAATAAATATTTGTTGGTGCGAGCGAGGTGCGATCGCCGATCGCGCGCTCCCGCAGTTGTTTGGCGGCGAGTTTGCTTGCAGTCGCTGTCATGAAAAACTGATGATTGTTGTACAAAACGGGCCCGCCGACAAAGGAAGAGAATTTAACTTGCAAAAATTCTCAGAAATTATAAGAAATTATAAAGAATAAAGCAATTACTGAAAACTGAACTCCCCCTAAGGGTCAAACTAGAGGTGATGTATCAATAAATTCCAATAATTGTGCGCTTTGACGTAGTTACCTTATTTCCAGAATTTTTCCGGGCTCCCCTGGAGTCGGGACTGATGGGCAAAGCCTTAGCTAAAAATATTGCCGAGGTGAATTTTGTCAATCCCCGCGATTTTACCACAGACAAGCACCAGCGAGTCGATGATGAGCCTTACGGGGGCGGAGTGGGAATGCTGATGAAGCCGGAACCGATTTTTGCTGCCGTGGAGTCGCTGCCAGTTTTGCCGAGGCGGGAGGTGATTTTGCTGACTCCCCAGGGGGAACCGATGCAGCAGGCGATGTTTCGGGAGTTGGCGGCCGCGCGCGATCAGTTGGTGTTGATTTGCGGTCATTATGAAGGTGTGGACGATCGAGTCCTGCATTTGGTAACTCGCGAGGTATCTTTGGGGGATTTTGTGCTCACGGGGGGCGAAATTCCGGCTTTGGCTTTGATTAATGGGGTTTTGCGATTGCTGCGGGGAACTGTAGCGAAGGAAGATTCGCTGAAGTTTGAGAGTTTTGAGGACGGACTTTTGGATTATCCGCAGTACACTCGACCGGCGGATTTTCGGGGATTGAAGGTGCCCGACGTGCTGCTGTCTGGTAATCACGCAGAAATTGCTCGCTGGCGCAGGGAACAGCAAATTGAAAGAACTCGATCGCGCCGGCTGGATTTGTACGAGCTTTGGTTGCAGGAGAAGGCAGAATAGGAGAAAGGGCGATCGCACGAGCGGTCAGAAACCGGGTTTTTTGGGGTAATACTTCGTTGCAGTCCAGAGATTTGGTAAAAAACCCGGTTTCTTTGGTCTTGATGTGTAAGTCCCGTATATTTAAGGTCCTAATAAATTTTGGATTCGCCTTTGTAAGCTTTTGAGTTCAAAAGAGCGATCGAGAAGTCGCCGATAATTTTCTAGCGTTTCCAGCATTAACCTTTCTCTCCTCCCTCCAGTAACTTTAGGATTGCCATAACGGCTAGGAAATCAGCAAAAAAAAATCTTTAACACTCGGAGCGGCATTAAAAAATAAATTCAATTATATCCGCACAAATATGAAATAATTGTCTTTCGATATACTTCCAAAACCGAAATTTTACATGAACATCCGCATCGGCAACGGCTACGACATTCACTGCTTAGTTCCAGAACGCCCCCTCATCCTCGGCGGCGTCCACATTCCCCACGAATTAGGCTTACTCGGACACAGCGACGCCGACGTACTTACCCACGCTATCATGGACGCGATGCTCGGAGCTCTCAGCTTAGGAGATATCGGGCTGTATTTCCCTCCAACTGACCCGAAATGGAAAGGTGCTGATAGTCTCGTATTGCTGGCACAAGTCAATCAGTTAATATTAGATAAAGGCTGGGAAATCGGCAATATTGATTCGGTGGTGGTGGCCGAACGTCCAAAGCTGAAACCGCATATTGAGCAAATGCGCGATCGGCTTTCTACTGTCCTACAATTAAAACCCGACCAAATCGGCATCAAAGCTACTACAAACGAAAAGTTAGGGCCCGTGGGGAGAGAAGAAGGAATCGCGGCTTACGCTGTAGTTTTGCTGGGCAAAAAATAAAGCTCGGGTTTGATAGTAGAAGTTGAATTTACTTAAACTTATACCCTAGGAAGGCTGAAACCATGCAAACTGAAACCTTGGATTTAGAGTTACCCGTAGACGCCGATATTATCGCATTGGATAAGAACGATCGGGTAGTCGTGCTAATCGAAGTCAAAATTATTCAAGCTCAAGAAAAGGGAGCCAAGCAGAGGATTGCTGACTACATGATATCTTGGATGAAAGCTGCGTTAGCGAAAATGTCCGAGCAAGGCACCATCATTCCCTATGCGATGTTTGTTGACACCGAACAGATGCTGATTTTCAAATGGGACGGAGTAAATTTATCTGAACCTGTTTGTTCTCTAAACACTGCTGAGATACTTCGCTATTATGAGCCTGAATTTGGCAACAAACGGATATTTAAGCGATACCTAACTAGACTGGTTGAAGCATGGCTGCGCGACTTAGCTTATAATTGGAAGTCTGAGATTCCAACCGCGTCAGAACAGATAGCAAAAATCGGCTTGCTGCCACTGCTAGCAGGTGGAACGACAAAATCAGGGGTAGAAATTGGTGGCAATTTTATATATCGAGACTAACTTTCTGATGAGCATTGCTACGGGACGCGACCCTGACGCTAACAACTTGTTGGTGAGTGTACCGACATCAGTCAGCATAGCCATACCAAGTATTTGCTGCATGGAATCACTTTCGGCTTTAGAAGACGAAATCAAGCGACGCAACCGTTTTTTAGATGAAATGGAAAAACAAATTAGTCAGCTAAAGCGAGATAAAACTTCCCCCTCTGCCCAGTCTCTTGTCTTCCACTTAGAGCAATCACTCAATGAAAACGAGGCTCTGATAAATGATATTAATGCACGTCTTTTTACAGCTCTTGATTTGTCGGCCACAAAGATAGAAATGATTTCCTTAACAGCAGGCATACTTCAAGCAAGTTTGAATTCAATTTTTATTGAAGAAGACCCTACAGACAATTTGATTCTGCACTGCATCTTGAATCACGCACACTTACATCCTCATGAAGTCAAGGTATTTTTGATCAATAATACCAAAGAATTTGGTCTGCCCAAAGTTCAAGATGCTTTGCGGGAAGTAGGGATAACCAAGTATTTTTCGCGCACTGAAGACTTTCTCGGTTGGTTACAATCTCAGTCATAGTTGCACGCAGGTGGTAAACTAAAAAATTATGAAAATTTCTATGATGGTACATTCAAAACTGCGCTGGCTGGCGATTGTACTGGCTGCAATTGCTACCGTAACTCTGTCTGCGTGCACTCCGGTGCGATCGACTAACTTAGCAAACAGACTCATCGTTCCCACCCCCAGCGGCCCGGCCACCTTTAACTACCCGCTAAATCAATCTGCATACAGCGTTTTTGGCTATATGTACGATGGATTGATCAACGAAAACGGCTTGACATCGAAGCTAGAACCCGGTTTAGCCGAGTCCTGGGAAGTTTCTAAAGATGGCAAAAAGATTGTCTTTACCTTGCGAGAGGGTTTGAAATGGTCCGACGGCGAACCGATGACTGCGGATGACATTATCTTCAGCTATGAAAAGATTTATTTCAATGACAAAATTCCTAGCGGTTTGAAAGATACTCTGAGGGTTGGGATGAGTCGCCAATTCCCAAAAGTTAAAAAAATTGACAGCCGCCGCGTTGAATTTTCCGTTGCCGAACCCTTTGCTCCTTTTATTAGATATGCTGGGGGAATCCCGATTTTGCCAGCTCATATTTTACAGGAAGCTGCCGAAAATACAGATGCAGACGGCAAGCCTAAATTCCTGGCTACTTGGGGCACGGATACCGACCCTAAAAAAATTGTCGGCAACGGTCAGTACCGAATGCTGAGCTACACTCCCAATCAGCGCGTGGTTTTGGAACGAAATCCGTATTTTTGGCGCAAAGATGCTGAGGGAAATCCTCAACCTTACATCCAGCAAATTGTTTGGCAAATTATCGAAAATACTGACAATCAAATGCTGAATTTTCGCTCGGGCGATTTGGATACTCTAACCGTGGAGCCGGAAGTGTTTCCCCTGCTGAAACGGGAGGAAAAACGCGGCAAATATACGGTCTTTAACGGCGGGCCGGATACTGGCAGCGTGTTTATGTGTTTCAATCTGAATAAGGGGCGCAATGCTCAAAATCAGCCGTTTGTAGACCCGGTTAAGTCTCGCTGGTTCGCGAGTAAGGAATTTCGGCAGGCGATCGCCTACGGCATCAACCGATCCGCCATGACTAACAATATTTATCGCGGACTGGGCGCGCCGCTGCATTCCCCAATTCCGCCCCAAAGCCCGTTCTACCTGTCCCCAGAACAGGGATTGAAAACTTACAGTTACGATCGGCAAAAAGCCAAAGAGTTGCTGTTAAGTGCAGGTTTCAAATATAATAGTGAGGGTCAATTATTGGATGCGGAGGGCAACAAAGTCCGATTTACTTTGTTGATGGCTGCGGGTAAAAAAGTTCGAGAACAAATGGGAACGCAAATTAAACAAGATTTGGGCAAACTGGGGATGCAAATTGATACGCAGTTCCTGAGTTTTAACACTTATGTGGAAAAGCTGCGATTGACGCGGAATTGGGATACTTACCTCGGCGGTTTTACGGGAGGTACTGAACCGCACAGCGGCTACAATATTTGGTCTGTTAACGGGACTTTGCACAGTTTCAACCAGGGGCCGCAAGCCGGAGAACCGCCGATTAAGGGTTGGAAAGTTGACGACTGGGAGCAGAAAATAGATGACCTTTACGTGAAAGCTTCCCAGGAGCTTGATGAGGCGAAGCGCAAGGAAATTTATGGGGAGACGCAGCGGATTATAGCGGAACAAGTGCCGTTTATCTATATGGTAAATCCGCTGACTTTTGAGGCGGTGCGCGATCGCGTTTCGGGAATTCGCTACAGTGCCCTCGGCGGTGCTTTCTGGAATTTGTACGAGTTGAAAATAACAGAATAGTCAGTCGATTTTAGATTTTAGATTTTAGATTTTAGATTTGATTTACTCTAAAGATGAATCTGGGAACTTGAACCTTAGTCTAAAATTTGGGGTCGATCGCGGCAGAAATGGGGGCGTGTATCCGTTTTTGGGCGATCGTTAATCAGCAGTCAGCAGTTATTAGTCAGTCATTAATTAATGGAACCTGAAATTTTACAGAAGTTACTCGAATCTGTGGCTGCCGGCGATATTAGCCCGATCGCAGCTTTGGATAAATTAAAGCATTTTGACTTTGAACAAGTCGGCGATTTTGCCAAAATTGACCACCACCGCACTCTCAGAACGGGTTTTCCCGAAGTAATTTGGGGCCCGGGGAAAACGCCAGACCAAATTGTTGAAATTATCGAGGCGATGCGCGGGCGAAATTCTGCCGTGATGGCGACGCGAATCGAACCGGAAGTTTTCGAGCAATTGCAGCAAAAAATACCCGATTTGTGCTACTACCAAAAGGCTCGAATTTGTGCAATTTCTGCTAATTCCCCAACTCCGCAGCATCCGGGTACTGTGACTATTATCAGTGCGGGAACGGCGGATTTAGCTGTAGCGGAAGAGGCTGCAGTTACTGCGGAACTTTGCGGTTTTCAGGTGCGGCGTTTGTGGGATGTCGGAGTTGCCGGCATTCACCGCTTGCTGAGCAACCGGCACGTTATTGTCGGTGCTGATGTGTTGATTGCGGTGGCGGGTATGGAAGGTGCTTTGGCGAGTGTGGTGGCGGGTTTGGCAGATTGTCCGGTGATTGCTGTGCCGACGAGTGTGGGTTACGGCGCGAGTTTTGGCGGGATTGCTCCTCTTTTAACTATGCTCAATTCTTGTGCGGCTGGTGTGGGCGTGGTGAATATTGATAACGGGTTTGGGGCGGCGATTTTGGCTTGTCAAATTCTCAGAAGTGCTGGGAAAGTAAAGAGAAGAGGAGAGGGGGAGAAGGGGAGAGAGGGGGAAGAGTTAGAAACCCCCTCGCTCAGTTCGGACTAAGGCCAACTGTCACAGGACGATCGATTTTTAGGGTGCATCTTGCACCATTCTCGCTTAACAGGCTTTCCGGCAACTGAAGCGAAGAGTGAGTTTTCTTGTGGGGTGGGCAGGAGAGCCCGCCCCTAAAAAACCTAATTGAAAATGGTGCAACATCTCAGATCCATCAGACTCCGTTATAGAAACTTTATTGAAGATTTCCGGTAGCAGAGCACCTTACTATATATGCCAGTTGCGTCCAGGACTGCCAGACTCGGAGGTTGAAACCGCGTCTAAACTTGCCTATCGTCCCAGCAGAGGGCGACTAAAAAATACAGGAGGTATTATTAAAGCCGGGTTTGATATTACTTGCTGCCCAGCCAAATCGGATAAGCAGAAGAATCCTCAGCTTTCAACTTTTGCGCCTGATAACTCTTGCTAGTCCAACTAGCTACTGTTTGCAGGCTTTCTGTCAAACAACTTTCGCTGCCAAACGCTTCAAATCCCAAAGTCCACCACGCGCTGCCGTTAATGTTCAACTGAGTAAGTTCCACGGTGCAACCTTGGGGAATTGGCGCTTCCACAGGCACAGACATCAGGGAACCAGGGGTCGAAACTTGGTAAAGACGCTGCGCTCGCTTTTTCTTGACTCCCACCCACTTTCCTGTTGCCACAATATCCGCCGGTATCGGCGCCATCGTGTCCGCACAAACCCACTTCAACCACTTCTCGGCTTTGCCTTCCCAGCGGTTGCCGAACTGCATCGTCCCCAACTCTCCCTGGCGCCACTTTACCTCCAAGGTTTTCCCGCGCAGCTTCACTCCCAAGTAGTCGCAGTTTGGTACTAGCAAATATATGTCTTCCCGCTCTTCAGGAGGCGAAAGATACCCGCCGAGACTCTCGCTTCCAAACCATTGATTGATAGATTTTGGCAGTGCACCGCTATAAAACCACCGCATTTCCAGACTGGCCCGCATAAATTTTTCCTCCGTTCCACAATTTTTGTCAAACCCAGACTGGATTTGCCACACACCATCGACTTTTGTGCCTCTCCACTCTATCCTCCCCCCTCCGGGGCCCATAGTCTACCCACAGTCATACCATTTTAGATTTTAGATTTTGGATTTTAGATTTGGGAAAGACTGACTATATAAGGGTTTAGAGTACGGGCCTACAGTTGCATTTTTTTTTACTGGTGTCCGATCGGGGTATTTAAAAAAAATTTCTCACAATCCTTTACATATCTTCACAAGTCTGTTACATTTATTTACAGTACACGAAAAACAATTTAGAAAAAAAACATGAGTAACCGAGGCTTAATGCTGGACGACCAAGGCAAAATGAACAATTTTGCGATCGAGCCGACAGTATACATCGATGACGAACCCCGCACCGGCTTCACTCCTTACGCAGAACGCTTAAACGGTCGCCTTGCCATGATTGGTTTTGTTTCTCTCTTGGCTTTAGAAGTTTCTACCAAGCACGGACTGATTAGCTGGCTGACTCACCTTTAATGATTTTGTTAAAAATTAGACTCTACGGCTATGCCTCGCGGGCAGTACGCAAACCGCGAGCATAGCTTAACTATTTTTAGGAGCGAGGTTTGGTGAGACAATTAAAATTAAATATTTTAGTGTTACCCTACCCGTAAAAATAATGCTCAAACGAATTGCGGCAATACTTCTGGTGGTTCTCAGCCTCACTTTGACCGGTTGTGTCTCTAAAGTCACCGGACTCAAAAGCTACGTTGATACTGGCGACGGCTATCAATTTCTCTATCCTAACGGCTGGCTGCCGATCGCGGTTTCTAACGGGCCAGATGTTGTGTTCCGCGATTTGATTCAGCAAACCGAGAACGTCAGCGTGGTAATCAGTCCAGTCTCCGAGGGCAAAACTCTGGCAGATTTGGGCTCGCCGACGGATGTGGGATACAAGCTCAGCAAAAGTGCGATCGCCCCGGCTGATTCCGGTCGCGAAGCTGAATTAGTCAATGCAGAAGCTCGCGAATCGCGATCGAAAAGCTATTACATTTTAGAATACGCCGTTAAGTTGCCAAACCAAGAACGCCACAACTTAGCGAGTGTAGCAGTCAGCCGCGGCAAACTTTTTACGCTTAACGTGTCCACTACCGAAGAACGCTGGCCCAAGGTAAAAGAAGCTTTTGAGAAAGTTGTTAAATCTTTCTCTGTTTATTAGGGCATCGGGCATGGGCCAAAGAGGGCATGGGCCAAAGAGGGCATGGGGCATGGGGCATCGGCCAAACAGGGCATGGGCCAAAGAGGGCATGGGGCATCGGGCATGGGTTAGTTGCCAACTGACAACTGACAACTGACAACTGTCAACTCACTTCTTAACTTATGAAGATTCCAACTTTTGTATTAGCTTCAGCTTCTCCAGCGCGCCGCCGCCTGCTAGAAAATGCCGGCATTCAAGCTGTGATTTGCCCCAGCGACTTTGATGAAGGGGAAATACAAATGAGAGATGCCACTAAATTAGTACAGGTTTTAGCAGAGGGAAAATCTGAGGCTGTAGCTAAGTTTTTACTGGCTAATTCTCACCCGCAAATCCCCAATCCCCAATCGTGTTTGGTGTTGGGATGCGATTCAATTTTGCTCGTAGATGGCGAAATTCACGGCAAACCCAAGGATGCGGAAGAAGCAATCTCGCGCTGGCATAAAATGCGCGGTAAGGTGGGCGAACTATATACGGGTCATGCTTTAATTGATACTAGATTCGATGACTTTGATGAGGCAAGGTCGCGATCGGTCATTCGCTGTCAAGTTACAAAAGTTCATTTTGCGGAAGTTACCTCGCGCAAAATTGCAGCCTACGTCGCTACCGGAGAGCCCCTCGCCTGTGCAGGCTGTTTTGCACTGGAAGGTAAAGGCGGCTTTTTTGTGGAAAAAATCGAAGGATGTCACACGAATGTGATCGGTTTGAGCTTACCTCTGCTGCGGCAAATGCTCACCGAAATGGGATATGATGCGGCGGATTTCTGGCAATCTTAAAGTTTGGTGGACAGGGGATAATTTACATGGCCCGTAATCTCATAAATCGGGAGGCAGAGCAACAGTGAAATGTGTTCCCAGGTATAGCCTAGGAAGAGTATGAATTTTGCCTTTCCTCTTGTGGAATGGGCATTTAGCCCGTCCGTGCTATGCAAATTAGCCTTGCCCACCAGTTGGTAATTATCCTAGAGCGATCGTCCCGTCAGACACAGATATAAACTGAAGTTGACTCGGCGAAACATCCTTCACCAAACCCAAGATATTGCCGGTGCTAGCTTCCCGAATCACCGTCGCCTTAGTATTTAAAATTCTAAAATCAGCCGTTCGAGGAATTCCCGGAGGAAAAGGCCCGCTGCTATCGTAATCTCTGGCATCACCAATTGTTAAAAACCTTTCGCTCAAAACAATATCATTTCGCGTCAATCCTCCCGCCAATCCAATTACATCACCTTCAGCCGGATTGTAATCGAGAATAAAATCGGCAGGCACTTCATCTACATCAAAATTGCCACTAGGAGGCGGTTGAACCGAACCAATTTCCCCCGAAGTTGCTCCCACTTCTGTGCGGATGACAAACAAATCTGCGCCTTGACTTCCCCAAAGTCTATCAATTCCAGCATCACCGATTAGAGTATCATTTCCACTCTCTCCTACTAAAGCATCATTCCCTTTACCGCCGCGAATAAAGTCATTTGCCGTGCCTCCAGAAACGTAATCATTACCTTGATCTCCGCTGACAAAATCGCTGCCACATTCTCCATAAAGAATGTCAAAATCTTGGCCGCCGCGAATAGTATCGCTGCCGCAACCTCCGATTAAAGTATCTGTGCCGCTGTTGCCGTTCATCAGTTCCGCACCACCGGAACCTCTGACAAAATCGTTACCAGCTAAGGCACGCAAACCTCCGGGAGTATTCCGCAGAATTCCATTTGCTAATTGAACTGCGTCGTCATTGGGAGTTAAGTCAAAAAAGTTGGGGTCGCTGCCTGGATTTGGCAATGGCCCTGTGAGTAATTTGATGTTTGGGGGATCGGCAATCATTGGGTCTGGATTTTCAGCTAATGCTCTAATTTCTCCGAGATTTGTTTCTAACATCCTAATTTTCTCCTTTTTTGATGGACTTTGTTAACATTCTGATTTTAACAAAGGTTCCAATTAAGAAATCTGCGGGAATCTGGGGTTAAAACAATCCATTGATATACTCACCGCCCTAAAAGGGCAGTGATTCTTGACGCTTCATTGGGAGATGCTACGGTCGTAGTCTTACTTTCCCTCTGCGTCCGTTTAGAGTCGTGGCAATATCCCATCCCGACTTTCTCTATATTTTTAGCGGCGTTTCCGTCTCTGTCGTGATGCGTCCCGCAATTGATGCAGACAACTTCGCGAACAGAAAGGTCTAACTTTCCCCATCTAAAATCGCATTCAGAGCAAACTTGACTGGTAGGCTCCCACCTACTAATTACCCTAAAATCGCGTCCCAACTTATCGCACTTAGCTTCGCAGAGAACTCGGAATTGATACCATCCTTGCCCACTAATTGCTCTTGCCAAGCGTCGATTTTTTACCATCCCCGACACGTTTAAATCTTCCAAAACAACAGTTTGGTTTTCTCTGACTATTTTGGTTGACAATTTGTGCAGGAAATCGGCGCGGGTGTCTGCTATCTTGTTGTACTGGCGGGCTATCCGAATTCGAGTCTTGTTCCTGCGCCTTGAGTCATGCGGTTGGCGGGCTAACTTCCTTTGCAACTTCCTGATTTTGCGGTCGGGTTTCGAGTAATCCGGGCTTTTTACCTGCGTTCCATCACTGAGGGAGGCAAAAGTTTTTAGCCCCAAGTCTATCCCCACTGATTGGTTCTTCGGGAGCGGACTTGCAGGATTTATTTCGACTACAAAACTGAGGAAGTAGCGGTTTGCACAATCCTTAATTACCGTTACAGAGCTAGGTTCTGAAGGTAATTCCCTCGACAAAATCGGACTGACATCTCCTACCTTAGCTAAGTAGACTTGGCATCCCTTAATAGAGAACCCGGATTTGGTAAACTCCGCAGATTGGCTGTTGGTCTTTTTCTTAAACTTGGGTGTCCCAACTTTTATTCCCTTTCTCTTCCCCTTGCGGGAATTGAAAAAATTTTTGTATGCTACTGATAAGTGCCGCAGAGATTGTTGCAAGGGAACGCAAGACACATTGTTAAGCCAACTCCGCTCTTGAGTCTTTTTGGATGCAGTTAATAAACCTGACAGTTGATTGTAATTGGGCAATTTTTCCGAACTTTTGCACAAATTTAAAGCATGGTAAACTAAGCAAGGCTGTCACCAGCCCTGCTCGTCTTCAAAACCGGACGTGAAGCTTTCACCTCATCCGGCTCCTCAGTAATAAGGCTCTTGTCATGAGTACCTCTATTCCCCGTTTTTGAGGGTGAAGGCTTGGCGCGATTACAGCCAGATTTGTTGCCAAGACTTCCATCCTTGGTTGTCTTTTCATCGTGGCAATGTCGGTGGAGTAGTTGCAAATTGTCATAGCTATCCTTTCCGCCTTTCGACTTAGGGATAACGTGGTCTACTTCTAACACCGATTCTTCTGTGAAGTGTAATCCGCAGTGGGTACATTTGCCTTTCTGTCGTTTCAAGAGTGTTGCCACATCTTTAGGGACTTCGGGGTTTTTGCCCATTCTTGCACTCCAGTACACAAGGTTGCCATCATAGGGACTAGCATCGCCTTTGACTTTCACATGACGCACGATATCTGTAGCGTTGTGATTTTGTAACCGCAAGGGGTTTTTCCTTTCTTGCCTGGTTGCGAATACCCAGTTATCATCGCCTATGGTTTGCCAATATTTGTTGGCTATCCATTCCCCTGATTTATTCGGGTGGCGTCTATGTGCCCAGCTTTTTAGCTTCTTGTACACTTTGTGTCCCAGTTCGGAGTATGTTTCCTTGCTGGTAACAGTGCGGTAATAGTTAGCCCATCCTCTGATGATTGGATTTAAATGAGTTATCAGCGCAGCTTGTGGAGCTGTTTTATGCTGTTCTATTACCTCAGAGATACTGTCATAGTGTAGCTTTAGCTTCTGCTTGCTGGGTTTGATGAGCGTCTTGAATCCAAGTGGTTCCCCATGAGGATTACAACCCGTGTTATATTTACCTACTGGGTACTGTCTGATATTAAACCCCAGGAAGTTAAACCCCGCGTCTTGCTCATCATGTTTATTCAATGTATGGGCAAGGCGCGTTTTACTTGGTTTCAATTCAAGTCCAATGCCGTTTAGCCACTCAGAAATCACTTCTTTACATCTATGGACAACGGTTAAGTCCTCGTGCAGTATTACGAAGTCGTCGGCGTACCGGATTAGGCTTAGAGATTGGCGATTTCCTCGCTTACTATGTCCTCGTGGTGTTGGCAATGTTTCAGCCACCTGCTTTATCCGTTCTTCCATCCCGTGAAGGGCAATGTTTGCCAGTAGCGGAGAGATGACCCCGCCTTGTGGCGTACCCTCAGATGTGGGGAATAATTGATTGCCATCCATCACTCCCGATTTGAGCCAAGCGTTTATCTGGCGTCTTAAGGTCGGGAATGTATTTAATTTTTTGAGAAGTTCCCCGTGGTTTATGCGGTCAAAGCATTTCGCGATGTCGGCATCCAGCACATATTTAGCCTTTGACTTAATAGCGTTAAAGATTGCCTCGACAGCATCATGGCATGAACGTCCTGGTCGGAATCCATAGGAGTTGGGTTCAAACCTTGCTTCCCACTCCGGTTCAAGCATCAATTTCACTAACGCCTGAAGCGCTCTGTCGTACATCGTGGGAATACCAAGGGGGCGTTTTTCATCCGTTCCTGGTTTGTCAATCCATACCCGTCGAGTGGGTTTGGTTTTCCCCTTTAGCTCAAGTTTTTCCACCAGTGCTATCCTTTGGACGGGTGAGAGTGATTTAACTCCGTCTACTCCGGCTGTTTTCTTGCCCTGGTTGTCTTGCGTCACGCGACGTACAGCTAGCATCTTTCCTGACCAAGACCTCATCAATGTCTTCTGGAGTCTGCGGACTGCTTTCAAATCACCACGACTAGAGGCTTGGAATATTCTTTTTTGCAGCTTAAAGATTCGCCGTTCCAGCTTACGCCAGTCCGTCTCTCTCCATTCCACCATCTGATTGCTCAGTGTTTTAGACATTTGTACTGCTACTCTACACTATTCCTTCCTTATCACCGTGAGTCTGTCTGCATATCCTTGTCATTACAGCAAGGCGTTTGCTTCTGACTCAATCCCACCCACTCGCAGCATCCGGTTAGCACCTGCTCACGGTATTTGATTTCCGAGAGAACATACGAGGGGTTACTTCGTTCCGAACGACCATGCTATGAACCTTTAGAGCTCCACTATCCACCGGGTTTATTTAGAGATGCTGTTGGTCGGGGAACGAACCGCCAACCTTTTTTTCCTTTGCCTTTTTGGCTCCAGCTAATCAGTCCTTTTTGCTGGTTGTAGTTGACGATGGTTCAGTCGTGGATTCAGACGTAATGTTTTACTCATGGGTTCTTTGCTTGCCCCGCACTATCCTGAACTGGAAGTGTTGAGAGGCTTTCATCCCCGCTCTACGGATTGAGGGCTAGTCGCTACCGCAGGGGATGTGCTTTCACCTGGCATCTACAGGGGAGGGTTTTGCACCCTCATGGTCGCTCAGTTGTCAAGGTTCATTTTCGGGATTACTCCCTATTTTTGTCCTTGCTGCTAATCCCCCAAACCCTTCTTATTGGATTTGGTTTCTAGCAAACGAATCGCACCGTTCCAGACTACACGCACGCAGCCAAACAACTGAGCTAAACTCTGTCGTTGTTGGTCTGTTGGATAGAATCTGTAGCGATATCTTGCTTTCATAGCGGGGTTGATTTACTATCTAAAATAGTACCATATTGGCAGCGCACAAAATGGTACTATTTATGCGTATTTTTATTTCCATGCAACTTATGCAATTGAAGAGTAAAGCCGTCCTATAAGGACGGGGTTTCTACCCTGTTTACTGATGACTGTCAAACTTGCCGGAGGCCTTTATTCAACAAGCCTAGGTTATTGACACCAATCTGCTCGTCCAAATCCGCAAATATTTTGAACTGTGCACCAATAATTCTGGGGATCGCGTACTCTATTACCCGTCAGCAGTCAGCGTGGGAAAACCCAGAGACTGCTAATTGTCATGAAACCTTGAGTTTAGTCGGGAATAATTAATATGCTAGACACTGCGATCGAATCTATTCAAGCCAGAGAAATCCTCGACTCCCGCGGCCGCCCCACGATTGAAGCTGAAGTTTACCTAGCCAACGGTGTTGTGGGGCTCGCCCAAGTCCCCAGCGGTGCCTCTACAGGCTCTTTTGAAGCCCACGAACTCCGCGATGGCGACAACAAACGTTACGGCGGCAAAGGAGTCCTCAAAGCCGTCGATAACGTCGAGCACAAAATTGCCCCCGCTTTGGCTAATCTAGATGCGCTCGACCAAGCGCTGGTAGACAAAACCATGATTGACTTGGACGGTTCGCCGAACAAATCCCACCTCGGCGCAAATGCCATTCTCGGAGTCTCCTTAGCCACAGCAAAGGCGGCCGCCGAGACTTTAGGACTCCCCCTTTACCGCTACTTGGGCGGGCCCCTGGCGAACGTTTTGCCAGTACCTCTGATGAATGTGATCAACGGGGGCTCTCACGCTAACAATAATGTGGACATTCAAGAATTTATGATTGTCCCTGTGGGCGCGCCATCTTTTAAAGAAGCTTTACGCTGGGGTGCAGAGGTATTTGAATCATTGAGTAAAGTCTTAAAAGCTGAGGGTTTGCTGACTGGTGTAGGTGATGAAGGCGGTTTTGCGCCTAATCTTAAATCCAATCAAGCAGCTTTGGATTTGTTGATTGCAGCTATTGAAAAAGCTGGCTACAAACCCGGTGAACAAGTTGCTTTAGCTTTGGATGTTGCTGCTAGCGAATTTTACAAAGATGGGCAGTACACTTACGACGGTGTGGCTCATTCGCCGGCAGAATTAATCGATTATTTGGATGGTTTGGTGGGTCAATATCCCATTATTTCCATTGAAGATGGTTTGCATGAAGACGATTGGGAAAGTTGGGTAGCGCTGACGCAGAAAATGGGCAGCAAAGTTCAGTTGGTAGGTGACGATTTGTTTGTTACTAATCGCACGCGGCTGCAAAAAGGAATTGATTTGAAAGCTAGCAATTCGATTTTGATTAAGCTGAATCAAATTGGTTCTTTGACAGAGACTTTGGATACGATCGACCTGGGCAAACGGAACAGCTATCGAGCGGTCATCAGCCACCGTTCCGGTGAAACTGAAGATACCACAATTGCCGATTTAGCGGTAGCGACTCGCGCAGGCCAAATCAAGACTGGTTCGCTATGCCGCAGCGAACGAGTTGCCAAATACAACCGTTTGTTACGGATTGAGGACGAATTGGGCGATCGGGCAATTTATGCTGGGTCGATCGGTTACGGGCCAAAATAACACTTGGTAATCGGGCATCGGCCAAAGAGGGCATCGGGCATGGGGCAAACAGGTAATTGGTAATTGGTAATGGGTGGGGGCTGGTTTACGAGATTGTTGGTTTTAGACAATTATTTCTGGTAAAACCCGCCCCTACAGGATGTAAATTGCCGATTCCCGATGCCCAATTCCCGATGCCCAATTCCCCATGCCCAATAATTAAGGATAGAAAGCCAATTGTGGCAAACCCAAAGTTTCTTCCCAGCCCATCATCAAGTTCATGCACTGGATGCCTTGACCGGCTTGTCCCTTAATTAAATTGTCGATCGCCGACAGCACGATCACCCTGTCAGTACGCGGATCGACTTCGATGCCGATATAACAAAGGTTTGTGCCGCAAGCCCATTTTGTTTGCGGATAAACTCCAGCCGGTAACACTTTTACCCAAGGACTATTGCGGTAAAAAGCGCTGAAAATAGTGATTAAATCTTCCCGCACCAAACCCGGATCGCGCAAAGTTGCGTACACAGTCGCCAGAATTCCGCGCACCATCGGAATTAGGTGGGGAGTAAACTGAACTTTAATATCGTGTCCCGCTAAATCGCTGCAAATTTGCTCGATTTCTGGCGTGTGGCGGTGGCGGCCAACGCCGTAAGCGCCCAGAGAACCCTCTGCTTCAGCCAACAACAGATTTATTTCGGCTTTGCGGCCCCCTCCCGAAGTACCGGATTTGGCGTCGATAATTGCTGTTTCTGGCACGATGAGCCCTTGTTTTAGCAAAGGTGCCAGGGCCAATAAACTAGCAGTGACGTAGCAGCCGGCACAGCCTACTAACTGAGCGTCTTTAATTCGATCGCGATACAATTCTGGCAAACCGTAAACAGCCGTTGCAGCCAGTTCAGAGTCCGATCGCTCGCCGCCGTACCAAGCTTTGTAAGTTTCCAGATTTTCAAATCTGTAGTCAGCCGACAAATCCAAGACTTTGCAACCTTTTTCGATCAGCGTCGGTGCCATGTTGCAAGCTAAACCGTTCGGCAGCGACAGAAACACAACTTCACATTTTGCTGCTATTTTGTCTAGGTCGATCGCCTCGACTGTCAAATCAATGCAGTTAGTCAGATGCGGATAAAGGCTGGAAAAAGGTTTTCCCGCACTGCTATCCCCGCCCAAATAGACTACTTCAGCCCCTGGGTGATCTGCCAGCAGTCGCACAAGTTGCACGCCGCCGTACCCTGAAGCGCCGATAATTCCTACAGGCACACGTCCAACATCTCCCATTTTCCTTTATCCCCTCAGCCGTTGAAGTCAAAAACGCTTGAACTTTTGCTGCATTGTAGTACCAAACGCCAACTTTGGTGGCAAAGAATTGTGTTGTTTTGTTTTGGAGGTGCATTTTTTTTAATTTTCGGCTGTTTGACACCGCCCAAAAACCGATACAAAGCCCCGACTCCTTTCCTGGAGAACCCAAAATTTTAGACTCCTGTTCCATCTTCCAGATTCACTGCGCTGCAAGTAAATCTAAAGGCGTTGCATAATTTGAGGATGATTCTTTTGGGTAGTAGGGGTTAGGCGTCCCGCCTGCTGTGAAAATACACGCTTTCGGGCGGGACGCCCATCCCGCAAAACAATCAAAATCATCCCGCAATTATGCAACGCCAATCTAAAATCTAAAATCTAAAATCTAAAATCAACTGACCGATCGCCAAAACCCTAAAATTAACAAACTGATGTGCGATCGTGCTATAAAAAAACTTACCTTAACCCATGCACAAACCGGAGATTAACATTTTTCCCTCTTGCCTCTTGCCTCTTGCTTCCTGTATCCTGCGTCTTCCCTCTTCCCTGTTCCCTCTTCCCTGTTCCCTCTTCCCTCTTCCTTCTTCCTACCTATGGGCATCGTTGTAGAAAACGTATCAAAACAGTTTGGCAGTTTCCAAGCACTCGATCGAGTCAGCTTAAAAATTGAATCGGGTTCCCTAGTCGCATTGCTGGGCCCGTCGGGTTCCGGCAAGTCTACACTGCTGCGGCTGATTGCCGGTTTAGAAATGCCCGACTCCGGCAAAATCTGGCTGACAGGCCAAGATGCGACCAATACTAGCGTCCAAGAGCGCAAAATTGGGTTCGTGTTTCAGCACTACGCGCTATTCAAGCACATGACAGTGCGAAAAAACATCGCTTTCGGGATGCAAATTCAGAAAACACCACCCGCGAAAGTCAAAGCGCGGGTAGAACAATTGTTGAATTTAGTGCAATTGTCAGGATTGGGCGATAGATACCCGTCGCAACTTTCAGGAGGCCAGCGACAGCGGGTGGCCCTCGCCAGAGCCCTGGCTGTGGAACCGAAAGTGTTACTGCTAGACGAACCTTTTGGAGCTCTCGATGCCAAAGTTCGCAAAGATTTGCGTGCTTGGTTGCGGCGACTGCACGACGAAGTTCACGTTACCACAGTCTTTGTGACGCACGATCAAGAAGAAGCGATGGAAGTTGCCGATCGAATTACAGTAATGAATAAAGGTAAAATCGAACAAGTCGGCACACCCGCAGAAATTTACGACAATCCAGCGAGTGCTTTCGTAATGAGTTTTATCGGTCCAGTCAATGTATTGCCCAGCAGTTCAAGAATGTTTCAAGACAACGGCTTTGACTCAGCCAACCCAGAGATTTTCTTGCGTCCTCACGACGTAGTAATTGAAACTACAGAAAATAATGCAACAGTGCCTGCAAGAATCAGTCGCTTGATTCATTTAGGATGGGAAATTCAGGTAGAATTAACCTTAGATGACGGTCAAGTAGTAAACGCTAATTTGACTAGAGAAAGATTCGATAGCTTGCAGTTGCAGCCCCAGCAAAGAGTGTTCGTAAAGCCAAAAGATGCCAAGTCCTTTCCACTTTTTTATTCTATCTGATACCAATTCTGAAAACTCGATCTAAATTTAAAACATAAAATATTTGGGTAGGAATGCGGCGATGGCGTCTCTACCCAGATATTTGCAGGGACACCGCATTGCCGTGTCCCTACTCTTTGATACTGACTGCTGCGCGCTGAGTTAGTCTTTGATTTTGCTGACAGCTTTTTTGACTTGTTGCTCAAAGGATGTAGCTTGTGTATTGGAAGGATTTTTCATTTTATCAATGTCAGCGTCTCCCTGAACTTCGTTCGGACCTTTGCTGGCTTTTTCTTGAGTTTCTTCCAAGGACATGGGTTTTTTCAGTACAGCTTCTTGAGATTCTTTTTCAATCCCTAAAAGTTTATCTTCACCTTTGGTGGGGCTGCTGGTAACGGCAAAAGCCGGGAAAGCGTTAGAAACAAACATCAAGGCACAAAAACAAACAGCTATTAAAGTGCGAACTAAACGCTTGGCAGGGAGGTTAAAGCTGATAAAAGACATACAAAATTTCTCCGTTTTTAGAAGTTTCGATCGCTAAGATTGTTAACAGGCTGAAGCTCAATCAAATTCTGCACAATCTTTAACTCAAGTTTGAGAAAAGCAACCGTTGCTCTCTCTCAACTTGAGCTAATATATAATATTTAGCTGAAAAAGCTGGTAGTTGAAATCCTTCTCAGGGAATATTTCTAGATGACTGGTGTCGATCGCCCCAAGAGATTGATGTAGAAGGCACTTGTGTAGAATCAAAAAATTCTCTATAAGTGCCTTCGGCTCCGCCTCACATAGCGGTATCAATGTCAGTAACTGGTTTGATCGTGGGGTGGGGGCGGGTTTATTTAGCCTGTTTGCAATGTGAGAGGGCGCTTGAGTGAACCCGCAGAGCGGTTTGTTGAAAATGCTGCAAGATATGAGATGCGCCCGACTATCCACTGACTAATGACTAATAACTAATGGCTGCTGCTGTCGCACGGGAACTTGAAATTTTGCTAGATAAGTTTTAATTTCTCCTACACTGAGTTGCCCGTAATGCAGCAGGGAAGCCAGCAGTGCAGCTTCTGCTTTGCCCTGTGTCACGGCTTCGTAGATGTGGTGGCAGTTGCCGGCGCCGCCGGAAGCAATGACGGGAATTTCGACCATTTCGGCAATGCTTCGAGTTAATGCCAAATCGTAACCGGCTTGAGTGCCGTCCGAGTCCATGCTTGTCACCAGAATTTCGCCGGCGCCGCGCTGTTCGGCTTCTTTTGCCCAGGCGAGTGCATCTAGCCCGGTATTTTCTCGCCCTCCGCGCACGTACACGTCCCAACCAGGATTATCCGCATCTTGCCGTTTGCGGGCGTCGATCGCCACTACAATGCACTGATTGCCAAATCGATCGCTCGCTTTGTCAATTAAACTCGGATCGCGCACCGCCGCCGAATTAATGCTCACCTTATCAGCGCCCGCCCTCAACAAACTTTTAATTGTGTCTAAGGATTGGATGCCGCCGCCCACCGTCAAAGGGATAAATACTCGATCGGCCGTTCGGTACACCACATCGATCATAATATTCCGGTCTTCGTGAGTCGCCGTAATGTCCAGAAACACCAACTCGTCAGCACCCGCATCATTGTAAACCTGAGCCATTTCTACCGGATCGCCAGCATCCTGAAGATTGACAAAATTGACACCTTTGACGACGCGACCGGCTTTCACATCCAAACAAGGCAAAATTCTTTTCGACAACATAAAATTCTCGTATGTCCAACTTATTGACCGCCGCAGCGAGGAAAAGGCTTTGTTGATATCTTCAAAAACCTGAAGTTAAGCAACAAATCTTAAAGATACCTTGTGTTTAACAATTCTCGGTCGGAGCCGGAGAGCCATTTTTCAGTTTTTTTATGCCCCGTTAGTATAAATAAAACTTGGCTCGCAGTGGGAGCCGTGACATTACGTAGAATATTGGTAGACAGTTGTATTTTCAGCAAAAAAGCACAAAATTTAACTCCCCAGATAGATCTTTGGGGTGAAAAACATGACAATTTCGCTTATGATCGAACCATAACTACCTTTGCCGGCGATCGAATTGTGGTTCGGCAATCCTGTATGGTTTTGTGCATCGACGATCGACTAAACAATTTTAGATTTGAGAACGGTCGATTTGAGGTTTTTTAACAGCAATCTCAGTCATAAGCCACGCGGTAAAGTTAAAATTTAAAGTTTAAAACCTCAAACCGGTTGACTTGATGTCGTTTTTAGGGCTGTGGTGACTTTGCAAGCCAATCCACATTTGGTACTTCGTACAGAGAAAGGCGGCAATCGCTACTTGCCGCTCTCCGGCAGCAATTGCTGGACAGTAGGGCGGAGCGATGACAATAATTTTGTACTGACAGATCGCTGGATTTCCCGCAATCACGCGATGTTACAGCAAATGGAGACAGGAGAGTTCTACCTGATCGACTTGGGCAGCCGCAATGGTTCTTTTGTCAACGGGCGGCGGGTCAGTATTCCTGTAACTCTCAGAAATGGCGATCGGATTATTTTCGGTCAAACCGAATTGGACTTCTACAACCCAACCGCCGGCCACCGCCACGATCCAATACACGAGACAGACTCTGAAGATTTTACGGCGACTTTGACGGTGCGTAGCCTGATTAGCGTCATGGTAATGGACATCCGAGACTTTACAGTTTTGACTAGGCAGCTAGACGAAACCCTCCTCTCGGAAGTCATCGGTAATTGGTTCCGCAAAGCAGGACAGATCATTCGCGAACACGGCAGTTGGGTGGACAAATACATCGGCGATGCCATCATGGCAGTCTGGTTCCACAAAACCAGCGGTGTCAGCAGCGAGGAAATGATGCGGATTTGCCAAGCTTTGAGCGAACTGCACAAGGCAACAGACGAACTCAGCAGCCGTTACCCCCTGCCTTTTCCTTTGCGAGTCGGGGCTGGCATCAATACCGGTTATGCAATGGTGGGAAATTCTGGCAGCAGCGACCGATCGGACTATACCGCCTTGGGTGATACTGTAAACGCAGCATTTCGCCTGGAATCTTGCACCAAGCAAATCGGCAAGGATATCGCTGTGGGAAAAACCACCTACGAATACCTGACGGAATTGGGGGCCCAGGGCGCTTTCGAGCAGCACACCGTTGCTTTGAAGGGTTACGACACTCCCAGCGTGATTTACGGCGGTACTTACGGTGACTTGAACGCTTTTCTCAAAAGGAAAGGAAAGAGTTCTCAATAGCTAGAAAATTCCGTACCGGGCAAAAATTAAACCTTTAAAATGGCAGTCCGAGCTTTTAATTGGGAGTGCCTTCCATCAACTTGCCTGCGATGCTTCAAAGTCGCTTAATATCATATATCGTCGGCTTTGTCAATACCTAAATGTAAAGTTTATAACAGCCATCTACCTATTGCGGATTTATCTGAAAAACTGCATAAGCAAAATGGTAGTCTCTACATAAATGCTGTGTATGAAATTGGGAGACAAAACTTCATGAAACGATTGGGTCGTCTATTGGCAGTATTGGGCTTAGTGCTGGGCTGCTTTGCATGGGCAGGAGACCAAAGCGCGATGGCGGCGTCCTTAAGCCGTATCGTCTTGCCATCCTCCTCGCTCCTAGCTGTTGAAGCTCCGGCTAGAACCAATCGCGCCGATGAGAAGCTTGCCACAGAATACGGCAAAAAACTTGATTTGAACAACAGCGCCGTCCGGGATTTTCGGGAATTTCGAGGGTTGTATCCCACTTTAGCTCGACTAATTATTAAGAATGCTCCTTACGAAAAGGTTGAGGACGTACTCAATATTTCAGACTTGACGGAAGCTCAGAAAAAATTGCTGCAAGCTAACATGGACAAATTCACCGTAACTGATGTTGAATCAGTCTTTATTGAAGGAGACAACCGGTTGAATAATGGTCTCTACGACTAGGTAGCACCGGGTCTCATTTGAAGGCATAAGTCATTGGGCAGAAGGTATTCGGCAGAAAGAAAAGATTTTTTTCTCTTAGGCTGATGACTTCTGCCTTTAATTTCTCAAGACTTACTTTCAACCACCATTGGGCAAAAGCCGACCAAAATTCGCTAGATTGAAATAAGCGGGTTCCCCTGATTCATCTAAAATCTAAAATCTAAAATCTAAAATCCCTTGACTGACATTAGTTCAAGTCCCCAGATTCATCTGTAGACTAAAATCTAAAATCTAAAATCGACTGGCGGCAGACTTATGACTGACAAATTTGACGTATTGGTAATAGGTGCTGGCGCGGCGGGTTTGTACACAGCACTTTGCCTGCCAGAGCATTTGCAGGTGGGCTTGATCAATAAAAATACCCTGCCTGTTTCTGCCAGCGATTGGGCTCAAGGAGGGATTGCGGCGGCGATCGCCCCTGAAGATTCCGCAGCGCTGCACGTTCAGGATACACTGGCTGCGGGAGCCGGTCTTTGCGATTTGGAGGCGGTGAAATTTTTAGTCGAGGAAGCTGCTGCTTGCATTGACTCCCTGGTCAAAATGGGCGTTGCATTCGATCGCACCGGCCCAGATTTAGCCCTCACCCTAGAAGCCGCCCACTCCCGCCGCCGAGTTCTCCACGCCGCCGACACTACGGGCAAAGCCGTTATCAGTACGCTGACAGCAAAAGTATTGAGCCGCAAAAACATTCAACTCGTATCCCCTGCCTTTGCTTTGAGTCTGTGGCTAGACGAAACCGGGCGCTGCCAGGGGATTAGCTCGATTTGCGGCTCACAAGTCAAGTGGCTGCGGGCCGGGGCCGTGGTGCTGGCGACAGGCGGCGGCGGACAGGTTTTTGCTCAAACGACCAATCCGTCAGTAAGTACCGGGGACGGGGTGGCAATTGCTTGGCGCGCCGGGGCGCTGCTGCGAGATTTAGAATTTGTGCAGTTTCATCCGACGGCGCTGAGCAAAGCGGGCGCGCCTCGGTTTCTCATTAGCGAAGCGGTGCGCGGAGAAGGAGCTCATTTGGTAGACAGTAAGGGATATCGCTTTGCTTTTGACTTTCACCCCAGCGGGGAACTCGCCCCTCGGGATGTTGTCAGCCGCGCAATTTTCCGCCACTTGCAGAAGACGGGGGAACCTCACGTTTGGCTGGATTTGCGCCCGATTGCGGTCGATCGACTGCGCTACAGGTTTCCGAATATTATTCAAGTGTGCGCTGACTGGGGAATTGATATTTTTTCCGAACCGGTGCCGGTGACGCCCGCAGCCCATTACTGGATGGGAGGGATTGTGGCTGACAAGTTCAACCAAACATCCATTCCGGGTTTGTACGCGGTGGGAGAAACTGCAAGCACGGGGGTACACGGCGCTAATCGGTTGGCGAGCAATTCGCTGCTGGAATGTCTGGTTTTTGGGGCGCAGATGGGACTTTTGCAGCTAGAAGGTGGAAAGCCCAAAACACTCACAGATGAGTTCGAGGCGGGGGAAATCTTGGAAAAATGGATTTCTGAAAAGGATATTGAGGCGATCGAAAAGTTGCGGGTAGAATTGCCGAATTTGGTGTGGCAGAGTGCGGGAATTTGCCGGGGACAGCGGGATTTGGAAAGGGCGATCGTCCAAGTTGAGATTTGGCGGCAAGAATTTGCCTTGTTGCCATTGAGTCAAACTTTGCTGAAGTTGCGGGCTGGAAAAATCCTTGATTTCTCACCTGCGGATGAGGAAACCAGCCTGCTGCTGAGAAATTGGGGAGAAGTTGGCAATTTATTGGATATCGGCTATTTAATTCTCAAAAGTGCGGCTTTTCGGACTGAAAGTAGAGGCGGACATTACCGACTTGACTATCCCCTCACCGATCCGGGTTGGTGCAGTCACACTTTAATCCAGAAAACCCATTGGTACAAATCTCCGCGAATAGAAGATTGAAAATTTATTGAAAATTTGGGGTCAGCGCGTTCCCGTACCGTCACTTTTCGGGTTCCCGTTCGGGGGTGGTTCGTATTCTTGGGGATTTCCCAACCTAGAGGTTGGTGTAACTGTCCAAACCGTGGAGGTCGATCGATCTTTTGTGAAGTTGGTGGTTGAGTTGCTGGCAAGTCGAGCCGCATTTGCGGTGCCGACTGTATTCACTTGCAGGCAGGCAGTCAGGGTTGCCGTTGTTGTGAGCTGAATCAATGTACGCATAGTATTCACAGCCTTATTCAAATCACCGCAATAGATCCACGTCTGTACCACCTATTATATCTATCAATTTCAGTATTTCCACTGATATTTTTACATTTACTTTAATTAACTTTCATAAGTTTACATAAATTTGTTTACATTAAGGCTTTTTAGCGATTTGAATTTGGTTTCAGGTTGTGATTTATTTTAATATTTTGTAACATTTAGGTGAGACGGCAAGTTGGTCTCATAAGTTTTATATTTTGCTAAATCTATCTAATGACAGATGACAGATGAGATAATTTTAAGTTATGTGATTTTAGATTTGAGATTTCACTACTTTGGACATTTTTTTGAACGGTTTCAAAAAGCTTAGATGCCTTACAGTTTAAGGATCGAGCTATTTTTTTAAGTTAGCTGTACGGGGGACGCCTGAAATAATATCTCCCTCACCGCCCAATTAGGATTTGAGGTCTAAAAATTGCTCAAATTTTGTCTGCAATAATTGAGATTTTAGATAAAAAATTGAATAAATACAAATGACTTATCAAGCTCGGGGTGGGGACTTTACCTACAGTTGCATTATGTTTTTAACTGTCTTAATTAATAAAAGTT